>JBAZKF010000001.1:638527-957791 GCA_041650895.1 Patescibacteria group bacterium | reverse complement strand
GCTTTGACATGTTCGGCTTTACGAGCACCAAACGCTTTGAATGCATCTTGCTCAAAAAGCTTCACGCCGTGAGTCTTGCGGAAGTAACTATTGATATTTACGAGCGTATCATCGAGTGTTCGAGATTTTGCGAATGGAGTACTTACTCTCGTTTTTTTCAGAAGTTCTTGTGCAACATCGCTGTTCTTTTGTAGAAATTCACGACCCTCTGGTGTCAGGTAGTGACGCAAATAATCCGGAAGTTCGTTATCAAGCAATCCTCGTTCTTTTTCGAGCGTTGCAAAGCGTTTATGCTCCCCCTGAATGTGACCAATGATATTATCTATGACTTTATTTCCAGCGGTTGCTGTTTTCTCGACTTCATCGGCTACCTTTGTAGGAATCTCTGCCATTCCCTCGATCAAGCGACCGACCCTAGTGCCAGCATCTTTTCCAAGTTCCTTTTGCGCGCTCTTACCGAGCGTGGTTGCTTCCTCTACGGCTTTGCTGACTTCGGATCGGGTAGCTTTGCTAAATTGTGAAAATTTATCAACATAGTCCTCGCCAATTCGTCCCGGCAATTCTTTGATGCTTTTAAACGGTACAAATGCTTTGCCAGCTAGGTCTTTTGCACCCTCGTACATTTTTCCGACTACCGGAGTTTTTTCAACGAGCCAGTCTACGGCCTTGAATGGAGCAGTCACGGCTGATCGTGGCAATATTTGTTTACCAGCAAATTTCAGACCACCTTTTGCGAGAAACTTTTCGCCACCCTCTGCGAGTACCTTTTCGGCGAGCATCTTTCTTGCACCTTGTTCGCCAACTTCAAGGATCGACTTCTTAAGCAACGATGTTCCAGTTTTACTCAACACCACCGTACCAGCTTTGGTTGCGAGTTTTGCACCAGCTCCGTAACCGAAGCTTAGATAAGTTGTTGGATCGAGTAGTATGTCGGCAATAAATCCACCGACTTTACTTTTGATGCCAAGTGCTTCAGACGGCTGGATATGTTCTTTAATTCCAGCCTTGATTCCTTTACCACTTATAAGACCGCCAACGGCATATCCTCCGGTGTTGAGTACATGGAGAATTTTTTGTAGTGTTGATTCCTTGGGTTGAGTGGAGGATACATCCACATTATTTTGCAAAGCAAAATCTCGCAGTCCCTCGACTGTTGTCACATTCGGCTTTCCGGCCGTTTTCTCTACCTCAGTCGTCACAAACTTTCCCTCGGCATTCTTTTGATACTTTACTACGGTACCGGCCGACGATGGTTTTGATGTCGTGAGTGGAGGAGAGACCGGTGCAGAACCGGTATTTATGTACTTTCCTGTTTTAGGGTCTTTAATGTAAGCCATAGCATTTTAATTTCCGATACCGAAGAGTCCTTTGAAGAAGTTTTTGCTGGTGTTGAATCCTGACTTCGCAATGCTCGGTATCTTTTGTGTGAATACATCTTTGACCCCAGCACCAAAGTCTTGAGCGGTTATCTTTGGTTGACTTGATTTCAATGCTTGAGCGGCCACCGCATCGGCTTGCTGTTGTGCGTTCGCTTCAGAAATAATCTGATCTCTTTTCTGGAGGACTTGCGCTCGGATATTTTGAGGTACATTACTTGCGGTGAAGTTCGGGTTGTTTAGAAGTTCAAGTGCGTAGGCTTCCACATCACTTGCCGAACCTCCGGCATCTGATCCACTACCAGTCGTTTTCTTTGTACCAGTTACTTTCGTACCGGCAATATCAAGCACCGTTCCAGCTGGTGTGTCGTTGGCGAGACCGGCAAGTTTTATCGCTCGATCAATAACATCTTGAGCATCTTTCTTTTCTTGCTCTTTTCCGTATTTGGCGGAGTCAATAATGTTGGTGACATCTTTTTCAGAAGCACCGAACACTTGACTCAACAAATCACCCAACACGCCGTATTGATCCTTCTGGAATCCAAGAGTTTTTTCAGCCACCGTTAATGGCAAAGTAGAATCCTCATATTGCATTCCGGCAATTTCTTTTGCCGAAGTTTCGGCAGTACCCATTTGAGTGGCAAGCTTATTTCTTTCATTGAGTAGTTTTCTGTATTCATCTATAAGTGGTTGTTTTTCTGAGGCGACCAATCTTTGAGTTTGGCTTTCTGTTACCAGACCGTTGCTTGAGACAGTTCGATCTCTGATATCTTTTTCCGAGCTATTGATTGCTTCCTCCATTGTGGACAATCGATTATCCAAGCTTTGTAGGTTTGTCTGCATCGTATCGAGTCCTCGCTTAGTTCTTTCTTGCTGGTAGATGTCTGACTTTTTAGGCAAATTCTTAAGTGTATCGAGGTAGGAAGTCTGGCTGTCTTGCATGCTTTTTAGGGTGGAATCAAGGCCTAAGTCGGACCGGTACTGTTTAAGCAACGAAGTGTTAGAAGGCACTTCCGTCCCATACAGGGTGCTTTTGGCTGGTACAGAGCTTGTCCCCGGGCTCGAATTTTGGGCAACGGGCGGTGTTACGGTCGAAGAAGGTGTCACGGTGGGACTTGGACTCGGAACGCTCGCCTTAGGGGCAACAACGGGTGAAGCCGGTATTCCGGGTAAATTCAAAGCTGATCCGGCATATATCAGGTTCGGATTCTTGATCGTTGGATTTGCTTTTAGTAAGGCATCCAGCGTGGTGCCTTGTTGTTTGGCGATTCCCGATAAGGTTTGACCTTTTTGGATTGTTATCGTTGCCATAGGTTTTTAAGTTAGCGTTACATACCTCCACACTCCGTTAAAAAATATATAGAACCGTCGCACACTACCGTTATCGTATATTGCAAAGCTGATCGGGGTTCTCGGCGTATCGGCCGGCGGTGAGTTCAATATCGGAATATCACGGAGGAGATTGAGTATCGAACCCAGATTCGGATCAAACGGCTGATCTTTGTTGGTTGGTGTATTGTTCATGTTTGTGGAAGTTTTTTATACTCGACCAAGACCTCATCTATTTGAACGAGCTGTTGTTGCATGGTGGCGATTTGTTTTTCCAGATCCTCTTTCTGTTTTTGCAGAGCAGGAACATTTACGATTGAGACTGACTCCAGCGTGTCAATCTTTTTTGCATTTTCAGCATCTATTTTTTCCAGTGTGAATTTAGGCATATAATTTATTTAATTATTCTGTCCGGCACAAAGACGGCAGACACATCTTTCACTCCCATGTCCCATTCGCCAGAGTATCCGGAGTTACTCCAAACCTCGACCTTGAATTGAATCTTTTTTGACCTCGCATTAAACCGAAGCATTTTGTTTACCTTACCTTGGTTTTCATTTCCCTTAATCGTTCCAAGTCTCTTGAAAGGCGTGATTGCCACATAATCTCCGGCTTGCAAATATCCTTGTGAAGTTCCGACATAGTACAAAGTTTCGTCCAGATAGATTGTCTTGGTCACTGTGTCTATGCTTTTTATGTGTCTTATTTGTCCGGCGGCTGGACCGGCAAGCACAATCACTTCATCACCAACTTCAACCGAGCTAGGTATTGATGACACGGTAAAATAATCATAACTACCACCAGTCACATATTTCGCCTGGTCTCTTATATTCTGTTCGGTGATATTGTATTTAATTTCAAATCTCGCAAAACTGCTGTTTGGCATCGGCTTGAAAAAGTTCAAAATAAACTGTTTCCATCTTTTGCGAAGATATGGCTCGTTGTCGATCAACGGACTAATCCAATACGCCCCGAATTCATAGGGTCTGAATGTTCCGGTTTCGTGGTTCACATCAATAATTGATTTATTGCCGTCGCCATACATCACTCGAATTGTATTGTTGTCCACATAAAGTCCGTACATGACTGATACTCCGGGAGTCACATGATTGACCGCACCGCTTGATACTCGGTGTTTGAAATAAAGAGCGTTTGTCGCTGGGTTATAGCACCAAATTCCACAATACTGGCTTCGGCGACTCACATCATAAGTATTCGATCCCTTGGCAATAAGAATGGTGCCTTGATAAACTTTCATGCACCCGGCTTTCAGTGAAATATAGTCCTCGTGATTCATTTCCGGGAAGCGGTTTAGCTTTTCAATTCCAGAACCGTTGAATCGGCAAATCCAGCCGTCTCTTGTCAGGAAGTACAGAACATTTTTATCGACTACACCAGCAAGACTTTGGGTTTGAGTTAATTGCAAGACACGGTTATAAGTCTGAGAATATCCATCCCAGAAAAATAAAGCCGAACCGAATGTCGGATGATGGGCGGAAATAACCAGATAGTCGGTAAGCGGTGCAAGCCAAACAATCACATAACCGGTCGGCAAAGTCAGCTTATTAGGATTCCAAACGCTTGCACCAGTGTCCCATGTGGCAAGATAATTTTTATTGCCAAAACAAATGAATTTCAAAAACTTGGTAATCGGAACATCGTCAAAGGCTGTGTTCACATTAAACGACTGCCAATTGTCTACCCATGTGTTTTTATCAAAGCGTCCCACCCATGTGCTTCCGGCGTAGTACATGTAGTCGTCATCGGCATATAATCCGCTTCCTCCCCAGATGTTTGTGCTGTCATGCACTTCAACCCAGCTACTGTAATTATTTTCAAAAATCTTTCCGTCATCATGATTGGCACAATAATATCGATAATTGAAATAACACATGTAATTCGGTTCATCGAGTGTCGGAACACTTATACTGTCGCTCTCTTTGAAAAACTTATTAGCCACTTTCAAGAACGGCGGATATTGATCAAACTCCAGACCGTTTGCAAACCAAAAAGTTCCCTCGGCATTAAGGTTGGATATGCCTTTGTGGAATTGCGAAGTTTTCCAGATTTTTTTTGGTAATGACATAACGGTTGTTTATACGAGACTGCTTCTTGGAATTTCCGCTTGATCCGAAGCTGAAGCCATTCTGGCTGATTCTTGATCACGCCATTTTCCAAGTATCACTCTCTCGAAGTTATTATCGGCTTGCCGTTCCAGTTCGGTATCACCTTGCTGGTTGTAGTACATTTTCTTGCCCCATTCTACATAGGCTTGGTGATAGAGTTTCTCGACCTCCGGTTCGTCATTGTCGGACGCAAAGTCATCGGATATTCTGACAAAAACAAATCTCATAGCATTGCCGTCAATTGTCGGAGTTGATACCGGATAAAAATATCCACCCAGCATATAAACCGCATGGTTATCAAACTTGTCTCTATCTCGGAAGTCGATCAGCTTAAAAGGTGTTTTGTCTGTTCCGATTCTTAGTTCGATAAACGCACGATAATTTTCTGGTAAGGGATATTTTTCTTGGTTAGCAACCGTTGTGAATGGTTGCTCGGTTTTGAGATAGTCCCAATAATCAAAGGTCTGATCTCTATCTTCCGGCGGTCGCCAGCTTTGCACCTTTTCATCGGCTCTTTGTATCCATGTGTTCAACAAGGAAGTGTCGAGCGTTTGATCATCGACCTCGTTTTTTATTGCAGTTTTAATTTCGCCTCTGGTCATAGGTTTTAAATGTCATCACGGATGATGATTGATAATTGCTTATATCCGGTTTGAATTTTGCCGTCGGGAAAAGTGACCTCTACCTCTCCCAAGTAAGTCGCAACCGTGTTGGTATCCGACCCCGACCAGTTATATCGGCATTTGCCTTTGGTGGCATCGGTTATAACACAGGCGGTTCCGTTGATCTTTACCGATCCAGTGGTCGCATCCTTCATGTAGAATTTGACCGTGCATCCAGTCAGATCCACAGGCGAGCCGTCTTGGGTCAGGCTGAATTCCAATGGTGGTCTGGTGTCGTTTTGTACGATTTTTATGCTCATAGGTTTATATCTTTTTTATTGCTTGGCAGATTGATATCACTCTTGGAAGTTTGCATCTGCTGATCCTGCCGTGCAGTTTTGACCTCAATGTTTGACTTAGCGGTAGTAAGACCAAGAGTTTCTTTTGCCGAAAGCATCAGGACCGACAGCTTGGCTGATAAAAACTCAATGGCAATTTTTACTCCCTCAATGACTTTCCAAATGCGGAAGCGATAAGTCCAAGCCTTCGCAATCAGTCCTCGGATATCTAAGAGGTATGTCCATTGTTTTCCTGTGGTTATCAGAATGTCTAATCGGTAAGTCCACCATTTTGCGATCTTGCTTAAAATGTCTAAGCAGTAGGTTTCCGTCTTGGCCATTAAGCTTCTGATATCCAGTACATATCTTTCAATCTTGGCTGTCAGTGTTCTTATGTCGAATTTATAAGATTCAAGTTTTGCAATCAGTCCTCGAACATCGAGAACATATCGCATTGCTTTAGCTGTCAGGTTTCTAATGTCTAAGAGGTAGATCGTCTGTCTCAACACGCTAAGCAATGAATCAAATAAATATCTGGTGCTTTTGTTTGCCAAACTTTTAATGTCCAGCAAATATCTTTCAAGTTTCGTGGCAAGGTTTCTGATATCCAGTGCGTAAGTCCACGCTTTGTTTATCAATGCTCTAATATCCAACACATAAGCAGATATTTTGTTGGCAAGATTTCTGACATCAAGTTTGTAGGTTTCTATTCTGGCCACCACACTTCCAACATCGATCACATAGGCCATTAATTTTTGAGCAATGTTTCTTATGTCTAATTTGTAGATTGCTTGGCGGATCGCCAAAAGAAACGAGTCAAATCTGTAGGTGATAGTTTTTCCGAGTGTGATCAGTATGTCGAGTACATAGTTGGTGTTCTTTGGGACAAGATTGCGAATATCGAGTTTATAAATCCTCCCAATCAATGCACCGCCAATAATGTCGAGAATGTAGGTCAGAGTTTTTGTTGCTCTCTGATAAACATCCAAGATATAAGTTTCGAGTTTAGTCGCAAGATTATTGATGTCGAGTTTATAAGCAATTAATCTGACAACGAGTCCGAAAGTGTCGATGATGTATGTCTCTGTTTTATCGATCAAGGTTCTAATGTCGAGGATATAAGACTTAGCGTGCGATATTGTGATGAAGCTGTCGAACAAATAAGTTATTTGTTTGTTTATCAATCCAAATACATCCAGCACATAACTCACGGCTTTGGCGATTGGCTTTGAGCCGGTGTTGTTTAATTGGGCGGTGTTAAATTGATAAGCATTAAACATAGTTTTATCCGGTAGCCGGTATATTAGTACCTCTCACTGAGTTCGTTCCTTGTAGTCCGATCTGTGCGGTTACTGCATCCTTGCAAACATTGCCGATTGCCAAGTTGTAGTCATCGCTCGCACTTTGCTCTCTGATGTGATAGGCGGATTTATTCGCTTGGGTGGCATGCAGATTGTTTGATGAGATCACATTGTAGGTTGAATACACCGTGCCATTGTTTGAGAGATAGATACTGTGCGAAGTGTTGTTGGTCGTTCGTGATGCATTGTCTATGGCATTTCCGGTGATGGTGTTGTATGAAGATCCATAAAGATATATCCCATGTCCGCCAGCACCATAAATGTGATTGCCACTTATAACATTGCTCACCGTTGTCCCCGAGCCATGATATACGGCGATGCCTTGTCCGACTGGATAAGCGATCGTGTTCCCAGTGATTACATTGTATTTGGTAGCGTTTGCACTATTGCCGATTACGATACCCCAGTTGTCACCGTAGAAATGATTTCCCGTTATGGATATTCTTTGACCACCAACGAGATATACTCCGTAGTTCGTGCTGGTAAAAACCATATTGCCGGTGAATACTTCTCGCCACCCACTACTCACATAAAAGCCGTAGCCATTATTGCGAATCACATTACCGGTGATGGTGTTGTAATTGCAGGCGTTGTCGTATACCCCATACGAATTAGAAACCAGCACATTGCCAACGATACTGTTGTACTGAGAAGTGGTGAATAATCCGATTGCCGTTCCGGTGTTTGCGTAGATGTAGCAATTTTTTATTACGCTGTCCTCAATAGCAATAACTTTTAAGCAATCTTGTTTTGCACCAGTCAGCCATAAGTTCTCTATGGTCAATCTGCTGTGCTTGTATGATGTGGTTCCCCAGAGCACCAACGGACTGTTTGCACCGGATGTTTGGTTGGCTTGGTTTCCATCGATCATAAAGTCTCGGACCGTGATGTTTGTGTAGCTTACAGTCCCACCATTGCCGATTCTTACGACATCTCCCAAGTTAGCCGAATTAGCGACACGCAAAAGCGTTGACGCCCCTTCGCCCTCGAGAATCACATTACTCTTTAAGATTTCAACGAGTCCGGTTAGGTTGTAGGTTCCTTTTTTCATCCTCACCATTCCGCCACCAGACGGCAGGTTGCTTAGAGCCTCATTGATTTCTGTTTGATCGGCCGTACCGTCGCAGTTGTAATCGCCTGAACCATCGGTTGCGACAATGATCTCGGTTCTGGTTTGGAAGTCGTCAAAAAGCTTGGCAGTCACCAAAAGCTCGAGGCGTGTGCCTTGAGGCCATTGTTGGGCAGTGGTATTTTCTTTGGCACGCTCAATTGTGAATTGGTCGGTTGCTATCGTGGTCACTTTCACAATTTCGCCCACACTGGGATCGCTTGAATAAAGCGTGGCGTGAAATGGTGCCGATGGAAATTTTGCCCCGTCACCAGTCTGCACATTCAGGACAGTCGCACCGGAAAGCAGTGGATTGTCCGTGATTGTGCTTTTGGCATTATTCTTTTTTGTTAAGAATGTTTTTGCCATAGCTTTTTAATTTTTTTTAGGCCGCAGTGTCACCCTCGGACTTCACTTGGGTTGAAGTTGCGGTTACTGCACCGGCTCCGGCTGGCCAAGTGATGCGATACCACAGGCCTAAGTTTCCAGCAGGTGCAACATCACCGGATTTTAATCCAGTTGCTTTGCTGGCCATGTCGCCACCCTCGGCGTTTATAACCGACCCTCCGGAATACTTCTTGCCGAACCAGAGGAAACTTATCTTTTTGTTAAGCCCGATTGATCCTCGTGATGTACCTCCTGAACCTTGTCTGATGGTTACGGTTCTTGAGGCAGAGAGTGAATTCGTATAACCGGCATACACTTTGGAAAATGTAAGCGAGCCAACGACTTCGACTGCACCGTTTAAGGTGAGAGTTTCCGTTTGTCTATTTCCGGATGCATCCTCACCGACAATTGTTACTTGTCTGGTGTCAGCACCATCAGAAACTACAGCTACAACGGCGTTGGCAGAAAACACTGTCATGTTTCCTTGAGCACCGTCGGCATCATCGGCATGATCCAATCCGAATCCGAACGACAAGGCGGAATTGGTTGGTTGGCTAAGTAGCCACGAGACTATATTTTGCCAAGTAAGTGTTGCATGCGTGTTCTTTCTGAACACCTTTCGATACTCAGTGCCACCGGCAGTCGCTTCATCACCGGTTATGTCGGTGAATAAGTTATTGTCGGTATTATCTACGACTTCAGTCGCAGAAATTCCAGCACCATCGGAATTGGTTGCCGATGATTTATATTCTTTTAAGTCTGCTGATACGATTGGCATAGGTTTGTTTTAAGTTATCGACCTCGTAAGGTTCTATTTATCTTTTAAGAGTTCAATCAATCTATCTTTAGTTTCAGTGCCGTCGACCTCAACACCTTTTTCGCTTGCCAGAGTCTGCAATTCTTTTTTTGTGAGCTTCACAAAGTCTTTATCGACTGTTGTGTCCTCAACGGGACTCGACTCGTCAGACACACGCCAAAAATCTATTTTGAAAGTGTCTAACTCCTCAAGCTGTTTGATTATTTCCTCGTCTTTGGTCTCAAACTGACCATCCTCGAATAAAGCGTACACTCCCGGTTGATCGCCGATTTTCATTCCGCCCTCAAATATCGGCGTAGCCGGTTTAAGAACGATCTTAAGTCTTTTGATATGGGAATTAAATTTAGCCATATAAGTTTTATTAGTTAAGTTTTTAATTATTTTGGTTTGGCATCCGCCCTTACTCCTGGCTTCCACAAAGTGGAGGCCAGCGAGTCAGAGCAGAGCCTTGATCTGGTTTAGGCAACGCCCTTAAGCAAAGCGTTCTTTTCGAAGTTGACTCTCTGCAAACCGACTTCGGTTTTGTACTGGTCTACTTCCTCGTCTGCATCGTTATCTTGAATGTTGGTTTCGAGAGAAGTATCTCGGCCATTCAAAGGACAATGCTTTAAGGTTGAAAGATCCAATACGACTCCCATGCCAGCGTACTGATTGTCGAACATCGGATGACGGACAATGTTTAGCGTGCCGAAGGAAGACTGGAATTTGCGAATCTCTACACCGTAGGTCTTATCGGTTGGAACGACATACATCTTGCTGGTAGCAAAACCCTCCAAATAGCCGAGGACAGTATTTCCACAGAAGAAGTATTTTTCGCTTGAACCATACTTGAAGGCATAGTTCTGCAAGAACGATCGGAATTCAGCTTCGGTTAAAGCGGAACTTGATTCGTCTTGTACATTGCCAGCAGAGATGATGGCTTCCAAGACACCTCCCGATAAACGGAGAGGTTTGCCGTCAGGACCGGTGACCTCTTTCTTTTCACCGAACCAATACGCGCGTTCGATTTTCTTGGCTTGCTCAATACCGTGCTTAGCACGCAAATATTTGAGATCCGCACCCGGATTACCGGACGGATAAAGCTTCGAAGCGTTCTCGGTTGCAGTGACACCGAATTTGGTTTTGAAGATTTGGGTGTAGTTGGTGACTTTTACGAGCTTAGTCGTATTGGAGTCGCCAGACTTTGATCCTTCCTCAAAAGCTGGACCGATGACTAACAGCCAGTCGTCATCATTGATGGCGGCCGCCGCAGTGGCACCGGCTCCACGAGATACGGTGAGTGTGTTCGTGGAATAGTTGATAGTGGTGACACGCATGATTTCACCAGTTCGAGTGTTTTTAATCAGGTCGAACTTGGAGAAAATTGATGCACCGGGACTATCAACGACAATGTCGGTAGCACCGGCTATGTAGCCACCGCCGTTGTTGATTCGAGCCCAGACGCCAGAGTACTGATCCTCATATTCAGTAAACTCTGGGTTGTACACGACTCTTTTTTGGAGAGCCATGCCCTTGAATTTGCCACCACCGTCGCCAATCTTTCCGATTTGGGTCAAGAAAGCAGTGAGCGGTGATTCGCCTGGTTCAAGGAGAAAAATTTTGTCATCGACATCGGGAATACGCTGTGATTGTTCAATCGTCAGCGTGTTCCTCGTTCCGATGAGATGGGTTGGTTCAGGCATAAGTTTGTTTTATGTTAGAAAGCCGGTAACCGCTTACGAGACCTCAAATCTTATAAGTGTCACCTGACTTTGTTTGGGTTGATACTTTCGCCCACAAGATCATCAAAGGGACTATCTTTAGGCGTTTGGCCTTTAGCGGTTGGTGTACCGCCTCCGACACCGGATGCATTCTCACGCTCGAGATTTTTCACTTCCTCTTTCTTGAGAGCTTCATCGGCCACTTTCTTAGCCTGCGAATCTTTGGTTATGGAATCGTAGGCCAGCTGGAGAGTTCTGGCATTAAACGGAAGCTTTTCTTTTTCGATGATGTCGAGCACTTGGTGACCCAGCTCGGGTTCCTTAAAGTCCTCATGTTCACCGATCCATTTATCGATCTCGGCTTTCGTCTTTGCTTTTGTCTCTCGTTCCTCAAGTTTCTTATCGAGGATAGCTTCAATATCGGGCTCATCCTTAGGCTCTGCATCGCTGGCTTTCATGGCTTCGGCGAGACTCGCTTTCAGCTGTTCCGCCAGTTGCGGATTTTTGACCAATGCCTTGTCGAGTATCGAGAGAAACTGATCGTTTTTCTCGGTGGCAGTTTTGAGATCGTTTATCTCTGTGCCTTGCTCGATAATCTTGGTCTGGGCTTCGTCATAGGAGTGTTTAGCATCCTCCTCACTCTTAAACTTGCCCCAGAAGGACTTGTCGCCCTCGGGTTGTTTACCCTCGGGACTTTCGCCTTTATCGGCAGGCGTTACGCCAGATTGGTCTTTGAGCTGTTCACCCTTAGCGTCTGGTTTGTTTTTGTCAGGTTGGTCTCCGCTCGGAGTGCCCGACGGAACTGCATTGACCGGTTGTTCCTTTCCGACCGTATCGTCAAAAGACGGTGTTGGGTTTGGATCGGCGCCGGCATTGTTTGGTTTTTCCATAGGCGTATTAATTGTGGATTGTTCTTTTTAAGTCTGACCTCACGAAAGACTTTCAAAGCGTCCACTGTTTAATAAAACCGAGCCCCTTTGCGGAGGCTCGGTTGGCTTCTCAAGATGTGGAAATCGCCAGAAATCCCATCTTAAGAGGCCAGCTGAACCCCTCAAAATTTTGGCGATTTCCTTTGGGTTGTTGGTTGTTATGTTTGTGTTTTCATATGTTCATCGTGAATGGTTTTAATCCGAAGGAGGATTACTCCCAGTCCCTCGGCTCGACCTTGATAATACCGAAGATCGTCATTGGGCAGTCCCTTGTTTAATAGCCAAGTCTTGGTTATTTCTAATTCCTCGGCTATAAGCTCGGACAACGCTTCAAAATACTTTGTCTCAAAAAAGTTGCTTATCGTTTCCTCAGTTTGTTTGTTTATTTTCTCATTCATAGATTTATTGTTTTACTGCATTGCCTAATATCGCACCTAGTTGGTTTCCGGCAAGAGGTGGAACATCAGGTGATATCGCTGGTGCTTCACCGGCAGGACTCGGCATTCCTTGATCGGTTGGTATTGGGACCGGTTGTTTCTGTTCGGTGATGTAGTTGGTTGGCTCCCAGCCGTAGTCCTCAAATAATTTCATCAGCACCTTAAACTTCTTTATCGAGTACACGGTTCCGGTCTCAGCATCGATTAATTCGTTTACATCTTTTATAAGTCCCCAGAGTTCCAAGTCTTTTGATTTCTTTAGTTCGGACGAAGAAGCAAGAGACGATGTTGATTCCAGCGACATTTCGTACTCATCGTCAAAGAGTCCGTTTACACTTTCATCGGCTTCGGTTATAAGTCCGTGTCTGGTCAAAATTGCTATGGCCTTATCGGGCATTACGGACTTCTTTGTCCAGAATTGCTTGATCATGCTTATCCAGTGGTCAAAATGCATGATGTAAGAACCTCGAAGCATTATCAGAAATAACTTCACGCCCTCAAGGGTTGCTTCTCGCATGAACGAGGCAACGGTGGCTGTCTCTTTTCTATCTGCACCAGCCGTAGTGGTGAATTCATCTATTCCGACAGCAATTCTCATGGCTTCTTTGATGTGATCTGGTTCAACAAAAGCTGACGAATTAACATCACCGAATTTAAGTTCTCGGACCGAGTTCGGATCGTTAGTCCATAAGATTCCTAGAGGCTTCACTGTAATGGTTGATTGTTTGTATCCGGGCAGAGCCACCGGTGCGGCCGCAATCATGCTGTGTATTTTCATAGTCACGGCATCTACTCTCTGATTGGTTATGGAATTCAAAAGCTCTTGCAAGTGGTCAACAAGCTTAGGAATGCCGAGCCAGTAAAATGAGAATGGTCTTGGGAAGAAGCCTGTTCGGGAATAAGGTTTCTGTTCATGATCATATGGATTGTCACCATCCTTTATCTCTACTGGAGTGCCTTCCATTGGCAGAAACACAGTAAATCGATCGTCAATCCAGCGTTCTACCACTTCAAATAATTTATCACTGGTGGTCGGCATCTGTACGGGATTGTTTGGGTTACCCTCGATTGGACTTGAGGCCTTGGTGGTTTCTCGAATACTTTTTCTAAGTTGGATCAGGACTTCTTTTCGTACATAGGCATAGTCGGTGGTATCGCCTCCGGACTTCACTACTTCACCCTCGTTGTTTAGGAATTGTTTCCAGACGCTATCGTTGATATCGGGGTATTGGGCTTTCATTTCGTCCAATGTCAGCACATAGCGATGAAACACTGGGAATGGATCGGCAATCTTTTTCATTCTTGGATGTGGGTAGAAGTTATAAATATCTACCGGATCAAAGTCTGGTCTGAATACAATCTTAGATGTTGCAGTCTTGAAAATAAGCTTTTTGATTTTATCCACTATGCCAACTTCTTTCTGTCTCTTTTTCTTGGTCTCTTTTCTGAGGAAGTCTTTGCCAATGGTGGTTCCGCAGATGAATACTTGCAGGAAGTAATCAATCAGGTCGTCACTCATGCCAACCTCCCAGAGCCACAGTATCAGGTCTTTTAAAGCTTCATTGTTTTTGCCCTCGAGCTTGAAGTCGGGTGTTATGCCGACACTCTTTTGTAAAAAGGTTTTGATGTATGAAAAAACTTGAGGAATAAAAACATTTGATTGCCAAACCTCGCCGTCATTGGTTCTCTCTAACTGTTCGGCACGATCGCCGTTGAAAGAGGAGAACAGCTTATAACCACGATCAAATTCGGGTTTGTAATAGTACAAGAAGTTTTTCTTGGCTTCATCGTACTCGCTATTAAATTTTTGTAGTTCTTTTGTGTTTGCCATATTTAGTAAAGTTTTATTGAACGACCTTTGCGTTGGTTTGGCATCTCGCTCGGCAGTTCTTTCAGTCCTTGCCATGCGAGCATTGCCGAGATGAGACAGTCGTCTTTCTGTCCGGTTTCCGCTCCCATGCCGTACCTGTTGCTTTCACTGGTGTGAACGAATGTCATCATTTGGCTTACAGTTGTTTTGCTTGATAATCCGATATCCTCGTCACGCAGACCGGCTATGAAGTCATCGACCATTAAAGGTTTGGTGGTTTGAGTGGTTTTCCAGCCCAGTTCTTTTCTCTTGGTGTTGTTAGCTTTATCGAATACTGTCCGTTGATAGATATTCGTGTATTCACCCTTGAGAGCATTGATTACCGCCAGCCCGTGATTGTTTATTTCGATTACAGCTAGAGCATTGTTGAACAGTTCGGCTGATAGTCTGATTTTCTTAGCAAATAAGTCCGGTTGTATCTGTCCGATGTAACTTCCGACTTCTCGTCCGGTCATCTTGTCTATCACCGTGATCGCCGAGTCATCTTGTCCTATGCCCTCGGACGGATCGGCCCCTAAGCTGTAGAAGTGTCTTGAATTCGGTTCCTCGTATATCAGGATGTCATCAAGCTTTCTTATCGGTTGCCTTGTGAATTTGCTTTGGGCTTCGATGTACTGCTTTGGGATCACGGCTTTACTTGAGGCAACGAATGATTCCTCGATGGTAGCTGGATATTCTTGTTTGAATTTGTCAGTATCGCCACCGCAGAGGTTTTGGATTGCCCATCTACGCCATTTTAGTTGCTCATAGGTCAGGTTTTCTTTTGCTCGCAAGTCTTTCTCGTATTCGTCCAGCGTTTCGGCAAACTTCTTTTTATCGGCATCACTTGCAAAAGGTTGACTGTATTCGGTCATCAGGTGCCACGGAAGGAATACCAGTTCAAATTCGTTCTTTCCGGCCAGAGCATCTTGTACGATCTGGTAGAAGTATTCACCGTCACCACCGAAACCGTTGGCAGTTGATTCCAGAAAGACAGAGGTGTTGGGTAAGTTCGGAATTGATTGCATGACTGATAACATTAAAGCTTTGGCGTTTTTCCAGAATGCTACTTCAGAACCGTGGAAGTTATGGATGGTTAGACCTCTACCGATTTTTATCTTGTCGGCCGTGGCAATAACCATTCGACTTCGCAGTCCGGGATTACTCGTTCGGCCTTTCTCATCTGGGTTCTCAAAGACCATCTGCTTTTTGTTGTCGTACCGTCGCATTGGCTTAACATCAAACGGCAGGAGGTCGTAGAACAGTTTACTCATTGAGAATATCGCATCGGTTGATTCGGGTTCGTGGGCGACAATCAACGAATTGGTGTTTTCGAACCTCGCCGTTCGCTCGAATATAAGACCCTCGCAAAGCGTGGACACACCCTCTTGTCTGGCTTTAAGAATTATCATTCTGATTGGTCTCTTTTGGGCTTTTAACTGTTTTATTTTCTTATAAAACAGGGCTTGAGCGGTATTAAAATTTAAAGGAACAGTCTGCTGATCTTTGGTCTTTATGAACAGGCACTCCTCAATAAAATCTCTCGGATCAGCGTCGAAAAGATTCACGAAATCCACCAGCGTTTTAACCGTCGGGTGGTCTCTCTCTGGCTTTTTTGAGTATTTGTTCATAACTTAGGCCTGTTCCATATAATCCTTTGTGTTCGATCGTTTCCTTGGGACTTCCCAGTTCACGGTCGAGTATCTCTTTGCACGCGCGAAATTTTACATTGTCATCGGCACTGCCCATAAGGGCGACAAGCATTGAGGCGGCGGTCTCAACGCTCTTGTGCATGATCCATTCGGCTTGGCTTTTTTTGACTTCATTTTGGGTATCTCTATAAGTTTCGTATTCGTCTTTAAGCAAACCACCGAAAGCAAACCATTTTTCGACTGTTGAGACTGGGGTTTTAATCTTTCGGGCAATAACAGGATAAGACTCGCCGTTGTATTTAAGGCGAATCGCTTCTTGATACTTTGCATTCTTGATGTCAGCTTTTTTGTTCATTTTGTTGTATCTTGTTTCTGAATGTTGCCGTTTGGTGTATTTATAAATCGGCTACAAATTTCAGCGATCGCCTCACTCTCAGTTACTTTTGTTTCTTTTGACAGTGTATTTAACGCTTCATCGATCACGCCCTTTTGCGGATTGGTGACATTAAAACTCACAAGGGCAATGGTCTCTCTTTGCTTATTAATATCTTTGACTGCTTTCTCGACCTTTACGCCTTTTGCTTTGGCAAATGCAGTCACGGCTTTTATAAATTCATCGGCTGATGCTTCGGGGTCTTTGTCCACGATAAAGTTCAGCATGATGGTATTTTCTCGCTCGGCTTTTTTAAGCTCAATCATTTTCTTTTCTATTTCCTCTTTCACTAAGTCGAGAGCATCTTTAACATTGATGTCCTCCTCACCAAGATTCGAGGCAATGTCTTTGATTGAGTATCCGTTTTGGGTCAGCTCGTAGGCTAACTTGCCGAGTTTTATCTGTTGGTTTGAACCGTGAATGTTATCGGTCAGTCCATAAAGCTTGGCTTCGTCCTCATTTTTGAAATTGTGGATATTGGCTTCAATTTCAGTTTCGCCAATTTCACTGAGCACTTTCCAAGTGTGATATCCTCCCACGATCACATAGCCGTCTTTTACTTTCATGTTCGGCCAGACTCCCACTTGTATCGGTTTGGTTTGTCCGTACTTGGTCAGGGCTTTTTTAAGAGATGCGAATTGCCGAGCGTTCATCTCGTTTGGATTCCAAGAGTTCGGAACGCACTCTTTTATTTTCACTATTTTTATTTCGGTTTTTTCTTTTTTCATAAAGTTACGATCATGTATTCGATGTTGTTGCTTTGGTTTCGACCTCCGGCATTGGCCACACTCCATTTGTGTTCCATCATCTGCACTTCGGCTTTGCGATGTTTCTGCACCATCGCCAAAAGCTTTTCCGGCTTCATCCCCACATCCTCTTTATTTTGTCCAAGCGAGATGACCCATTGCGGAATATGTTTTGCCGACTCCAGCATTTTTTCCAAAAATTCATCGGCATCATTATTGGAGAAGCCACTTGCTTTGTTATCCAGCTTTTTGTTAGCGAGGATGTTATCTAAAATGCCGTACTCAACTTCGTAGGCAGAAGAGCCGGGGTAAGGAGGATCAAAATAAACAACATCACCTTGAACAGTTTTAAGAAAATCAAAAACATCTTTTTGGTGTATTTCGTTGTCTTGATGGTTGTCAAAGATTCCATGATTAATTTCGTCTTTTAATTTTTCCAAAGTCATCATCGGATTTTGGATCATTCGCAAGTTTTTCGGTGCATGCGACTTGGACCGAAGAGGCCACTCCCATTTTCTGGCTTCCAAGTCCAGTGTGTCCCGGGTGTGAGTAAATTTGCCAAACTGTCGGCATGAGAGAATAAACTTAATCAATAAATGCAACAAAAGGTATCGTTTAGTATCATTTTCTACTTTGTTGGCGGAAGCGAAGGCGTTATCTAAAAAGTCGGATATCTTGCTCGTGAATACTTTCGGGCAATAGTTTTTCTTTATAAAGCTGTCATGTTTAGTTTCAAAAAATAGTCTGGCCAAATCCTCGGATTCGAGTTTTACGGAATTATTGCCGATGATGGCCTTGCCGATAATAAGTGACCGGAATGCAATGTCGTTGGCAATGACTTTGTATCCTTTGGCTTTGGCGTAGAGACTCACTGATCCGCCTCCCAAGAATGCATCAATAAAAATTCCCTCCGTTTTTTTAATCGGTTTGAAAATGTACTTGACCAGTTTTCTTTTTCCGCCGAAGTAACTCGGCAATGCTTGAAATTTGCTAAACATATATTTTTTAAATCTCAAATCTCTACCACGCCCACATCCCTTGTATATTTTTTTATTACCCGAACCCTTGAGCTCGGGCAGTGTGAGGTCGATTAACAAGATTGGATGTCGACCGTTACGGGCGTGACAGAGAGCTGGTAACAAACAAAAAGAGCTCGCGATCGACTACCACAAAATGTGATAATTAATCGCAAGCTCTTAAACTTGGAATTCCTTTCAGGATGCCTCGTAAGGCATAACTCTATTTAGTTGTTAATTACATAATACTACTTTTCAAAAATGCATGCAATAGTTTTAACTGTGCATAATTTATTTACTCTCGATCGGGGATCATTTTACATAAAGCCCGCCACCAAGAGTAGAAACCTTTCGGTCTCAACGCACGAGTTTCCCCATACGACCATCCAAGGATCCCTGATGACGGGTTCTATATCTTGGATGGATTTTTGCCATGCCTACCGCATTGCGATAAGTTTAGGCGATTAAATTGTCACTTATTATTTTAATATAAAATGGGGAAAAATACCAGACTGAATTTATTTCCAGAAATGAAGAAGGGGTTATCCGCATTGCTGTGAATAACCCCTTTGGAATTTTGTAGCGACCGCCTTCGGCGGAGATTCAAGGATCAAATGACAAGGAGTCAAAAGACCCAAGAATTCAAGCACTCAAGGATCACTACTGCGAGACAAGACCGGAAGCCGAACCGTAGTGGCCGTTGGCACGGTCGACCCAGCGCGCGCCGAACCGGACCTCGCCGCCGACGAACCTGAAGCACGGAGACTCCGAGAAGTCGCCATCGGCACCCGGTGAGAACTCGTCCCCGGCACAGTCGATCCAGAGATCGTCATAGTGCTGGAGCCGTTCCGGATGCGTCAGGATCATGATCCCGATGGCGAAAGCCCCGAGACCGAACTCGCTGGCGTTCATGACTTCGCGTGCCCGGCGAACCGAACGGCCCCTGTGACGGAGACCGAACTGAGCCGAAACGACGAGAATGTCGTGATCCTTCTGCTCGTCACCGAGCTTCTGGAACGCCTTGCTGGCCTTCGTCGACTGACGGAGATACTGCGGACCGAGCTGGCCTTCACGGTAGTTGTAGAACGCACCGTTTCGGGTCTGCTTGATCAGGTCGAGCACCTTCTGCACGGCTTCGCCGTATGTCGGGGCGATCTTCTCCCACCTCGGAATGGCGAACCATCCTTCGGCGTTCAGGGGAAGATCCTGCTCGGCCAGCTTCTCATCGGCGTAGCCAATCCCGGGGAACAACTCGCGCAACCGGTTGGTCTGCTCGGTGATTCCCTTGGGCTTGTAGCCGGAGAGGTAGCCGTAGTTGGATTCCGTTTCCTCGTCTGCGAACTGGTTGCTCACGGAGAGTTCACGGACGGCCGTCACGATCCTTGCCTGGAATTCGTCGCCGTTTTCGATGAGCTTCTGAAGCCCGTCTTTGTCGAGACCCGTTTCTTTGAGCGCACGCTCAGCGGCGTCCTCGACGAACCTGAAGTACTGCTTTTTCTGTCCTTCGGTGATGCTGGTGATCGATGTTTTCATCGTCATCCTCCTTCTTTTTTGAATTCCCGGAGTCGCTCCGGTCAGCGTCTTGCCTCTTTGTGAGGCGAGCGTGCTGGATACAAAAATGACTTATATCCAATACGCTAACCTCACAAAATCGCTATATTTAGCCTTTTTAAAAGAACATTTAACTTCATGTCAGTATAGCAAATATCAACGGTTTTGTCAAGCGTTTTAATGCTACCTGATTTTAGGGTATAATAGCATTGAGCATAGGCTAATGCACGGCCGTTTAAGGATTGCCGTCGCCGAACTCTCTCATCAAGAGATAAACAACCGGAGTCTTGGGGATCACGGTTTCCAAGAGTGTGTTGCATTGAGGAGATACTGCTTGCTTTTGTTCAGTACGGATTCCCATACAGGATACCGTCGAATCAAATTCAGGATTGAGAGCATATAGTTCCGTTGCCAACGGGAAGTAAAGCTCGAGGTCTGGTGACAAGGACGGACAAAAGCAAAATTCCGGATGCCGATGGCGACTTCTCGAAGTCTCCGTACTTCAAGTTCGACGACGGCAAGGTCAAGTTCGACACGAACTGGGTCGACAATGCCAACGACAACTACGGTTCGGCTTCCGGTCTTGTCTCGAAGTCACTCCTCTTTTTTAAGAAAGGGTACCCTCACGGGTACCCTTTCTCTTACTCTACTCGGCTTTAACCGAGCGAATCCATCCTCCCAACATTCTGCCAATCTCATCGATTACGCTTTCAAGTATCATATATTTTTTAGCGTCTATCGTTTTTGTGTCTTTCATTAGTCGAATGAAGACTCTCAGCATGTTAAGTTTGAGGCTGGCCTTTTCAAGTGTTGGCAGTTTTTCTTTTTTCTGTTCTCCACTCGCTTTCATTATGCTTTCCAAAACATCCAAAATCGCATATTCAGACTTTTCAAAAACCGTGAAGCGGTCTTGTTTGGGAACGAGTTTGCGATACTCATTGAATGTTTTGTATAAGTCATAGCTTTTCTTAAAAATGGGAATATCAAAGTCATTCATAGTTTTAATTTAATTTATGAAGGTTTATACTAATTTATTCGAGAAGATAATTTCAATCCCTAACATTTTTACTTCATGGGAAGAATTCAAAAGCGACAAACGCAAGAGGGCGGATGTTCAAGAATTTGAATTCAACCTTGAGCCGAATTTGTTTGCTCTTTTCCGTGATTTAAAGGGCAAAAGGTATGTTCATTCCCCATACTCCGGATTTTATATTTACGATCCGAAAGTCAGGCATGTCCACAAAGCTTCGGTGCGTGATCGTATTTTGCATCACGCTATTTTTCGCATTCTTAATCCGCTTTACGACAAAACTTTTATAGCCAATTCATTTTCATGTCGAATAGGCAAAGGAACACATAAAGGAGTTTTAGCCGTTGAGCGGATGATTCGAAGTGAAAGTCAAAATTTTACCAGACCGTGTTTTGCATTGAAGTGCGATGTGAGAAAATTTTTTGATAGCATCGACCATCGCACCTTACTGAATATTCTCGGCAGGAAAATAACTGACCAAGATACTATGTGGCTTTTAAACAGAGTTGTGGAAAGTTACTCAGCCAGCCAGACCAATTTGTTTGATAGACAGGGTTTACCTATAGGCAATTTAACCTCGCAACTTTTCGCAAATGTGTACATGAATGAATTTGATCAATTCGTGAAGCACAAACTTAAGGTTATTAATTATGCTCGATACACCGACGACTTCGTTATTGTTTCGACCGACAGAGCGTATCTCGAAAACATCCTTAATCCAATTAAGGACTTTTTGGATAAGAAGTTACAATTATCGCTCCATCCCAATAAGGTATCGATCCGGGCGTGTCATCAGGGCGTCGACTTTTTGGGATATGTCGCTTTGCCATACCACCGCCTCGTGAGAGCCAGAACGAAGCGTAGGATATTTCGCAAACTAAAAGAACGCGTCGCCATGTTCAGAAGCGGAACAATCAGCGAGGATGCTCTTTCGCAATCTTTGCGATCATATCTGGGTGTGCTCTCCCATGCCAACGCCCACCAACTTTCGGAAGGTCTAAAAAATCAGTATTGGTTTTGGTTACACGATTAAAAAAACCTCGCAAACCATCCTTGCGTACACAAACGCAAAAAGTCCTTTGCGAGGCTCTCTTGGATGGTTTTGTGACCATGCCCTGATTCGGGTTTAGGCCTTATTCAGTTGTTTGCCTATTTTAGCAGGAAAAACCAATAATTGGCAGAATGTCTTGGAATATGGGCAAATGTTACCCACAGTTTGCAGGACTTGTATTTACGGCTGTAATCCGTTATAATCCACTATATAACTTATAGCGTTAAATTATTAATCAAAACTATAAATATGGACGACATTTTCAACAAATTTGACCATCGCATAAAAAATCCCGATCCACAAATCGTGGCTCTTTTGGCCGAGATTGATGGAATTCGAGGTGAATTTAAATCTGGCTTGCGAATGACTCCTCAAGCTATTACTAATCTCAAAAAATCTACACTGATCACTTCAGCTGGTGCTTCTACTCGTATTGAGGGTGCTCGATTGACCGATGAAGAAGTCGAGAAAGTTATGAGAGGTCTTGCTGTCTCAAAATTCGCCGATCGTGACTCTCAAGAGGTTCAGGGATATTTGGAAACACTTCAGAATGTTTTTGACAGTTATCAAAGTCTGCCATTAAGAGAAAGCTTGATCACTTCACTCCACAATCAGCTTCTTAAATATTCACACAAAGATGATACTCATCGTGGTGGATATAAAAAGAAAGAGAACACTGTTGGTGTTCTTGGACCGGACGGAAACATTGCTCAAATAATGTTTGAAACCACACCGGCTTTTCTTACTGGCAAAGAAATGCAAGAACTTGTCGAATGGACAAACGATGCTTTTGAGAAGAATCGTTTTCACAATCTTTTGATTATCGCAAACTTTGTCGTTGAATTTTTGAAGATCCACCCATTCGAAGATGGTAATGGTCGTCTTTCTCGTGTCCTTACAAATCTATTGCTTTTGCAGTCAGGATATCAATTCATTCAGTATGTTTCTCACGAGCAGATAGTTGAACGCAGAAAAGATGAATATTATATCTCTCTACGAAAATCACAAGAGACTTTCAAGACTGATCACGACACAATCTCTCCTTGGTTGAATTTCTTTCTTTCGGCTGTTAGAGAACAAGCGACAAAGGCATTATCATATCTCGAAGAGGAAAAGGTGGAAGATACTCTTTCACCAAAACAATTCGAGGTCTGGAAGCATATCTCAAGTGTCGGCGAGGCGGCTCCCGGCGAAATCGTAAAGGCAACAGACATTGCCCTCGGTACGGTTCGCCAAGCATTGGATCGTCTGGTTGAGCTCGGAAAGGTCAAGCGTGTCGGGCGTGGCCGTGGTACGAGATATGTAAAAATATAAATTTTAACAGGAAATCGCTATGAAAAAACAAGAAGATAAAAAAGAGGAAAATATACATCAGGAAGGTAAACGATATTTAAAGAAATTTGAAATCGTTGAGACTGATGTCGAGCTACCTATTCAGGGTCAGGTTCGTGATCCGGAAGACTTATATAAATTTCTTAAAGACTTGGAGAATGAAAATGTTTCCAAGATTATTGGAATTTATCTTGATGACAAAAATTTATTCCTTGGTCATCAAGTTTTCCTCGGGTCATCTCCCAAGAATTTCGATACTCAAATGCTTTGGCATTACTTCTCTCTATTTTTGGCCAAGAAGTTTATTCTGCTTATGAACCACCCGGGTTCTATTGATCCGACTCCGGATGAAGCGGACCGAAAGCTTATAAGGTCATTACAAGCAGACTCGCAGGTTTTATCATTCCATCCCAATTTTGAGGACTTTATTATCGTTTCAAAACGGTCGTACTTTAGTATGGCAACAAATGATGGCACAGCTTGTCGTTGTGGCCATCAGGAGTATATACCGGAATAAATTTATATTTTATGAAAGTATGGAAATAAATTAATTAGTCACAGACTGATTAAAAATTCATCATCAATCATTATGCTAAAAAAGAAATTCGATATTAAAAAAGCAAAATTTATAGACTTATTCGCTGGGATAGGTGGTTTTAGATACGCACTCGAATCTCATGGTTTAGAATGTGTTTATACTTCTGAATGGGACAAATACGCACAGATGACTTACGAAGCTAATTTTGGAGAAACACCGGACGGAGATATAACGAAAGTAGATGAGAAGAAGATTCCAAAACATAATATTATTTGTGCAGGATTTCCATGTCAGGCTTTTAGTATATCAGGTAAACAACGAGGTTTTGAAGACACGAGAGGAACATTATTTTTTGATGTAGCGAGGATTGCGAAATATCATAAACCAGAAATTTTGTTTTTAGAAAATGTTAAAAATTTTGCAAAACACAATAATGGACAAACATTAGAGGTGATAAAGAAAACCCTTGATGATCTTAACTACAATGTTTTTTATAAAGTTTTGAATGCGAGTCAGTATGGTGCCCCCACATCAAGAGAGAGAGTCTATATTATTTGTTTTAGAAAGGATTTAGATATAGATGATTTTTCTTTCCCGTTGCCAGTCAACAAATCAGTAAAGCTTCGGGATTATCTTGTTGACGACAAAGAGGCGGCTCCATATGTGATAAAAAGAGATGACATAAAAATTAGAGAAAAAAATATAACAGCCGATATTTTTGGAAATTATCCGCAAGGACCGATACGAATTGGCACAATAAATAATGGCGGTCAAGGTGAACGAATTTATAGCGACCTCGGACACGCAATAACATTTTCAGCGTACGGAGGAGGTGCTGGTAGTAGAACCGGAGCTTATCTTATAAATGGTAAGGTAAGAAAACTTACTCCCAAGGAGTGTTCAAGAGTAATGGGATTCCCCGAAAACTTTAAAGTGCCGGTGAATAAAACCCAAGCTTACAAGCAATTTGGCAATAGTGTGGTCGTGCCAGTCTTGAAGCAAATTATGAAACAGATAATTTTAACAATAGAAAAATAATATGCCTATAAATAAAGATCTAAAGAAAGCGATCCTTTTAGGATCAAACACTGCTAGGGGTGGTTTTAGAAACGAAGATGATGTCGTTGAAAAATTTAACAACTGGAAAACTGATGAAGATGCTCAAAAGTGGTTAGAGACTATGGGTTATCCGATTAAGGAAATAGAGAGGGTCGAAGCAATAAAATTGCACGGCTATAAAACCGATGTCCAAGTTCAAATTACGATCTATTTGAAAAAAGCGATTTCGGCTGAAAATATTTCAATAAAACTTGTCAGTAATCCACAAGGATTTAATCAGGTTGATAAAAGATGGGTAGAAAATTATATTGAAATGTGGGAAATTCCTTCTGATTTGGCGAGAGCACTAAAGCAATTTACCGGCGAGATTCTCCCAGAAAATACAGACGGATTACGAGATTCCCGAAGACTATTTTTGGATGAAATGAACAAGGCAGTACAAAATAAAATAATCGATTTTTTTACAAAAAATAAAATTCTCGTAGTTTCGGACATTCTAAAAGGAAGAGGAAAATTTTCAGCCGGTTGGATGCTTGTAGTGTTAAAATCAAAAGACGAAAGCAGATGGGTATTAAAATCAATAAATCACGCAATGAATGTGTTCGCAGAAGGCGAAGTTAGAATTACTCCACAAGGTAGTTTGAAAATTGGTAAAATTGGCATGCAAAGAAAGGGTGGAGATGGTGGTCGAGATTCCGCAAAGATGTTGCAATTCAAAATCAATCCTGTAGAACTTTTTAACAAATAATTTTATGAGTAATTTTCCTTATCCAAAAGGGTCGACATGGAGAAAGTGGGATTTGCAAACCCAGACTATTTTGGATGACAATTACATCCAGCTTGGAGATTATTCAGAAGAGTTGAAAAAGGGAAACACAACCGGTTGGCAACAATACATCACTAAAGTTGGAGGTGAAGCCAATGCATTGCTCTATGATTCAAAGGCTTATTTTAATGATACAAAAATTGATAAAAAGGAACGATGCACTAATCATGTTAGAAACTATTTTGCTTTTGTCGATGTCTTCAATCCAGAATTAGACTGCATCGGGATCACTGATCACAATTATTTTGATGACTGTCTGCTCGATTCTTTTATAGAGTATTCCAAGCAGTCACGATGCAAAATAATCCCTGGGGTAGAGATTAATTGTCAGGGCATCCACATGTTGTTGTTTTTTCCAAATAAACTCTACGAAAAAGAGACTTTTTCAGCTGGCATCCAAGCTTTTTTAATAAAATTTGGCATTAATAACAGAACAAATAGTTCTGGCGTTCTTACTACAACAAGCACTGACATTAAGGAAATAATCGACGAGGTTAAGAAAAACGGAGGCATCATAATTTATCCTCACTGCAATAGCAATAATGGTCTTTTTCAGGAACGCACAGCAACAGACCGAACACATTTGGCAGACATATTCAATCATCAAAAAGTTAACCTCTTACAGTCCCAGCACAATCAATCATCGGTTGCTGTATCGGACTATATAAAAACAAATAGCACGCTTACATCCAAATTCTGTTCGCACATAAGCTCGGACGCTAGATCGTTGCGTGATCTTGGCAAGGCTGATCAAGATAGCAATTTATTATGGATAAAAGCCGATCCAACATTTGAGGGTTTGAAGCAGATTGTTTTTGAGCCAGAACAGCGTATTTTTATCGGACCTCAAAAACCGGGAGAGAAAAAATCTTATTTTGTTATTGATAAGGTTCGATTCTTAGACAATACCGGTGATGTAAAGTTTGGAAGCGACCCTATTGAGATTAATCAAAATCTTACGACCATAATTGGTGGCAAATCAACCGGAAAATCGTTGCTATTGTATTACATGGCAAAAACTATTGATCGCCAAGAAGTACAGAGCAGGACTTCCGATAGCGGTGTCCCTGTAAAATACGATTTTGATACCTCCGTTGACTTCAATTTTGAAGTTACATGGAAGGACGGCCAACATACGCTATTGAGAACACCTGAAGGAACTACAGAGGATCACTCAAAGGAACGAAAGATTCTCTATATTCCACAGAGATATCTGAATACTCTCTCGGAGGCAAACATAAAAAGCCGTGAGGCGTTGAATGAGTTTGTTTTAAATGTCATCTTGCAAGACTTGGCGGTTAAAGAAAAATACGAAGAAACTGTTAGAGAAATAAAATCTGAGGTCAAAGCAATACCGACTGCTATCGGTGAATTGTTTTCTGATCGTGAGGAAATTAAAAAGACAGAAGATGAGTTGAAGCAGACCGGCGATGAAAAAGGTATCGAGAATTATATTAAGACACTTCAGAAACAAGCCGATGAAATTAAAGCTAAATCAGGATTATCAGAAGCACAATTAAAGCAGTACGAAGAGCTGGTTGCAAAAGAAAAAGAGATCAATGTTCAAATCTCTAATCTTGAGCAAGACAAAAAGACAATCAAGAGCTTGGGCTCGGACTTAACTTCACAAATTGACGGATTAAAATCCACAATCGAAGAGCACGAAGAGTATCTTAATGATGCTGACATAAAAGCAAAATTCAAGGTGGAGTTTAAAGTAGTCGATTCATTTGCACCTGGATTAAAATCTGCAAATACAAACTTAGTTACGGCAATTGATGGCAAGCTTAAAATCTATACCGCCGAGCTGGTCAAAATAAAAGCCGATCTTGCACCTCTATTAGCAAAGGTAAAATTACAATCAGAACTTCAAGAAAAAACAGATGCTATTAAGAAAGAACAACAGAAACTTAACGAGATTGCCATAAAGAGAAATAATCTAAAGACGAAGAAAGTTTCTTATAAAAAGAAGTCAGATGGTGTTATTGAGTCATACAAAGAGATTGTCCTTAAATACGAGAGTTTGCGAAATGAATTCAAAAAGTTTGAAAGTAAATTTGGCGAGATTACTCTTGGCGTACACATAAGTTTCAATGATGATGCGTTTAACTCGAATGTCGTCAAGGAATATATCAATAAGAATGATCTAAAACGAGTCATTGTTGAGGCGGAGTGGGGCGATGAGTTTATTTATAAATACGATCCGACAAAGCACTTAACCAATATAACAACGGTTTTCGAGGGGTTAGTCGGAGGCACAATAAACACGGTTAAGAACCGTCTGACGAAGGATGCTGTTGCAAAACTTTTGGAAAACTATTTTTACCTTGACTTCAAAATTTTCTATAAAAATGATTCCCTCGACAAAATGTCGCCGGGTAAAAAGGGATTGGTTTTACTTCAGTTGCTTATCAATTTAAGTGACGGAGAGTGGCCGATTCTGCTTGATCAGCCAGAGGATGATCTCGACAATCGATCCGTCTATGATGATCTGGTAGCTTTTCTAAAAAACAAGAAACTACAAAGACAGATAATTATTGTCACACACAATCCAAACCTTGTCGTTGGTGCTGATGCTGAAGAGACTGTTGTCTCGAATCAATCCGGGCAAGAAGTTGGGCGTGATAATAAAAAATTCCGCTTCGAGTATATATCAGGTGCTTTAGAAAATACATTTGAGTTAACTCCCACTCAAGAGTCAGCAATTTTATATAGAAAAGGCATCAGACAACATGTTTGCGAAATTCTTGAGGGTGGACAAGAGGCATTCCAAAAGCGAGAACAAAAATACAGTTTTCCTAACAAATAAAACTATGGCTGACGATTTAGACAAAGAAATTAAAAATGACAATGACGATGCTCCCACTGAAGAAGTGGTGGAGTTAATGGAAAATCATGATCTCGACAAGGAAGAAGCCGAGCACGTTCAGGAAATTATGGAGGAATACGGGTTAGACGAGGACGATGCGGTTGAACTGTCGGAGGAGCTGTAGAAAGCTCACCCAAGGGGCAAACAGGTGGCACAAAAGGCATTATAATGATAATTTATCAAGGATTATAAATAAATCAGGCTAGATACTTGACAAACTGGTCTGTATTTGCTATAATCCTATGTAAACCTAAAAGATCTTTGACAATCCTATCGTAGTAGCTTTTTGGCTTGAATTAGCCCAATTCTGGCTAAAAAGCTACTACGGTGGCTACGATTCGGTTCCGCCTCATAGTGGGGTGGGTACTGTGAATCGTAAAATCATGGGTCATCGCAGGGCTACCTGTTATAGGGAAACCTGCGAGACATTAGGAGGATCCGATGAAAAAGTCAGTGAGTTCAGAAGTGGCCGGTCTTATCCCGCAGTATTGGGATTTGACGGCAAGTACCGCCGAAGACATCGTGTTTTTCGGCAAGATCACCATCCGCGAGATGATTCGTTCGTGGCGGTCGCATGCCAGCAGTCTCAGCTCTCACATCAAAACGGTGGACGAGAGACTGAAGCTAATGATTGGCAAAACCGCAAAGGACATCATCAAGATCGCCAAGCAGACGGAGAATCCGGAATTTCCACAGATTGGTGTCCGCAAGGACAGCTGGGGAGATGACCCGGAACCTCTCGACGCCGCATCGATCAATCGTGAACATGGTGCAACCACCTTCAACGTTTGTGGTTGGTGCAAGTACACTGGTGGAGGTAGCTGTCGCTACAACTACCACATCTCGACCTCGTGCAGTATCGTCAACGATGCCGGCATGAAGGACGAGGATCGGAAGTTCAACACCCCGTGCGTCTTCAAGACCGCCGACGATTCGTTCTTTAATCAGATCAGGAACGGACTCGAAAGCACCCGGCAACGCCTCATCGAGGAGAAGCGACAGACTGATGAAAAGATCAAGCTGTTGCTGACGCTCGAAAAGCGTGCCGAGAAGAAACCGGCGATGCCCAACAACCGTCCGTACGACTGGTTCAACGAGAACGATCCCGTCATGTGCTTTATCGGCAAATGGCAGGAACGAATCGTCCCTGATCAGTTCGGAACGGCCAAGGTCATCAACGGCTACCGTCACCATGACGGATGCGTTTCGGTCAGCTACGACAAACGTGTTCACAACGGTGACTATCTCGAAGGACACGGTGGCGGCTACGGCATGTCCCGTCCGGAAGTCATGCATGTCTGGGAGTTCGAGTATCTGCTCGCTCACCCCGACTTCGCAAGTCTCTGGTCACGCAAAGGCACATCGAAGCATCTCGAAGGCTTCGATGCCGAGAAATTCCTCGGTGCGATGGCGAAGGAAGCCACGAGCCGAAACAAGAACTAACGAAACATCAACCGAAAACAAACGAAAAGGAGAAAGCATCATGAAAATGTACGAACCGATGGCTGGCGAGAACGTCAGCGAAACCGCTCGCAAGATGGTCGCTCTGGCAAAGAAGTCGAAAGGAACCGTGAAGGCAAAGTTCAATGACATCGAACTCACGGCCAACCCCGGCGACAAAGCTGACACGATCACGCAGTACTACCACACCGAGTCCAACCGACGTCACGAAGAGTACGTGAAGTCCCCCGAGTACAAGAAACAGCAACGCGAAGCCAAAGAGGCACAGCGACGCCAAGATCTCATGCTCGAAGGGGCACTCGCAACAGCTCCGGAGAAGATGACGCTCAAGGACGAGGAGGGATGGAAGAAGTCCGTCGAAGCGAACAAGGACGGCTACGGCAGTGGAGTGATCCGCTTCGCCGAACGCTGGGCCCGCCTTATGGAAGGCAGAATCGCTCACGGCGACACCGTCGAAGTGTGTGCCGAGGAAGCTTCTCATCTCGCCGACAACGAAGGCATCACCGGCTTTATGTACGGTGCGGCCGTATCCATCCTCTCGCAGGTGTGGGTACACGGCGAACAGCTCCGTCGCTGGCACAACCTCTCGACCCAGATCGGGACCGAGGGCGAAAAAGCCAACGAACGTGGTGGCGTGCTGAATCCGGCACTTCTCTGCGTCGACCCTCAGTAGGAACAGTAGTTCTTTCAACACAAAGCCCTAGCTTGGACACAATCCGAGCTAGGGCTTCTTTATTTCTAAATATTTAAAGATATCAATTATTTTCAAACTGGTGAACTATGTGGAATACTTGGAAAGGCTACGGCTCTGGCAACAAAGCTCGCCACAGGGGCAAACAAACGGCAAAAAAGGGGCTCAAAATGGGCTCCTTTTGCTTTATATCGTCACCGAGTCAGAATAAGCCGCCGAGGATTTCGAAACTGTCTGATAAAAGATCTATAGCTGTCGGAAGGAACAAGACAAAGATAATCGTAGTCAGCTTGGTTCCGGGATTGTTACCTCCTTTACGATCATCAATTGGAAGCAAAATAATCTCGACCTTTTTTCTTATGCACACCTTTACGGGTTTCTGACAGTGGGGACACCTGGTTATAAACACAGCCTCGGAATTGAAAACCGCATCGCGAAAAATAATTTTTGTGCAATGGGGACAATTGCCGACATTGGATTCATCTTTGTCCATACTGTTTTTTATTTGTGGGCTTTTTGAGCCCAGATCATAAATGATTAATAAACGATCAATTAATAGTTCAGGTTCGACCTCCTCCCCGAACCGTTAAAAGCAATCTAAGTATCCTCGACTGCTACCCACTTCTGTCCAGTCCACATGTGCTTCTTGCCGTCTATGATTTTTATCTTTACCCCTCCGATTGACATTTTTTGTGCCAACATCGACCGCATCTCATTTAAGTTATTCACAGTTTTTTTATTCGCTCCGTAATTCTTGTTATTTAATTCTTTTTCTTTATTCTTGTTAGTAAGTCCATTGGACCGATCCCACCGGTCTGTATGACCGAACTGCCGGTCAGGCTGACTGGTCTTATTTAAGTTCGGTCTATCTGACCTATCTACTTTTAAAAGGAAATACACATTATGAAATTTCTTGCGTTTCTTGTTTATCAGCCCAAGCTTGATCATCTGGCGGATACCTCTTTGCACGCTAGAAACGCTCGAGCCAATTCTGTCAGCGATAAGCTTATGAGATGGAAAACAAAAACCCTCCTGATTGGCGTGTTCAGCGAGGCAATTATAAATAGCAATGCCGATCGGTTTGATTCTGCTTCCATACTCATCGAGCAGTACTTTGCTAATCCAGAACCAATCGCCATTTCTTAAATCTCTTACTTTTATTTTATCGTCCAACATGGCCGTGAATAAAAAGGTGGACCGACCCACTGATCGCACCTTATTCCTCCCTTCACGCCTGGCGTCATTGAGGGGAGAGTAAGGCGCTATCTACCACTCTCTGGATTTCGGCAGAGCCCGGTCGATGTTGTCCATTGCTCTGCAAAAATCACGCCGAATAGTTGGATTCTCTAATTCGCGGATTGCAAAATTACTCAGCAAGCTCTCCCTCCTCGCCAAGAGTTCTCTCCGGGTCGGTGGTTTCCGAGTCATCCGTTTCCAGATTCTCTGAATTAATCTTTTGATTAGAATTCTCGTTGTCATACTTTTTGATGTGATCTAAATGCTCCAGTAGCATGAATGCCATGCGTTTGAAGCCAGCATGGACACGCCAAACTTCTTGCTTACTTGGCTCTCGGCCAAGCACTTCGGACAAGGCATTTTTGGTAAGCTCAATAAGAGCTTCCTCATCCTTTGTTGGTTTGGACATGTGATTTGGTTCATAAGAGTGACCTCACACTTTTATTGACCCCCACACGCCTTTTGGTTAAGCTTTTTTGCTTAACTTCTAAGGCAAAAAAATATCCTCGACTGTCACCCCCAACGCTAGGGCAATTCTTTGGGCGGTTTCCAAACTCGGTCTTTTATTACCGGTCTCATAACGGCTGATTGCTGTGTTGTACTTAAAGCCAAGAATTCGGGCTAGTTTGTATTGCGTTAGCCCTTTCTCGATTCTAAGTTCCCTCAGTCGTATGTTGGTTGGTGTTTTTTTCATAGTTTGATAAATTAGACCTCATAGTCATATTAAGCAATTTTGCTTAATTCGTCAAATACTCTGCTGTGGATAAGCATATTTGCTTAATCTTTACACATTTGCTATACTGTATTAAGATGTCGTTAGGATTATAAATTAAGCAAATAACAAAAATATGTCATTTGGCTCATATCTAAAAAAACAAAGAGAAACTAATAAATGGACGGCCAAGGATATCGCTGATCGCCTTGGTTTTTCTGCCAGTTATGTCAGTCAGTTGGAGAACGATGCCCGGCTTCCTTCGCAGAAGCAGTTGAGTCTTTTGGCTAAGGCTTATGAGGTATCGGAGGATGAATTAAGAAAGCAGTGGACCGAGTCCAAGATTCAAAAAGTTAGCCTCTCATCAAATTATAAAATCAACATCAAAGATGCTGGTGAGAAGCGTGTCGAAGAGATGACTCACAATTTAGAAGCTGGTTTGGCGGAGTTGAAAAAGACAATCACTGCTGACGAAGTAGCTCATTACAAGATGCCACTATTTAGCACGATTCCGGTGGACGATCTTGATCTGCATCTAAAACATGCAGACGAATTTATTTTTATTCCTAAAAACGGAATTGTGCGTGATCACCGTATATTCGGTATCAGAGTTTCTATCACTCCATTTCCGGAGGCAGGCATAATCGCCGGCGACCTGACTATGCTTGATGCGGATATTGAGATTAACGATGGAGACATCGTGGTACTGTCTACACCAGACGGTCTGGTCATGACTTATTATAAAAAGCGTGGCAACTCTTTAGAAATTACAACGAGTCAGCCCGGCATCAAAAAGACCTACCCTGTCGAAGGGGTTAAGCCGATAGGTCGATTGATTTATCACATAAAAAAATACTAACCCCAGGGCTCGCCAAGAGCCCTGCTGTTTTTTATAACAAACACTATGAGTACAAATTATTTAATCTACGGCCGTGTTTCTACCTCTCGTCAGGCCGAACGAGAATTGAGTATTCCGGCACAGGTCAAAGCGTGTCAAAAATATGGAATGGATCACAATTGGACTCTTGCACCGGATGGCATCTACGAGGAAAAAGGCGAATCAGCCAGAACGACTGATCGTCCACAGCTTCAAAAAATGCTTCACCGGTCAAAGACTGACACAAAAATTGATGTTATTTTGATGCACAAGCTGGATCGTATGTGTCGCAATGTCGCTGACTATGCGGCGATCAAGATGATGCTCAAGAAACACGATGTCAAATTGATCTCGGTGGTCGAGCAATTCGATGAGTCTTTTTCTGGAGAGTTGGTCGAGAACATTATGTCCTCAATTGCTCAATGGACATCTCAGAACATCAGCTGGGAGGTCAAGAAGGGTCTCAAGGAGGCCGTAGAGCGTGGTCGGTTCCCTGGAGTAGCACCAATTGGTTATTTGAATGATAAGAAAACCAAATCTTTAATAGTGGATAATATCAGGGCACCGTATGTGAAGCTTGGTTTTGAGTTGTACGCCACAGGAAAGTATTCGTATGAGTCATTGTCGCGTGAACTTAACAAGCGAGGACTTAAGACAAGAGGTGGCAAATCAATCAGTCGAAAAGCTACCGAGCACATATTGGCAAATACGATCTATTACGGACTTATAAAAACACGATCCGCAACATCTCAGGCAAACTTTCCATCTCTGATCACTAAGAAACTTTTTGACGATGTTCAAGAGATTATCGAGCAACACAATCACTACGCTGATCGTACACGCAAGCATTCGTATCCGATGGCTGGCTTTATGAGATGTGGTGACTGCGGATCAATGCTTTGTGGTCAGATGCAAAAAGGTCATCTCTATTATTCGTGTAGTCATCGTAAAGACCCTAAGTGTGTAGAAAAGAAATATATACGATGGGAAGATGTCGAGGCACAAGTCGCCGTTATGCTTAGTCGGGTGCAGTTGCCAGACAAATTCAAAAAAGTGCTTGATGCTTACTTCCAGTACTTCGCCAAGGAAAGATTGGATCAGGAAGATAAAGAGCGAAGAAGTCTCAAACAAGAGCTTATAAGACTTCAACAGCAGATCCGCAATATCGTTGTGGATCGCTCAAAACGCATCATAGACGCAGATGTCTTTATAAAGATTCAGGACGAGCTCTTAAGAGAGAAGGAGATGTATCAGGGTCGCTTGGGTGAGATGGAGAGCAAGTCCGATAAGTTCGTGCAGAAGTTTAATGAGCTGTTGGATTTCACTGATCATGCCGACCGAGTATTCCAGACGAGCGGACTGCAACAAAAACGAACACTGATGAAGCTTTGTTTCGAGGGATTCATCGTCAGAAAACAAAAACTGACGCCAATATGGACGCCAGTCTTTGATGTTCTTATGGACTTGCAAGTCTCCAAGATCGAACCTCCGAAACCGTCACAAGGCTCAAAAAGCCTTGCAAACACTTCGGTTCAAACTTGGAAATCTGGCGGAGAGGGGGGGATTCGAACCCCCGAGGGCTTTGACACCCTACTCGCTTTCCAAGCGAGCGCACTCGACCACTATGCGACCTCTCCAGATAAAAGGATGCCTCATAGAGCACCCTGTTTTACTAACGCCGTCTAAGCCGTTTCTTGATAGAAATAAACCACGCTCCAAAGGAACTGAATCCTATTTTAATAGGAGAATCTGCCTGCATTACCTCGCCTTGTTTCCATTGTTGGACTTTACGGCTGTGACAATACGGACACCTGTTAACAAAAAACCCGAAGGATTTAAAAAAACGACCGCAACTATGGCAACAGAGCTGTTTTCTTTTTAAAAATCCCCTGCTCACGCCGATAGAAAAAAGCGAACCGGTCAAAACCAACAAACAAACGAAAGCTAATAGCGCATAAACCATGGGATCACCTCCGTCGCCGCAGACTTTGCGGATGTTTGGGTTGATTTTTTCCCTCCCGCCTAACCATCACGCCACCCTTTTTACGGCAGTAAGGGCAGATCACATTTCTCTGGAGATTAGTCTTGAAACGCATATCACAAGACCAACAATAAGCATCCAGTCTGAGATCAGAACTGTTCCTTTTCGCAACTTTACTCATGACTTTTCTCCCTGCCGTAAAAGGCGTTGCGGTTTAAAAAGGTGCAAAAAGCGTAAATGTATTATACAGTAAAAAACTGAAAATGTCCAGTATAAAAAACCGCCCCAGTCAATGGGACGGTTTTTGCAATAAAGTTATTTCAGAGCGTCAATCGCGGCATTAAGTTCGGTAGCCTCACTAACCAAATCGTCTTGGGCCTCATGACCATTGCCGACACGGAAATATTTGCAACCCATAACATAAGTGGGAATGGATCCTTCCGGATTGAATTCCTGATAGACAGCCAAAGCATCGGCCGGCACTTCTTTTTCTACGGCCGCAGTTAAAGTATTGTCACCGGTATCAAGTTCCCAATGATAAGCCTTGATTTTTCCGGCTTTGACCGCATCAGCAACCACCTTATCAAAGGTCGGCTTGACCCACTCGCAGTGCGGACACCAAGTAGTGGAAAACAAATAGACTACCGGCTTGCCGCCTTCCTTGCAAATAACAGCGTCCTTCTTTTCCAGAAAAGTTGAAACGCCGGCGGCCGTCGGTTTGATTGATTCCGGAGCATCCCCGACAGGTTGAGTAGTCTGGGCTATTTGATCGGTTGTATCAGTTATTTTGGCCGAGTTGGCATCTTGACCCTTAATCATAAACACCGCCATGATAATCATGCCAACAACGGCAATAACGGCAATGCCGGCAAATAACCCCAGTAAAAACTGCTGATCTTTTAATAAACTCTTGTTTTCGCCTTCCATAGAATTAAAAATTATTTTTAGGTAATAATATTATAGCTTTTTCTTAGCCGTAAAGCAACTATTTTATCTCTGGTTTCTGTTTATGCCAGTCCGTGGCCAATTGATATTGATGGCCGACGCGCAAAACCGTTTTTTCATCAAAGCGCTTGCCTAATAACTGAATGCCCACGGGCAAATTATCAGTCAAACCTGCAGGAATGGTCAAACCGCAAATGCCGGCAAGCGAGGCCGGAATAGTAAAGACATCGGCCAAATACATTTTGAGCGGATCATTAATGTTCTCCCCCAACTTAAAGGCGGGAGTCGGCGCCACCGGAGTCAAAATCACTTCCACTTGTTCAAAAGCCCGATCAAAGTCTTCGCGCACCAAGGTGCGAATCTGCATGGCTTTCTTATAATAGGCGTCATAATAACCGGCGGATAAAGCATAAGTGCCGATCATGATACGACGCTTGACTTCGGAGCCGAAACCTTCGGCGCGGGTGTTAGTATAAATATCCAGCAAGTCGCCGGATTGCTTGGATAAGCCGTAACGAATGCCATCATAACGCGCCATATTAGAGGACACTTCCGACGGACAGATGATATAATAAGCGGCCACGGCCAAATCCGTATGCGGCAAAGAAATATCAATTATCTCCGCGCCTAATTCTTCCAATTTTTTAGCGGCTTCAAGCACCCGCTCGCGCACGCCCGCATCCATGCCCTCAACAAAATATTCTTTGGGTAAGCCTACTCTTAAGCCTTTAATGTCCTTCTTTATTTCTTCCGAATAATTATCCACGCTGATATTGGGCGTGGTGGAATCTTTTTCATCGCGGCCAGCCAGATATTTCATAATCAACGCAATATCCTCAACATTCTTGCCGAACGGACCGATAGTATCTAGCGACGAGGTCATGGCCATCGCGCCATAACGGGAAACCCGGCCATAAGTCACTTTCAAACCAGAGACGCCGCAGAATGAAGCCGGTTCGCGGATGGAACCGCCAGTGTCAGTGCCCAAGGCGTAAAAACACATATCGGCAGAAACAGCCGCGGCCGAACCGCCGGAAGAACCGCCGGGCACGCGATCCAAATCCCAAGGATTACGTGTCGGGAAAAAACCGGAATTCTCGGTTGACCCGCCCATAGCAAACTCATCAAGATTGGTTTTGCCCAAAATCACCGCACCCTCATCGCGCAGCTTTTTGACCACAGTGGCGTCAAACGGCGGAATATAGTTTTCTAAAATTTTAGAAGCGGCCGTACTGCGCAAACCCTTAGTGCAAAAAATATCCTTGATGGCCACGGGGATGCCGGCCAAAGGCGAAATAACATCCCCTGTCTGCAATAACTTATCGGCGACGTCGGCTTGCGCCAATGCTTCTTCTTCGTTTAAAGTCAAAAAGGCCTTAATCTTGTCGTCCTGTTTTTTAATTTGCTCAAAACAAGCCAGGGTTAATTCCCGACTGGTGAATTTATTCTCTCTCAAACCGGTAAATGCTTCTAATAATGTTAACTTATTTAAATCAGACATAATATTGGCAGCTGACGTGTAACTTATAAAAAACTAAAAAATTATTTGTTTTCAAATACCTTAGGTATCACAACATAACCGTCACGGCTGACCGGCGCGCAGGCCACTAATTCCTCGCTGATACCCGATTCAATAATGCGGTCATCGCGGCTAATATTGACCAACCCGGTAACTTGGGATGTCGGCTCTACCGCCGTGGTGTCCACGGTCTGCAAAGCGTCCATATATTCAAGAATCCCGGACAGTTGTTCCGCGTATTTGGCTTTTTCCTGGGCGGTCAGATTAAGACGCGCCAGCCTAGCGATATGTTCTACTTGTTCTATGGTTAATTTCATAAATTTAGATACAAAAATATTACCACCGAAGCGGAAATAAATCAAGGCTAAAAAAGAGACACTTAACTCTTTGGGTTAGTTCTCCGATTAACCCGGCCTGCCAGCTTATCGGCCGTTTTCATCCTGACGATGAAAGTCGTCCCCTGGCCCTCTTGGCTATTGAAAGTTACAGAACTGTCATCATGCGCCTCAATGATGCGCTTGACGATGAATAATCCTAAACCCGAGCCGTCAGCATACATATCCACGGCGTTCTTGGCGCGGGAAAACTTATCAAACATTTTGTCCTTATCTGCCTGAGGTATGCCGATGCCCGTATCAGCCACTTCCACTACTAAGTAATCACCGTCCTGTTTTAAGGACAAGGTTACCGAACCTTTAGCCGTATATTTAATGGCATTATCTACCAGATTATACAGCGCCTGTTCCAAAAAATCAGCGCTGGTCATGACCGGCGGCAGTTTTTTAGGCGGTAAAACCAAATTAAGCTTCAACCCCTTGTTAATTGCTAAATCCTTAAGATCTTCATAAATTGACTTAAGGATGTCCTCCATTTTATCGGGCTTAGCAGTTAAGGGATCAATTTTAAACTCTTCAGTATCCACTTCGGAAGCACGCAGAATATCACCAATAATAACATTTAGCTTTTCCGCTTTATGATAAATATTATCAAAAAACTTTTTCTTTTCTACCTCCGGCAATTTATCCATGGAGCCATCGCGGAACATGGAAATTGTACCCTTAATGACCGAGACCGGCGTTTTGAGCTGATGGCTGGCAATATCCAAAAATTCGGAACGCATTTCCAATAGTTTCTGTAAATGTTCGGCGCGATGCAACAATTCCTGCGTCTGTTCATCCACTTTTTTCTGCAATACTTTGTTAAAATTTTTAGTCTCTTGATAAAGCCGGGCATTATCAATAGCAACAGCCGCTTGCAATGAAAGTGTAGAAAGCAGGTTAAGATCCTCCTCGGTATAAGGATCGCCGGAACTTTTAGAGCCTAAAACAATTATTCCCATCAGTTTTCCCGATTTTAGCAAAGGCAAACATAACGAAGCCTCTATGTGATGCATTTCTTTCTCCAGAGAAAGCAGGGATTTCTTCTCTTTGTCGGTTTTGGCGTCCCTAGCCAAAAGAAATAGCTCTTCACGTACTAACGGCTTAGATATTTGCTTTAAATATTTAGTAAAAAAACTGTCTTGCACCAGAGAAATGCCGTTAGTAATATTAAAGCCGGTTACTTTAGCAATCCTATAATTGACTACGGATCCGTCATTTTCTGCCAGAAGCACGCCCGCCCTGTTCAACCCCATAGTCTTTTTAATAGTACTGACTATTAAATTTATTATCTTATCAAGGTCGTTGTAATAATTAAGTTCGCGGGTCAATCCAGATATGGTCTTCTGATAATCATAGAGAGAATAAAAAAAATATTTATTAACAAAATTGGAGAACAACCTATGAAAACCAAACATAAAAAAAACAAATAGCGGCGCCACTACGATTCCGGCCAAAATCGTATAATTACTATAAATACTACCCCACAAATAAGGGTAAATAATAATAATAACTGAATAAAAAAGATAGACAAAAACAGAATCAATACCATAAATAACGAACCACCTGACTATCACTCTCATATCCATTAAGCGATATTTCAAGATGGCGTAGGAAATGATAATGGTGAAAATCAATCCTGACAAATAAGAAAAAGGATAGATACTGATGCCATAAGCCGGGAGATAAGCAGTCGGACCAATGGTGAACAAAACCAAAAAAGCGATGAAAAAATATTTAATCTGATATTTAAGCAAGGCCGAATCAACTTTTTTATAATATTTATAAACCTCAAAAAACCAGAAAACCACATAAAAAGAAAAATAAGCTAAAAAGAAATGATGAAACAATCTGGCCTTAGTATGGACTCCCCATTTATAATAAAAAGCGTCAGCCACAAAATAATCGGTCTGACTGACGATTAAGAAAAATATCGATAAAAAATAGGCTGAAAACAACCAAAAATTAGCTTTGCGATTAGTCAAGGCTAAACAAAAATGATACATGAATGCCGGAATAAACACCACTGATCCATAAATGAAACGATCCCAATAAATTGCTGACGTAATATCATCGCGATTTAAAAACATCATAAAAGTGCCAAACAGCCAAAGAGAAATAACCAAGGCATGTAAGGCAAAAGTAAAATTCAACCGGTTCCTAGGGTTTCTTAATAAAACCAAGACGCCTAAAATGAAAACGAAGATGGCGCTGATTAACGGATATAATGTAGGCAAGCTCATCATTTTTTTTGGAAAAAATAATATTCATTACTCTAATATTATAACACATTTGTAAACTCTAAACAAAATTGAATAAAAAAGAGCCGTCCCCCGAAAGAGACGACTCGATAAACCAAAGTACTTTTGTTCAGTTAACCGGCGGTAAGGAAAAACCAATTTCCTCCGCCGCCTGCCAGACCTCATCCAGTCTACCCAAGTCAACCGGCCCCACCTCGTGGTGTTGCCATTCCTTAAAAGCGTGAACGAAGGTGCCGGCATGACAGGCATAAGTAATGCCCGGTTTCAGACGCATGGTAAAGTGAATGTTCACTTGCTGAGGATCATAGGCCAATAACCCGCCTTCAAAATGCTTGATATCCGGCCGTGCCCGAAAATCACGCTTTTTGAGAGGATTGGGTACGGCGAAATTCAGCACCACTGCATCATCGGGAATATGCTTGAACAAATCCCGACGAGAAGGGATTGATTTACCAGTGATCCAGAGAACGCATGATGATCCCATAGTTAGGGAATTTGTCCACTCCAGATTGACGGAAGCGTCACCCGCCTCAAGGGCAATAGCCGTAAACCGCTCGTAATCCTGTGTGTACATCAAAATCTTAATGCCTCGCCGAGCCAGATCAATAGCCACGGCACGGCCGATCTTTGAGGTTGATCCGGTCAAAAAAACCGGCCCTTTAATCTGATACTTCTCAATCAGGGCTAGAGCTTGCCGAATAACCGTTGCTGCGGTGAGAGTATCACCATGGACTATCCGAGCCCATAAACGGTCGGATAATTCCTGAACGATCCCTGACCCTCCGTCGGTTATTCTGACATCCTTGGTCAGTGCTCCTAGACCAATAACCTTGACTCCCTTTCTTTGCAGATCAAGGACCGCTTCCAAGATACGCTTTTTAATGCTGTTCCGCCTTGTCGGGAGAAAGAAATGCCAACCGAAATTACGCAAAAGAACAGTCCGACCATCAATTTCTTCTCCGGTCGGCGTCTTAAACACAAATCGATCAACCGTATCAAACGACTTCTTGCCGACAAGATACCTTACCGACATCAGCCAACATAGCGGGTAGAGCCAGAAGAGCCAATAACGCCTCTCCGGGTGCTTGTGAAGGCAAGAGAACGGCCATAATAACCAGTTCCAGCTTTCCACCCAGTGAGCTAAAAAGGCCATTCTACGTTCATTCGTTTCCATGTCTTATAACTCCTATGTTGTAACGTTCAAGTGTTAAAACCGGCATTTTACCGATTACTCATATAATATCATATTAGCGTTATTTTGTCAATATAGTTATCCACAGGACACCACTTGACAAATTTTTTACATATGGTATAATGTAAACATATTAGAACATTCAACCTAACAACCTAAGCAGGTGTAGCAATACACAAACCAAAAAAAGGATAAGAAAATGAAGACGTTTCGAGAGATTATGATGCGATTATTGGAAGTGATCGGCGGCGCGGCTTTCGGACTGGTGGTCCTAGCATACTTCTTTATTTCCGCCCTGGCGGACTACCGAAATTGCTGGCTGGGCTGGAAAGACACGGCCAAAGGCTTAGCGGGCTGGGCGATTTTTATCATCGCCGCCGTAAGCTATTACCCTGTTCTGGCAACGGAACACCTATTTGTCGGCGACTAAGACCGACAACACGTACTACGACCGGCGAGCATAGCATTAAGCTTGCCGGTCTTTTAATTCATTTTAAAAGCCGGCACTCATTTAAGAATGCCGGCGCAAAGACGCAAAGAACTTTAGAATCTCCAACTTCCGGAGAGGCCGAAAGTCAGGATTTCGGTGGACATCTTTCGTCCGGAGACCTCATTGCTCCCCCAGCCGTAACTGGTAGAAGCAATCAAGCTGAAATGCTTAGTCGGCGAATATTTGATCCGTCCGCCGAGAGCCCAACCATCAACATCGGGCGTCATATAATCAGCCGTTTTGGTAATAGCCTTACTCATGTAAGTCACACCGCCTCCGGCCGTCAACTTATCGCTGAACTTGTGACTGGCGCCCAAGTGAATAGCGATGTTATCCTGCCAATTCATGTTGACAGCTTTGGTGATCGGCAACTTATCAAAATTCACCATAGCCCGGTTCAAGCTGTTCCGGCTGTAGCCGAAGTAAGTCACCTGACCAACCAACAGCCAGTCTTCCCGTGGCTGATAACCAACGGAAAAATCGAACTTTTCCGGAAACTTGAATTTCAAGTCAATACCATCGCGAATCTTTAATCCCAAGAAACTGGCACTGCAACGGCCTTCAAGATTTACCGTGACCGGCGAAAGATAATTGACGCCTAAGGCCAGTTTGTCTGTCGCCTGATACATGGCACCGGCTTGCCAGCCATAGCCGAACCCCAGAGCCTTCAGATTAACTCGAACCGGCAATGCTATACGGTTGATATCAAAAGGGCCAGCCCAAGTCATCATACCCATAGCAATCACCGGTCCGGCGCCGATTGACAAACGATCCGTCAATTGCTTGGAGATGAATGGCTTAATATAGGTCCCAGACACAAGCGTCTGCGAATCCATACCATACCAGATATTCTTAAAGCTGGCGCCCAAACCGTAATTGGTGTGGATGTCAACACCCCATACCGTTGACTCATCAATCCTCTCGGCATAAGAAACCGCCGGGAGGACATGGGCCATATTCTTAGAAGTGAATTTCTTCCCGCGCCCATCTTCATAAGTGAACTTGGGAACCATAACTTCAGCCCCCACTTCCACCAAACGCTTGCAGGACAGTTGCAATTTACTGCCGAGGTTATGCGGAAACCACGCCCCCGACGGGTCGGATCCCAATCCGATATCGGTCGTACCGGTAGCCGCCACACGACTCAATCCGCCAGCAGATGCCGACTGATCGATACACAGAAAAATAGCAACGACAACCGCAATAATAATACCTTTCTTCATTTCAACTCTCCTCTTTTTATCCCCAAAGGGATGATTTTATGTGCTAAAGGCATTTAAACAACATAGTTTATGCCAATATATAATTGTACCATATACACAATACTTTGTCAAGATAGTTATCCACAATTAAAAACGCCGCAAATAAGCGGCGATTTTAGTCATATTTTAATTGTTATTTTAATTTAAACCAACTTTTAACCTTCTGCCAACCACGCCGAATGAACCCCTCATCCTCCTTAGAAGAAGCCGTGGAAGAAATATACTCCCCCATCTGGCTTTCTTTTACTGACGGCCTTAGAACATCATGAGCCCGCTGTCTGATGCCAGCGTATTCGGGTAAAGCTACCGCATTAGCCTTAAATGCCGCCTCAACTTTTTGTTCTAAATCCTTTCCCCGCAAAGATATAAAATTAATATAACTATTATCTCCTTTAAGAGTCGGGGCTTTCATATATTCCACCATCAAATCCAGTGCTTGCTCCATATCCTGTCCTTTATATGACTTCTCCCCCTCCTTAACTGGTTGGACATTTTTAACAACTCTCTCCAATTGATTTATATTAAAACTATGTTCCACTGCTTGTGCTACGTATTGCAATTTATATTCCTCAAACTTTTCCCGATGTTGACTATATCTCTCGGCCAAAATTATCTTAATAATCTCCCTGACTTTCTGCCGTAATTGCAAATCACGACCACGGGTGACCAGATTGGTTTTTTCGCCCAAAGTTTTTCTTTCCGTCTCGTAAGCGCCACTAATTGATCCCAAAACTATCTTATCTAAATTATCCTTCAGGTATTTTTCTGCTTCAGCAATCTTCTCAACGACATACTCCGGCGGAAAAAATTCCTTAGATCCCTGGATCCCCTTGGTTTTAGAGATAATCTGATATAAATCTTCTAATGATCCCGCTTGGTTGATTTCTTCTTTTAACTTCTCTGATTTTCTGTTTTTTTCTTGCCAGTCAACTTCTTTCTCATAGGCCTCATCATCCAAAAAAGGAGAACCTTCAAATTCTTGGTCTATTATCTCCGGCTCATCAAGTTCGAGCTCAACCTCCCGCTCAAATGATTTTTGTTGTTCGATTCTAGGCATATAGTTATAAGTTTATAATACTAAAAAAGCTTAAATTAAATAGGCGATAAGGCTACTTAGTTCCCATACAGACCATCTATATTATATCAGAAATAGCCTAATTTAGTAATATTGATAAAAGATGGCTTTTGCCGGCACTAGATAATATTTTCTATTCCCTCTGGGATGCTTAACGATTTTCCGTATTTAGGGATCAAAAACGACAACCCAAATTATTCTACTGATATTATGCTGGCACCCCTTAGAGTTGATGTTATTAAAATTCACCATATATTTACTTTTAATTTATACTTAAATTCTCCCACCGAAATTACTAAAAGTCAATAAATATGTATAGTTTCCAATATTACACACAAACATAAAAACGCCCCAGTTAGGGCGTTTTTATGTTTAAATAAATCCTGTTATACGATACCCATTAAGATGCTATCCAAACTATCTGGGAAAGAACCTAAAAATGCCAGGATTTCGGGCCGCTTTGCACAGAATTATCAACGCACGGGGTGAAGGAATCGAACCCTCGCTAAAGGTTTTGGAGACCTCTGTACTGCCACTATACGAACCCCGCATTAACGCGGCCAACCGCGTTTTATTTGGTTTCCTTATGCATCGTATGCTTCCGGCAATGCTTGCAATATTTATTCATTTCCAATCTGCCTTTGAGAAGCTTTTTATTCTTACTGGAAAAATAATTGATCTTCTTGCATTCGGTGCACTCAAATTTAATCATGTTGTCTTGAGACATAAAAATTTACATTAATTTTACTTAGCCAGCTGTCGGATTCGAACCGACGACCTACGGTTTACAAAACCGTTGCTCTACCAGCTGAGCTAAGCTGGCTTATTGGTAAAACAGCCTTAAACCTTAAAATTGCCCTTTTATCTTAACATATTTTTAGTAAAAAAGCAAGACACCGTAAATTCGGACAAAATCAGCCCGAAACCCTCTCCCCGGCCAAAGAAAAGCTTTTGACTGAGAGAATCCTGACTTTAACTTTCTGCCCGAACAGCTCATTTTTGGAACTGAAAGCCACGACTTTGCCCGAAGCGGTTCGGCCGTAGCATTTTCCCGCCTTGTAACCATCAACTAAAACCGCTTCCACTTGCCCCAAATATTTTTGATTATTAGCCAGGGCCGTCTGTTTCAAAATTTCGTTCAACTCTGCCTCGCGCCGTTTTTTCTCTAACTTTGGTACATCATCATTAAACTTAGCGGCGGCGGTTTGCGGTCGCAACGAATACTGCGACAGATAAGCCATATCGAACCGGCACTGACGCATCAACTTGGCCGTATTCAAAAATTGTTTTCTTGATTCTCCGGGAAAACCAACGATAATATCAGTAGAGATTGCTATGTCAGGCACGGCGCGCCTAACGCTATTAATCAAAGCCAAAAATTTCTTAGCCGTATACTTGCGATTCATGACCTTCAAGATTACATCATCCCCCGACTGCAAAGCCAGATGCAACTGCGGGGCAATATGTCGGCCATTAGACATAACCTTTATCAACTCAGCAGACAAATCTTTGGGATACGAGGTCATAAACCTTAACCAATAATCTCCAGGCATCTTGTCAATCTTGCTTAATAATTGCGAGAAATCAATTCCGTCGCAAGAATAAGAATTAACATTCTGCCCCAACAGAATAATTTCTTTATAGCCCCGCTTAATCAACTGCCGACATTCTCTGATAATACTATCGGCCGGCCGATGTTTCTCCCGGCCGCGCGTATAGGGCACGGCGCAATAGGAACAAAAATTATTACAACCGTTACTGATAGGAACCAAAGCGGAAGATTCCGACGAGGGTTGGGCGGGCAAACATAAATAATCTGTAACCGCCATCGCCTTATCCCCGCACATAATTTCTGGCAGCCGCCACATTTCCGTAATTGGCAAAACACTGTCAAAAAATTTCGACAGTTTCTTCCGATCCTTAGCCAAAACACAACCGGTCAAAATAGTTGTAAGCCGGCCGGCCTGACGGCGCTTCTGCCATAATTGCGCTTTGCCTATTACCCTGTCTACGGCCGCTTGTCTGACTGAACAAGCTACTACAACAATTAAATCAGCTTTATCATCGCTCATACTCGCCTGCCAGCCCAAATCATTAAGTAAGTGGCTGACGCGCTCGGCATCAGCCTGGTTCATTTGGCAACCCAAGACCAAAAGATAGTATTTTTTAGCGGATTTTTTCATGCAATTCATTATACAAAAAACACGAAAACAAATCAATGCTTCCGTGCCTCAATTAATGACCAGGCGGGCTGTTAGCTCGTCGCCACCCAAGCTAGAATAGCGGAAATAGCGGCCGAACCCAAAAGCATCCAGGCGGTCATAGCGGCTACTTTCTTAATGGCAGAAGTTCTAACGGCAGTGACAGTTGATAATTGCTTATTGTTCATAGCCAATATAATTATTTAATGACAATTTTAATGCGTCCGACGTCATCAGGAGTAATATCGCGCCAAGACGGGGAAATATCCACCTGAATATCTTTAATGACTCCTGTTTTCTGGGCATAATCCATAATCTCATCGGCAGTCCGACCGGTAAAATTAGTTTTATCCAACACCGGACTGTCGGCGGTCAGATACCCTTGCAAGGGATAATTAATTTTAACTGCGATATTTTCCGAGTTGTTGGCGTCTAGAACGGTAATCTGTATCAGTCGCTGATCAATATCTTCCACGCTTAAATCATTAAAATTCATTTTTTGGGCTTTGCTTTTTATCAACTCAGCCAAAGCGCCGATATCCGCGCTGATGGTCTTCAGCCGTACCGTACCAGTCATAGTGAAAAAACTTGCTTCATCGCCCAGTTTCTTGTCTATCTTATAACTGACTAATTCACCCCGTACAATGCCGGCGGTGGTAGACGCTTGAACCTCGGCTACTGCTTGAGCCACGAGTTCTTTCTTGGCATGATTAATGTCGGCTTCGCCGATGATTTTCACGGCACCGGTGGGGTTCTGTTGCAATGGGCTGATGATTTGTCCAAAAATCTTGCTTTGCAAAACAGAAGCTAGCTTGATTATAGTCAAGTTACCGCTGATTATCGGTTGGAAAGTGGCGGGATCTTTGGGGAAAACGCTGACTGTCACACTGCCGCCGGCCGGTATATTAACAGCTTCGTCAGTTCTGACAATAACTCCGTTCTCTCCCTGTAATTGAGTAGTCCTGACTAATTGTTGGCTCTTGCTGTATTGATTGACTATTCTTACCTGACCCACCAAGTCTGAAGATTGAGATTTGGTGGATGAAGCTTCAAACATTTTTTCTACGATTTTGGTGGTAATACTAAGAGTGCCGCCTACTGCCCCTTGCTTGGCGATTTCCGCCGGTGTAGAGCTGGTCTTTACTTCCGTATTGAAACTTAAATTGACTACTTGCACTTCCGGCGTAATTACAATCGTCGCCTGGGAATAAAACAACAAAAACACGGCCGAGATGACAACCGCGGCGCAAATAATGAAAACAATGGCGATGTTACGGTAGAGCGTGATTCTACCCATAAGTTTAATTGTTTACTAGCCACTCTCTCACGACTTTTCTGACATCTTTATCAGTAACGCGCAAAGCCTTTTGAGGGGCGGCTAAATTTTCTATGTGAACCCGACTACAGGCCTCGTCAATGGCATCAATGGCCTTATCCGGATAAGAACGACCCTTAATTGCCTTAGTGGCTGTAACTGCCGTTTTAATAGCTGATGGGGTGATAACAACCTTATGGTACTTCTCGTAAATATCCTTAATACCCTGCAATATCTGTTCAGTCTGAGCCGCTGTCGGTTCAGAAACAAACACCGGCTGTAAACGCCGATCCAAAGTCTTGTCTTGTTTGATGAACTGTAAATATTCGTCCTTGGTGGTGGCGCCCACGACTTGTAATTCGCCGCGTGCCAAAAGCGGTTTAAGAATATCGGCGGCATTAATAGCCCCTTCCGCCACTCCAGCCTCAGCTAAAATATGTATCTCGTCAATAAACAGAATGATAACTCGTTTGGCGGCGATAATTTCATCGGTAATTTTTTTAAGTCGTTGCTCAAACTCGCCGCGATACTTGGTGCCGGCCAGGATCCCGGTCAAATCCAAAGCCAGGACCTTTTTGCCATACAAAGAAGTGGGCACCTGTTTGCTAATAATGCGCAAAGCCAGTCCTTCGGCTACTGCAGTCTTACCTACGCCGGCAGCGCCAACCAAAACAGGATTATTCTTGGTACGACGGGATAAAATCTCTACTACCCGAGAAATCTCATGATCGCGTCCGATAACCGGATCAAGTTTTTTTTCTGCGGCTAAACGGGTTAAATCTCTGGAATATTTGGCTAAAATAGAACCGGAACTAATGCTGTGATTACTTTCCCCCCAACCCGCTTGACGATAAAGGTAATACAAAACAGGCGCTAGAATCAAAACTCCGACAAGTAAAAGAATCTGATCCATAAAAATTCATTAATTTTAAAGCCCATGACTCATGGCACTGCTTAAATTATAACACGATTACGGTCTAAGCCGCAACTACTCCCGGCCCTAAAAGCTTTTCTACGGCCTGCTTAAAGGCCTCGGAGTAATTAACTCGGAAATTAGTGCGAATTTTTTCTGACCCGGCGTCACCGCTTATTACCAGTTCAATAACATGATTACCCGGATAAGCAAAGATAAGCGCTTTGAGCTGTTTGGTCAAATCATAGTCCAGGGGCGGTTTTAAATTAAAAGTAATGACTTTTTCAATTATTTTTGGCGCCGGAGACGGAGCAACTGACTGCCGGTTGTTATTATAGCCGTTGCCATTGCTATTACCCCATTGCCCTCGCCTACGACTCGGCTGATCCCTGGAGCTGATTAAAAAACTGTCCAGCGTTTCCTTAAGCCCCTCTTGATTCAATACGGCCGCTAAGTCACAAAGAACCTTACGCTCGCCGTCTTTGTCAGACACGGTGCCGCTGGCGATAATAATCGTATCCGGCTGCCATAAATGAGGATTCTGTTCTAAAATTTTAGGGAAAACTAGTACTTCAATTTCACCGGACACGTCTTCAACTTTAACAAACAACATGGCATCTCCTTTTTTGGTATAAATTTTCTTAACATTGGTAATAACCCCTGCTACTCTGACTTGAACGCCGTCAACACAGCCCCTTAAAGTGGCGCAAGCAGCGGCATAATTAGCAGTAACAGCCGTATAATCGCTCATAGGATGTTCGGAAATATACAAACCTAGAGATTCTTTTTCCCATAGCAATTTAGTTTTTTTATCTAAAGGCGGAGCCGGCTCTAACTTAAGCCGAGGCAACGCCACTTGAGGCGACAGATCAAACAAGGAATCCTGTTTTTCATCAACGCTTCTACCTGTCTCTTGGATAAACTTCAACAGCCGCTCCATGTTCTGCAATAATAAATTGCGCTCGCTCAAAGAATCAGAGGCTCCGGCTTTAATCATGGCTTCCAGTGACCGCTTATTCAAATCCTTGCTTTTGACGCGGGACAAAAAATCAACCAAATCAGAAAAACGTCCGTTAGCTTTTCGCTCCGCGATTATTTCTTTGACAATATTTTCGCCCAAACCCTTGACTGCCATCAACCCGAAACGAACGCGGGGTTTAGCCGTAGCCAGAGTCTGAGCCACTACGCCGAAATCGGCAAACGACTCATTAATATCGGGCGGTAAAACCTCAATCCCCAACTGGCGGCACTCATCAACCTCGATGGCAATACGATCAAGATTCTGCTGATCGGAAGTAAGCAATGCCGCCATAAATTCTGCCGGATAATTGGCCTTCAAATAAGCGGTCTGATAAGCAATCAAGGCATAACAGGCGGCATGGGAACGGTTAAAACCGTAAGCGGCGAAAGGCAAGATGAATTCCCAAATCTTTTCGGCGATGCGGCGGTCAACATTATTCTTGACCATGCCGTCCACCATTTTGATTTCTTGCTCATGCAGTAGTTCTTTAATTTTTTTGCCCACAGCTTTGCGCAACACATCGGCCTCGCCATAAGTGAAACCAGCCAAATCTCTAGCAATACGCAATAATTGCTCCTGATAAACAGCCACGCCGTAAGTGCCCTTAAGGATCGGCTCCAGTTTCGGATGCAAATACTGGGGTTTTTTACGGCCGTGTTTGCCATTAATGTAATCAGGAATGTACTCCATTGGACCGGGACGATACAACGCCACCATAGCAATTAAATCCTCCAAATCCGTCGGCGCCAACTGTTTTAGATAACGTTTCATACCGGCGCTTTCAAACTGGAATACGCCCGTAGTCTTGCCTTCCTGAAAAAGTTTATAGCTTTTTTTGTCATCCAAGGTAATATGATCAACATCAATCTCAATATTATGGATTTTTTTAATGATGCGCAGCGTCTGTTCAATGATAGTCAAGTTGGACAAACCCAAAAAGTCCATTTTCAATAACCCCAAATCTTCCACTGAATGGCCTTCATATTGAACGACTATTGATTCGCCCGAACCATATTGGCGCGGCGCATAATAGTCCAGCGACTCCGGCGTAATCACCACGCCGCAAGCATGGGTGGACGCATGACGGCAGACGCCTTCCAACCGTTTAGCTGTAGCAATCAACTTAGCGCCGTCACTGTCGTTTATAATATCCTTCATCTCGGGCACGGTTTCGCAAGACTCATCCAAATTCATACCCAAAGGTATCAACTTGGCTACGCGATCGCAATAATTATAAGGCAAGCTCATCACCCTGCCCACGTCGCGGATGGCATTTCTGGCGGCCATGGTACCGAAAGTAATAATCTGCGCCACGTGATCACGGCCGTATTTATCGGCTACATAACTCAACACCTCGTCACGCCGGCTATCGGCGAAATCAGTATCAATATCAGGCATGGAGATACGTTCGGGATTAAGAAAACGCTCAAACACCAAGTCATATTTAATCGGATCGATATTGGTAATCCGCGTCAGATAAGACACCAAAGAGCCGGCAGCTGAACCGCGTCCCGGGCCGACGACAATCTTATTATCCTTAGCCCAATTAATAAAATCGGACACGATCAGAAAGTAGCCGGCATAACCGGTTTTGGCAATAACGGAAAGTTCGTAAGACAAACGTTCTTTGATTTCCGGCGTGATTTGCTCTAATTTAAATCTCTCTTGCAAACCCTGGTCGCATAATTCACGCAAATAGCCATCGGCCGTTCGGCCTTCGGGCAGAGGAAAATTAGGCAGGATATTATCACCTAATTGTAATTCCAAATTACACATCTCCGCCACTTTCAGCGTATTGGCCACCACCTCGGGATGATCGGCGAAATCGGCAATCATCCGCTCCGGTGATTTAAATGACAGGTCAAAGCCGATATAACTCATGCGATCGGGATCACTCAGGGTCTTCTTGGTCTGGATGCATAAAAGAGCGTCTTGGGCATATTCATCTTCCTGCCGGGGATAATGAACATCATTGGTCGCGACGACAGCCGTGTTTGTTTCCTCAGCCAAACGATAGATCTGTTCATTTAGTTGATTCTGCTTGTCAAAATTAGGATGATACTGCACTTCCAAAAAAAAATTTTCCCGACCGAATAAATCTTGGTAACGAGCAATCATCTCACGCGCGCTTTTTAAATCATTATTCAAAACATAGCCCGGTAATTCTCCGGCAACGCAAGCAGTTAAAGCGATTAATCCCTCATGATGCTCCTGCAACAGCTCCCAATCAATGCGAGGTTTATAGTAAAATCCCTGCAAATGGGCGATGGTCGTTAACCTGACCAAATTATGGTAGCCAACCTTATTCTTAGCTAACAAAATCAAATGCCACGGCCGTTCATCAATTTTGGGTCGCTTATTCAAATGGCCATTCCTGGCCACATACGCTTCCACTCCAATGATCGGTTTTATTCCTGCTTTTTTGGCTTTTTTATAAAATTCTATCGCCCCGTACATTACACCATGATCAGTCAGGGCCATGGCCGGCATCTCATATTGCTTGGCAATTTTTATCAGTTCATCAATCTGCCCTAAGCCGTCAAGCAAAGAGTAGTGAGAGTGGACATGGAGATGGACGAATTGGGACATGACTGAAAAATTTAGAAAGTTTTAATAAAAAAACCGATACAAACAGCCGATTAAAGATAAAAACTCCCCGATCAAAGAGAGTTTTGTTTAGTTAGAAAAAACCTTATCTCAATTTTTATTATACAAAAAAATAGAGTTTAAACAAAATTCAAGCCCACCTATTTTAAAACTGCCGTAATCGACATATCCTGGCCGCCGCGAGATAAAACAATCTCCACTTTATCCCCCATCTTAAAGTTATTGACAATATCGGACAGACCCTGATAAACATTGAGTTCGAAATCGTTTATTTTCTTAATAATATCACCCTTCCTGATTAGGCCGAAAACCGCAGTACCGCGTACCGGTTCGCTAATGACGTAAGCACCCTTATCGCCCCAATCAGCTAAGCCGTCAGCCTGAGCCAAGTCAATATAATTCACGCCCAAAGACGCCCGAACAACTTCCTTATTATTCAATAATCCGGTAATTAACTGAGAAAAGTAATCAACGGGAATAACTGAACCATTATCAATCACACCGATTATCTCCCCCTTAAAATTAACCAATAAACCGCCATTATAACTTTCGGCCAAAAGCCGATCTAAATAAATCCTTTTTTGCGGATGATCAGAGTTAAGCTTTAAATCGCTGACTGTGGAAAAACTATAGCCGATCTTGGTTATATGAGTCAGCTCCAGCCGATTATGGCCGGAAACGACTACAACTGTCTGGCCTAATGATAAACTGTTAGATTTGCCGATTTTGGCAACCGGCAAATTGCTGGCCGACATTTTTCCAAAAACTATGCCGGTAGCATGATCCTCAACAAAATCAGACAACAGATATTGTTTGTTCTGGTAACCTACGGCAGTATAAGACCCTTTAAGATTGGTGATAGCGGCGCGAGAACTGACTACCCAACCATCGGCAGTCAAAACAAAACCATGGCCCAAAACATCACTATCAGTAAAAGCGGCGCTAAGCGGCTCGGTTGATTTATTGCTATAATAAACATTAACTACAGTGGGCAACAGATCATTCTCTATCTGCTTCATTTGCGTATCCTGCTCAATCACCACGCTACGCGGCTGTTGGATGATAATCCTATCGTTTAGAGTCGCCGAAGAAAAATTCAGCTGGCTTAAAATCGGAATTTTTAAAGAGGAAGCGCTAATAATGACAAAGCCCAGAAAACCGGAAAGTAGACCGAAACAGATTGACAGAATAATAACCAAAAAAGTTTGCGATGGTTTGAACATAAAAAAATAATTAAAGCCAGATAGCGCTAATAAGAGTTAAAACGACGACCAAGGAAAAAACCACGATTGTTCTTAGGTGGGATTTTCCTTTGTTTATCCCCGCCGAACGAGGTAGGGATAACGACAACATTAGATAATATGTTGCGGCTGATAAGATAGCGGATACGTAGAAGCTAACCGGCCAAAGCAACAATAAAAATAGCAATTCCGTTAATACTATAGCCTGTATCAAGGCATAAATCAAGGCGGGACGCCAGCCGAATGAGTATTTAAGATAAAGCCAATAATAAAGAATGAAACAGACTAAGCTTAAAATAGGAACCACCGCCAAGACCGGCCAATTTAAAAAAATGGAGAAATTAACCAAGGAGGCGGTCAAGAAAAAAACTATCAAAATATTGAAATACGAATACAAATTATTCAAATTGATTATATGGATGCGGGTGGTTTCATAAAAATCATGGAATACCGCTTCCAGATAAAGCCAAAACAAAAAAGACCATAAAAACAGGAAGCAGTTAATAACATAATTATTTTCCAAAATCAGTAAAAAGACAAAACCGGAAGTAATAAAAATCAAACTATAAAGATAAGCGACAATGACTGATTTGGTCTTATTGTTAATATTGATAAGAAAAAAATAAATACTGGGAACTGCTAAAAGGACAATAAAAAACCACAACCAATGCCCGGGCCAATAAAAAACCGCCCGACAAAGAGCAAAAAAAGCCAAGGCCGCCAAGTAAGGGAAGAGTCGTAAGAGAAGCAAGATCATAATCCTTATTCTTGATTGATTATACCTTTTAATTCCGTTAACTTCTTAGCGGTCGCCGATTGATTGCTATTTCCGGATAATTCACCGATTTCTCCCAAGGCTAGAATGACAGCTAAGTGTTTGGCTTTGTTTTCAGACGGGACCTTAAGCGCCAATAACTTATCTTGAGCGGAGCGAGCCAAAACCGACAAATCATTACTAACAATTGCCTGACTTAAAAAGTCATCAGTAATAGCGGCAAAACTGCCAGCATAATCAGTATTTAATTTGACTAAGTCAATCGGCTGACTAGGTTGGTCTAGATTGGCCGTTACCTGCTTAATCTGGTTTGTTGGAAGGCCAACATTATTGACGACCCCATAAAATTTATAAGCCAGAAAAGCCAGACTGCATATGACGGCCAGACCAACCAAAAGGATGGTCAGCGTTGTTTGCTGACTTAATTCCAACTTTAAGCTATTTTTAGTCATACTACTGGATTTTAATTAGACGACGGAAAACAAAGCCAAGCCGATAAAAATAATCGCAAAAATTACAAACATCGTAGCGGCTGTGGAAATGAACGCAGTCAAAGATTCCTTATAACGCTTATCCAAAAAATAACGCACCGGCCAGATAAAAACAATTACGCCGGAAACAGCAACTGACAAAACCAGCAACGCGAGAAAGGCCACGATGCCAAAAACCGCTGTCCAAGGCCGAGGCGTAGAAAAAAATGTCTGCGTGCCGACCATAAATATCGCCACTAAAGCGATATAGCACACCTCCATAATACCAGCCACCAGTCCCTGGCCGGCCGGGGTAGAAAAATGATCGCGCCTGAAAGGATTGAATTTTAACATATGATTAGGGGTTAATTATTAATTTTGATTATTGGCCGATGTCTCAATCTCTGCTACAAAGAAAAATTTTCTTTAAGGTTAATCTCTATCCAATCAACCAGAGATTCATCCCATTTATATGCCTTAACCAGATGAGTGAAATCTGTTTCCGAATAAGTATACTCTATCTCGTGATGGCTGCCGATGCGCCGACTACCATGAGTTTGTTTGTCCAAAATCACCGGCCGAGTAATAAAATCTATCTTCATTTTACCTAAAGGACCAGTAAAGCAAAGGGTTTCCTTTTCACCGACTTCCGGTTCAGGCAATTCTTCCGCGGTTATTTGGACATCGGGAAAATTATCCTGAATCATGCCTTTAATTTGCTGCCATTTTTGCGGTGTCATATGTTTATATCTTACCATTTTTCAGGCTATATTCGCAACCGCAATATTTCTGACGATAAAATCTCTGATCTTTGGCGAACAGAAGAGCGGCAGCATACCCTGGACTGGCCTTAAAATCAAAATCTAAATATGTTAGGCCGTACTTTTTAGCTAATGCCCGGCCCAAATTACGGATGGTTTTATCGTCTTTATGCGGCGAAATACTAAGTGAGGTAACAAAACAATCAAATTTATGGCTAGCCGCATATTTAGCGGCATTTTCCAAACGTAAATGGTAACAAAGTTTGCAACGCCTGCCCCTTTCCGGCTCTTGATCAAAATCTCTAGCCACCCCTAACCAGCTATCATGATCCCAATCAACAAAAACGAACTTTATACCCTGATTGACAAAATATCTTCCAGCCTCTTCGGAGCGTTTGTCAAATTCCTCCTTGGGCCAAATATTGGGATTATCAAAATAAACAGCCAGATCGTATTCTTTGATCAGCTCTTGCGACAAAAGGCCGCTGCAAGGAGCACAGCAGACATGAAATAATAATTTTTTCTTAGACACGATCTTAGGTTGATTTAAAAACCTCGTCATCTTCTTTCACTGGTTGATCAGTTTTGAAGCCGACAACTTGACCTACATTAGCCAAGGGCACTTCAGCACGATCAATCTGTAAGGAATTGACAACTTGCTCAAATTCCCTATCTCCACCCCTGACCTTGATGGTGTCACCGACGGCTAATTGGCCGTCAGTCAGTTCAATCACACCAACTCCGATCTTGCCGAAGTAATGCGTAATTTTGCCAATCTTTTCTTCCATATTTTAATTTTTTAATGTTTTGATCAGATTGTCGGCCTCCGCCAAAATTTCCTTAGGCTGTTTGAAACGCAGAAATTTCTGAGCGGTCGTCAAATCAAACCAGCCATAGCCGTTATGCTCGTGGGAAATCTTAGGTTCGGTGCCGGGCGGCACTTCAGCCAGATAAATCACGAAATCCTTCTTTATCAAATCATTACCGCCATGATGCGTTTCTCGAAACATGAATTCCGTCTGTTCCCTAAAACCGTCGATTACTTTAAGATCTTTTAGGCCGGCCTCCTCATATAACTCGCGTAAACCGGTTTCCAATTCACTCTCCCTCTCTTCCATCTTACCCTTAGGAAAATTCCAATAACTGCCGCGATGATACAAAACTAAATACTGTAAACCCTCTTCGGGATGGCGACGAAAAATAATAAAACCAACTGATTTTTGTCTGATCATATTAATAATTATTTCAAATATTTCTTTCCTTTTAACTTTTCCGGCAAATACTCCTGATCTTCTTGGTAATCAAAGTCCGGAGAATATTTATAATCCTTGCCATAACCCAAATTCTTCATTAACTTAGTCGGGGCATTGCGCAGATGAATCGGCACCGGCTCATCTGTTGTTTCCTTAACATCTTTCATTACCTGGCCGAAAGCCGAATATAATTCATTGGACTTTCGACACTTGGCCAAATACACTACGATTTGTGCCAGAATCACGTTACATTCAGGCAGTCCGATGAAATGACAAGCCTGATAACCGGCCACAGCCTGTTCCAAGGCGCGAGAATTAGCCAAGCCCACATCTTCGGAAGCAAAACGCACCAAACGGCGGGCAATATATAAAGGATCCTCGCCACCGGAAAGCATTCGTCCCAGCCAATACAAAGCGGCGTCAGCGTCCGAACCGCGTAAAGATTTATGCAAGGCGGAAATAATATTATAGTGCTGTTCGCCGGATTTATCGTATAAGTGGGCGTTACGCTGTAAAGAATCCTTAATTAACACCTTAGACAATTTAATTATACCAGATTTCTGGGGTTTAGTCGCTTTTGCGGAGATTTCTAAAACATTCAAAGCCGTACGAGCATCGCCGTTTGAAAGTAACGCCAAATATCTTATCGTTTCTTCGTCAATCTTAACCTTCAACCTACCTAATCCCCGCTCTTTATCCAATAAAGCAATTTTAATAATACCGGCAATGTCCTCCTCGGTCAGCTGTTCCAAGATAAAAACCCGGGAACGGGACAATAGCGCCGAATTGACTTCAAAACTGGGATTTTCGGTGGTGGCGCCAATCAAAACCACGGTACCATCTTCCACGTGCGGTAAAAGAGCGTCTTGTTGGGATTTATTCCAACGATGGATTTCATCAATAAACAAGATAGTCCGGCGGTTTTTGAATTTCAAGTCGTCTTTAGCTCCAAGAATAATTTTTTTTAGCTCGTTAACCCCACAGCTTACAGCCGAAAAAGATACGAACAACGCACCAGTCAGTCCGGCGATAATCCGCGCCAAGGTGGTCTTGCCCGTACCTGGCGGACCCCAAAAAATCATCGACGGTACCTGGTCACTCTCTATCAGTCGCCGTAATAACTTCCCTTCGCCCACAATCTGTTCCTGGCCAAAAAATTCACCCAGATTTCTGGGACGTAAACGGTCGGCCAAGGGCCCTTCCTTAGCCTTAAAATCAGCCGATTTTAAATCAAATAAATCCATAATCTTATTGCCTATATCATAACCAAATCCAGTCTTGTTTACAAATTAAAAATCAACCCGACAAAATAAGCTGAATAAAAAATCAATAAAAACAGACGGTTAGCGCCTGTTTTTAAAAATACAATTGAATGACTAATGATTATTTTATTTTTTCCCTGACTTTCTTCACTAAATCTTCCAGTTTCCAGTCGCTTTTAACCAAATAATCATAAACACCGCTTTTCATAACCTCGGCCGTTTTGTCCGCTTCATTAAGGTTAGACAAGATGATAACCGGTACGTTTTTACCCCACTTATCCTCACGTAATTTCTCCAGCATTGTTAAGCCGTCCATAACCGGCATGACGATATCCAATAAAATTAGATCGGGCTTAATTTCTAAAGATAAAGCCAAGCCCTCACCGCCATCCTTGGCTACTGCAACATTAAACTTTTCCTTAGTTAATTTCTGTTTTAGAGCCTCGGCCAATGACGGCTCATCCTCAACGATAAGAATTTTTTTCATATGTTTAATTATTCTCCTTGTTTTAGGAAGTCTTTGATATCCTTAATAATCAACTCCAAACGAAAATCAGCTTTAGTATAATACTTATTTACACCCAAACGCAAATAACTCTGAACTTTATCGGGCGTAGCCGTATTGGAAACGACAAAGATCGGTATGGCTTTCCAGGCCGAATCTTCTTCCTTTATTTTAGCCACTAAATCCAAACCATTCTCCTGACCCAGCAAATAATGATCCAGCCAAATAACGTCTATTTTTACGCCTTCCTCCAAGTATTGCAAAGCCTGCTTAACGGTCCTGGCTGTCGTGACGGCAAAACCGCTTTTCTCCAGTTTGATTTTAATCGCCTCGACCAGCGGCCTTTCATCTTCTACCACTAAAATAGTTTTTTGTTCATTCATATTATTATGATTAATTCGGCATCAACTCCTTAGAGCCGGTTTTTTTATTCATACCCTTGAGCGGTAAGCTAATATGAAAAATAGATCCTTTATTTTCCTCCGATTCAAACCAAACTTTGCCGCTATCCTGATCGACGATATTCTTGACGATATACAATCCTAAGCCAGTACCCTCTGTTTCTTTTTCTCTAACATTGTCGGCCCGGTATAATTTTTCAAAAATCTTATGCTTGGCGGCTTCTGGGATACCATAGCCCGTATCAGCTACGCTGATTTCCACATTACTGCCTTTCTTAATCAGGGTTATTGATATTTTTCCATTGACGGGAGTATACTTGATGGCATTAGTCAATAAATTCTGGATTAAAATCCTAACCAATTTTGGATCAGCTTCTATTAGTGGCAAGGTTTTATCGTAATTGAAACTAAAATTAATTTTTTTCTCTTTGATTTGCGGCTGAACCTCACCAATAACACTCTTAGCGACAGCGGAAAAATCAGTCGGCTGCGGTTCAACGGCAAAAGTTCCAAGCTCAATTCGGGAAACATTCAGCAGAGCATTGACTAATGCTACCATACGCTGATTACCGTTATAAATCTCCTTGATATACTTATCCTGTTCGGTATTTAATTTTCCCGCGTCGCCCGCCAGAAGCATTTCTGCATACCAGTTAATCGCCGACAAGGGGGTACGCAACTGATGACTAGCCAAAGATACAAATTCAGTTTTGGCCTTGTCAATCTGTTTCTCTTTGGTAATATCACGTTCCAGGGCAACAAAAAATTCCACCTCCCCTTTTCTATCAAGAATGGGGGTGATACTGGCAAAGGCGGTATAAAGCTCGCCATTCTTACGCTTATTATCTATTTCGCCGGCAAAAGGTTTTTTATCCACCTTAATGGTATGCCACATCTTCTCATAAAAATTTTTGTCCATTAAACCGCCCCATAACTTTTTGGTGCCGACTTTTTGGCCCACCACCTCGGAATTAGAAAAACCAGTGATGCCCTCTACGCCCTTATTGGCAAAGATTACTATGCCCTCCTTATCGGTAATGACAATATGATCCGACGCTTCAGCCACAGCCAGACGGAACTTCTCCAAATCTTTGGCTAAAGCTTCGGATGTTTTCTTTTCTTCCTCCACATCTTCTAAAACATTTAAGACCGACTTCTGGGTTGCTGCCAATGACTCATTATTTTTCTTCAATTGAATCAGGGTTTCTGACAAACTTTTGGTTTTTTCTGCTACCCGCTGTTCTAATTTGCCATAATTCCCCCTTAATTCATCCACCATGGCATTAAAAGTTTTAGTTAGGGCGCCCAATTCATCATTAGAAACCACCGGGACTTTCTTAGTCAAATCGCCTTCGGCTACGGACTGCGCTACGCGAGTTAAAGCCAGGATCGGCCTGACAATAAAATGAAAAATAAACAATAAAAATAATAATAACGCCGAGGCAATAACGGCTATAATGATGAGCAGTTGAAAGGTAATAGCCCTATTAACGGCAAAAAAAATATTTTCCGTCGGCGTTTCAATCACTAACTGCCAACCATTACCCGAATAAGCCAGATAACCGTCAGAATAAGCGCTGCTAGCCAAAAATTCCACTAAATCGCCATTGATTTGCTCTTTGACGGTGGCGCTGTCTTTAGTTGGAGTAAGGTTAGCCAGAGCCGTTGATTGCTTTTGATTCAGGATATTAACCAGATTGGCATAATCGCCGCTGCCAATCAGTATCTTATCTTTGTTATACAAATAAATGCGATCAAAACCGCTGGTTGATAAAAAATCCAGTATTGCCGGCCAAGCAAAACGCCCCAAGACTACGCCGACAATTTTATTGTCATCAATTACCGGAGCGGCAAAAATGATTGTCGGCTTTTGATTGTTTTCATCTGTTAGCAGATCGGAATAATAAACCTGCCCGTTTTGGGCTTGCATGAAAGCCAGGGAATCGGCGGGATGATCATCTATATTTTCACCTAATTCTTCGTCATCAGTAGAATAGACAACTAAACCGTTTATAGTTACGACTTCCAGATCGTACCAAGGTCCGGTTAGAAGCAAAAATTCACTCATTCTCTGTTTAACTTCGCTTAAGGTGTTCGTCTGGCCAGTTAGCAACTTCTTTAAGGGCACCGATCCGGAAATCAACTGAATATCCAAGTAGCGTTCATAAATAACTTGATCAATATTCCCCAATAACTGCCCGGCATTAACATGCTGGATTTCCGCGCGGGAAGAATGCAGGGTTCCGCCAACCGAGGTATAAATTAAATACAGCATCGTACCGATAGCAATAACGGAGATGGCAGTAAAAATAGAAATAATTTTCAATAATAACTTCATAAAATCAACCGTTTAAGGTTATCGTGATAGGATACGGACAAATTCCGGCCTAATGACTCCGACAACGTCAACGTCGGAGCCAATAGCACCGATACTTCGCAGGTAACGGTTAGCCAAAACGCCATTGCCATATAACGATTCATAACCGGAGGTATAAGACATGGCTGATAAATTGCCTCGTAAATCAACTAACTGGAGACCGGACAAATAACCGATAAACTCCTGTTCGCTGACATTAAAGTATTTAATGCCGATGGCGTATGATTCCTCGGGATTATTTTTTATATATTCCAGGGCCTGAAAATAAGCCCGCAATACGGCTTTGACTTTTTCCGGTTCGCTGTCAATAAAATCCTGACGCATCACCCCGACATCAATAATCAGCCCCGGAGCCAAGGCGGTAGAAAAAATTTTTACTCCGCCGGCCGCTACAGCCTCGCTTAATCCCGGGTCATAAGTAACGACGGCATCCACCTCTCCTCTAATGAAAGCTTGGGCCGCTTCCGCCGCCGGCAAACTCACCCTCTGCACATCCTGCAATTTAAGATTATTTTTTTCCAAGGCATAAAAAAGTAATTTCTCACTCAAAGATCCTTGTTCTACTGCTACTTTTTTACCCTTCAAGTCGGCTATGCTGACGATCGATTTTCTGGCAACAATGCCATCGCCGCCATTAGAGTAGTCGGTTACATTTATAATTTGCAATTTATTCCCTTGGGATTGAGCTTTTAAAACATCTACCATAGTAATGTCGCCAACAAAATCAATCTGCCCATTAATCAACTCGGAAACCAGCTGGCTGTTAGTTTCTGATTTGACCATTCTCACCTTTAAGCCGTTGGCTGAAAACAGGCCTTTTTCTTGCGCCACCAGATACGGCAAAATTCCTGGCCACTCATCCCAGCCATAAGTAATTTCACCCAAATTATTAGGGATGACTGATTGTTTGGATAATCTTAAACTCCAATAAGCGCCAACGGCAGCAACAATAAGAATTAGAACTATAGCCAAAACCAAAATAATGTTTAAATATTTTTTCATATGTTTTTTTCTGTTTTCTTTAGATCTTCTATTCTTTTCTTTAATTCAATCATTTTCATCTCCCGGCCGATCATCAATTTATTTATTCGCTCCAATTCCTCGCTACGACTGGCTAAGGCATCAGTTACTTTTTTCTTCTCCGTAATATCGCGCATCACGCCAACCGCATGCCATTTGCCCTTAATTTTGACTCGCGCCACGGATAATTCTACAGTGATTAATTCGCCGTTTTTCTTCTTTACCGATAATTCCAATAAACTACCGATAACATTTGACTCTCCCGTCTTGCCGAACTGCAAAATATTATTTTTCTTAGTTTGATGTCCTTTTTCTGTGGCAACTATTTTATGGAAGTACTTGCCCATAATCTCAGCACTGCTATAACCCAGAATCCTTTCCGCCGCCTGATTCCAGAAGACTACCAGCCCCTTATCATCCATCATGATTATGGCGTCTTGTATCGCTTGGGCAATCGCCTTAAATTTTTCTTCGCTTTCCCGCAAGTCCATAGTGATCGTTTCGGCTAATTCAGTGGCTTTGATTTGAGAATTAGCCAAAAAGTAAACCACAACGGCCGCCAAAAAACTGATAAGAACGCCAAAAAATAAAAATAGCCAGGGTAAGATCATTTCTCCCCAAGTCAGGCCATAATTGTCCAGCCCCCAATAACGTAAAACCCAGATGTGATCGGCTACGCTAAACGGCACTTCCTTGATAAACCCCGATTGCTGAAAATCATTGTTTCTAACGTCAGAATCATAGTACAGCATTTCTTTATTATAATTTCCGTCGATAGAATCGTAAACGCTTAAATCAAATTGATGCCAATCAAGATTAATCCTGGATAAAATATTAGAAAAAAAGTCATTCGCTATTATGGTTACACTGACAAAACCAACTGTGTTTACCCGACGATCCGTTTCACTAATAATAGTAGCACCATTCCTATAAATTGGAGCTAATAACAAAATCCCAGGGCTGTTATCCGGCAAAAGTGAAATTCTATTTGTAACGGTTATTTGACCGCTATTTCTGGCCAACTCCGCCGGTTGCTTTCTATTCATTTCTGAATAGACATCAAAACCCAAAATATTTTCAAGGCCTTTTTCCGGGTAGATATATTTGATAATAAAACTTTCCACGGCAGTACTGGTAGGATAAATTGTAAAATTAGGATAGCCATTTAGCTCTACGCTCTTATCCTGTCTGACTTGTTCAATAAATTTGTCAGTGTCTTCTAATTTTACCTTCTCCCAATAATTAATAGTATTAATGCCGGGATAATTTTGCGCTAAGTCCAGCTGATCAAGATAATCATAAAACTCATTCCTTTCCACACTCTGACTGGCGACAAACAATCCCTTTAAACCGTTAAGCACATAAATATCGCGATTTATCATAGCGCCGATTAAACCGGTGACGTCTTGAACTTGCGTTTCAAACTTCAATTGCGCCTGATGCTTAAGGATATTCGACATATAGAAAAAGGCTGCCAAAGACAAACTCAGACCAATAATAAAAATAAAAATCGGTAAAACATGACTTCTTAAAGTTTTATACTTCATAGATTCATAATGTTAATTCAGTATAATCAAGCCAAGTGGCAGCCGGCAAAAATTACCGGCTAATAACCTGTTCTGATTAGCGGCTAACGGAAATCGTCACACTATTCTCCGCATTAGGCGAGCAAACCGTCACGCGGTTAGTGGTAGAATTTTTAAAAATTTGGTAACTGGTGCCATTAGTGGAAGTACTACTGGGATCAATAGGCATAGATACCAGATACTTAGCGGTGGAGCTGGCCAAATAGGTGTCTAAATTAGTCAATCCTGTGCAAGTACCACCGGTCCGGCAAATTTCCTGAGTAGAAACGCCGCAAGCCGTACCAGAAACAATGGAGGCTGGCAGGGCGCCATTACTGTCAATGGCATACTGATAAACCGCGTTCAAAAGAGTATTGACATCGGCGCGACGCTGGGCGTTCCTAGCGTCGCCTAATTGCTTACTGGGATTTAAAGCCAAAATGACAATGCCGGCCAGAATAGCGATAATCGCTACGACCAGCAACACCTCCAATAAAGTAAACCCTGATTTTTTTTTGTTCATAAATTATTTGTTCATAAATTAATTGTTAACTATTTTATTTATATTGATTTATCGGCTAATGCTGATACTGGCATTATTCTCGGCAATGGGCGCGCAAACTGTAATCCGATTATTTGAATCCTTGCTGATGTAATAGCCAGTGCCTTCACTGCTTACGTTCTGAGGATCGGCCGGCAATGAAACCAAATATTTTGATGTCGTACTAACCAAGTATTGCTTTAGGTTGACTTTACCGGTACAGGTCCCGTCTATACTGCATATCTCATTATTAGAAGCATAACAGGCCGTATCAACCGAAATGCTGGCCGGCACGATGCCATTATTATCAATGGCGTACTGGTAAACGGCGCTCAAAATAGTATTAACATCGGCGCGACGTTGGGCGTTCCTTGTATCACCCAATTGCTTGCTGGGATTCAAGGCCAAAATAACGATGCCGGCCAGAATAGCGATAATCGCTACGACCAGCAACACCTCCAGCAAAGTAAAACCTGATTGTTTTTTGTTCATAAATTTTATCTTATTTTATGTTAATGTATTCTTAGGGAACTTCTTGCCAGGAAGTATAAGTAATTAGCGGGTAAAGAGCGCTAATACTAACCGCCAAACGGCTGAAAGTGTTACTTTTACTAGCACTGACCGTTACTCCTCGCGTGTTACCGCCGGTATTTACCACCGTATAGTTGCAAATACCGCCATTAAAAGCCAAGTTGCCCGAACCAACAAATAGACTATCAATCCTAATTTGCTGTAAGGCCTCTTCAGCGCAAGCATTAGCCAGTGCCCTGGCTCCACTAGCCTGCTCCACGGCCAAGACAGTCCGTGAGGCATCCAAACCCAGTAATAAAAGCGACAGAGTTACGGCTAAACCGACCGCACCCACCACCAAGATGCTTAACAACAAGATGTAGCCTCTCGGCTTAGCGGCGTTCGGCCGAACCATAAAATTTTTTCTGATAATCATATTCATTGCGACTCCCGGGATTTAAATGTTTCAAGATGAACTGCACTCTGATAATATCCTTAGAGCTGGTACTGGATAAATTAGTGAAGCTCAAATTACTTATTGTCACGCGATTATTAGTCAGGACCACGGCTCCGTTCGCGCCCTCAATAATCCTTAATGCTCCGCCGGATAGGTCAAAAACCGTAGGACTTTTTTCCGGCAGGGGCACTGCCAGAATCAAAGTAACACTGGAGCCGCCGACAATAGGAACAGTCACGCTGCTGGAATTTCTGATAGTTTGGGTAATGGCATGCATCGCTTCCAGTCCCTGTTGTTCCACTTCGGCTATGGTCTGATTTTTAACCCGGCTTTGCAGAATTAACGACAAAAAAACAGAAACTGATAATAAAATAACTGAGGCAATAGCCAAATAGAGCAACAATTCTATTAAAGTAAAACCTTGGCGATTGGTTATTCGGGGTTTCATAAGTTAAGGCTGGCAACAGCAGGTATTATTTTTATCAATCGTACAATAGACGGCGCCACCCGTCTCCCTGGTCTCCCCGTTAGCATTACAAGCGCTATTATTCCTGCGGCAAGCGCCGGCGATATATATCCCTAAAGACTGGCAGTAAGAAGAACAGCTAGCAATAGTTCCCTGGACCTGCCAATTAGTCAGATAAGTAGCCAGAGTGATAGTTGCCCAACGTTGTTGAGTCTGCTGCCAAGCCACGGTGGAAGTTACTTGAAAACGGTTGGCGTCAATCGGTCTTATACTAATTTGCCGCCGATAATAGCTGTCAATCAAATCAGAGACGCCGGAGAAAGTCCAAACATTTCCGGCAATAACCAAACCATGTGATCCGGCAGTCAAATTAGAAAAGTTCGCATCGCGCAGATTACGCGTCGCCTCCAACCCTTCTTCGGCTAAAAATATGGCTCGGGATCTCTGTCCGGCGATAGCCGTACTTTGCTGGCCATAAAGCCAAGCGCCGACTAAAGCCGTAATCATCAAGCCAAAAACTGCAACGCTTAGGATCGCTTCTACCAAATTAAAACCGGATTGACTTGTTCTCAATAACATATCAATAAGTTATCGTCCCTCGACTGTTAATATTAACGGTGCTGGTTTCGTGAGCCACGGAAACTAATAAAATATTTCCTGTGGCGGTGGCGACCGGCTTGCCGGTAAACTTATCAAACACAACTTGGCTCAAACCACTTGGAGTGATTGTCGTTGGCACGGTGGAGCTCTCATCATAGAGGATGTCACGACTACCGTAAGACGAGCCGCGAAACAACACGACACTGCCAGTGGTTATAAATACCCCCCAACCACTGTCTCCGGCCATGCTCTGTGATAAAATCTGAGCGCGGCGCAAGGATTGAACCAAGCTATTGGTGGCGACGGCTAAATCGTTTTTGGTCTGAAACGATTGATAAACCGGAATAGCCATCACGGAAATAACAGCTATAAGAGCCAAGGATAACAACACCTCTACTAAAGTAAAACCGTTTGAACCGAGATGTTTTGTTTTTGTTTCCCTAGGCATATTAATTATTTAAGGAGCCAACCAGACTATAAATCGGCAAAATAACTGCTACCGCCACCGCCAATACGCCAAGCCATACGATAAACAAAAGCAACGGTTCCAGAATAATAGCCAAATTCTTGGTGGTTATCTCTATTTTATCCTCATACATCTCGCCAATTTTAATCAAAGCGTTAGACAGGCTACCCGATTGCTCGCCGGCGATTAGAAGTTGCTGTAATGATTTGGGGAATAAACCGCTTACTGTGCGATAAGAAAGAAAACAATCCTTAAGCGACGCTCCCTCCTCTAAATTTTTTTCCAAATAGCGATAAAACTTGCGATAAGACCTGAGCTCGGTTGATTGCGACAATGACTTCAGCGCTTCCAAAACCGGCATACCCGAAGATAAAAGTGTGCCTAAAACATAACCGAAACGCGCCACTTCCGATTGCTTGATTAGTTTGCCGACGGCCGGAGTATGTAAAGACAAAAACTGACCAATAATCTTAGTGCCAGGAAAAAAGAACAGCAAATAAAATAAAACCACGAATGCAACAATAATTGCCGGGACAACCGTATTGCCGTAAGTCCCTAGAAATTTTCCGAAATTAATCAATATTTGGGTAATAAGCGGCAATTCAATGCTTAATGAAGCAAAAACCGTAGCCAAACGCGGCAAAATGAACCAAGCGATACCCAAGCCGACGGCAAAAGTTACTGACAAAACAAAAGCCGGATACGCCATGGCCGACTTGACTTTAGAAGAGAAATCACGCTCTTTCTGTTGCTGTAAGACCAACATTTTCAAAGTCTCATCCAATTTACCGGTCTGCTCCCCTATTTTAATTAAAGAAATGTCTTGGGCGCGGAATATTTTCGTTCGTTCCAAAGCTTGCCAGAAAGCAAAACCGCTTTCAATATCCTCTTGCAATATCCTAATCAAAAAATTCAAACGCCAAAAACCGCGATCCGGCCGTATTGCCTCCAAAGCGCCCAATAAGTCCATACCAGCAGTGAGCAATAACGCTAGATTTTCCATTAACCCTTCCCTTTGATCGCGCCAGCCAAAGTTAAAAGTTTTAATAAGTAATCGGCGCCGATTATTTCCGGCATACACGGATTTGGCAATAATCAACTCTCCCTTCGTTTTCTTCTTAGACTCAACTTGAATCGCCTTAACCGGCACCACCGGACTGTTACTAGGCAGTTTAACGGTAAGATCTTTTTTGTTTTTCTTGATAGCCATAAAATAATCTCTTTACTGTGGCGGTTCAGCCACTCTGAAGATTTCATCCATAGTGGTAACGCCGTCTTTGACCTTTTCCATTCCATCTTCAAAGAGCGGCCGCGACCCTTGACGGCTAGCCAACTGCCAAATTTCCCGAGACGACGGATGTTTCATAACTAATTCCTGCATCTCCGGCGTGATCAAAATCAACTCAAAAATAGCGGTCCGCCCCTTATAACCGGTATTATTACAGGCCGGGCAACCCTTACCGCGATATAAGGTCAGATTGCGACGAGGAAAATATTTAGCGGCTAAGGGATACTCTTTGGTTAATTGAGCGGGAGAAATCGTATAGCTGACACGACAATGGTCGCAAATCTTCCTCACCAAGCGTTGCGCCAAAATCGCTTGCAGGGTGGAAGCGAGCAAAAAAGGCTCAATCTTCATATCCAGTAAACGCGGAATGCCGGTCGCCGCGTCATTGGAGTGGAAAGTGGAAAGCAACAAATGGCCGGTCAAAGCGGCATTGACTGCAATCTCGGCGGTCTCCAAATCGCGAATCTCCCCAACTAGGATAATATCAGGATCCTGGCGAACGATGGAACGCAAACCGCGGGCGAAAGTCAAGCCAGTCTGAGAATTAACTTGGATCTGATTAATGCCTGGCACCCGGTATTCCACCGGATCTTCAATGGTAGTGATATTTACTGCCGGTTGATTAAGTTGTTTTAAAACGGCGTACAAGGTGGTGCTCTTGCCTGAACCGGTTGGACCGACAACAAGAATCATACCAAACGGTTTTTGCGCCGCCACATTAAAATTAGTTTGATCTTTAACTGATAAACCCAGATCATTCAAATCAAAACCCTGAACGTAATGCGACAAAAGACGCATGACGATTTTTTCCCCCTCAATAGTCGGCACTACGGACACGCGCATGTCAGTAACCAGACCGTCGCTGACATAATTCAAACTGCCGTCTTGAGCGGCAAAATGCTCATCAATGCGCAAGTGGCTCTTTACTTTGATACGATTGACAATATTGCCATAGAATTCCTTAGGGATGTGCCCGGCATCTTGTAAGACGCCATCTACGCGGAATCGCACCAGCACCTCTGCTTCCGTTGGTTCAAAATGTATATCTGAAGCCTTAAAAGTAACGGCATCGGCAAAAATTTCATCAACTATTTCCGGCACCACCTGTCGGCTTTTCTTAATAATGGCGGCAAAACGAGTTTCTAATGTCTTGCGATAATTGACGAAAGCGGCATCAATATCCTCGGTTAAAGAATAAGCTAATTTAACCTGCCGGTTTGGTATTACTTTTTTTAATAATTCTGGCAATTTCTGATTATCCGGCTGATCTGTCGCTACTACCACGGTCTTACTGTCGGCGGAATACACCACCAAACGATATTCTCTGGCGATATCTTCAGGCAGAGCCAAAACCTGCTCCTTTATCGGCATATTGGAATTCAAATCCGCATAAGGCAAACTAAAATATTCGGCCATGGCTTGGCCGAATAAATCCTTATTCAAAATACCTTCACGCAAAAGATAATCGATTATGTCGATTTCTTTTTTTGCCGCAACGGCCTCGGCTTTCTGCCAATCGCCGGCGGACAAATAATCACCATCAACCAGGATGGCTCTGAGTTGTTTGTTGTCTAAATTCATCTTAAAGCATGGAATTAAGATGATAACTTAATCAAAGACTTTTAATTTTTTCTACGATCGCCTGAATAGGCGTATCCGACTTAACGATGTAGTCAATAGCCCCCAAATCTTTGGCCTTCTTGATATCTTCTTCTTGAGACAAATTAGAAGTAATAATAACTTTGATCTTAAGATTCTTCTTTTTTATGCCTTCCAATACGCCAAAACCATCTAATTTCGGCATCATCAAATCCAACAGCATCAAGTCATAGCCACCTTCAGTCACAGTGGCCAAAGCCTGCTCGCCGTCATAAACGGCCTTAGCTTCAAAGCCGGATTTATTCAGTTTTAGTTCCAAGGCGTTAGCCATGGATTTCTCATCCTCGGCGATGAGAATTCTTTTCTTAGCGACCATATTTTTTAACCAATGTTTTATGGTTAGTTATTAATATATTATAACATGCTTTGCCATTCAAAAACAAGTCGCATAATCTGCTCTGGGGATAACTAAAAGTCAACCCGAAAATTTCTTCCGAGTTGACTAAACAATGCTTAATTTAATTATTTTAATCCCAGCTTCTTTTTCACCTTAGTGGCCACATCAGCCACATTCCAGTCCACCTTAACCAAATATTCAAAGGTCCCTAAAGCAACAGCTTGAGCTACCTTGGCCGAATCACTCAAGTTACTCAGAATCACTACTTCCGCTTTCTTGCCCCATTTATCTTTGCGCAACTTAGCTAACATTTCCAATCCGTCCATTTTAGGCATTACCAGGTCCAATAAGATTAAATCAGGCTTTTCTTTCTTAGCCAATTTTAAACCTTCAGCGCCATCCTTGGCAAGCAACACCTCAATCTCTTTGGCATCAAACTGTGACGACAAAGCTTTAAGCACGATCGGTTCATCATCAATGACTAACAATTTTTTCATCATTTTTTTCATCATAAATTTTAAAATTATAATTATTTAGCAGAATAAATCGGCAAAGTAAAATAGAAAGTCGTGCCCTTATTCTCTTTGGAATCAAACCAAATCCTGCCGCCATGAGCTTCAACTATGCCTCGAGCGATATATAATCCCAAACCCGTGCCTTCCGGAGCCACTCCCCTAATGTTATCCGCCCTGAAAAACCTTTCAAATATCCGATGTTGCTGGTAGGCCGGTATGCCATAACCTTGATCGGCAATAGAAAAGTGCCAATAATTTCCTTGGCGCTGACAATCAAAAGTTACCTTAGTTTTCTCCGGAGAATACTTCAAGGCATTGCTGATTAAATTATTCAACATCTGGACAATTTTTTCAAAATCAAAAACGGCGATGATTTTTTCATCAAAACCACGACCCAAAACAAAGCTGATTTTATTTTTGGCGGCGGCCAAATTTTGGTCTTCTACGGCGCGGCTAAAAGCCAAACGCAAGTCGCTTGATTTCCTTTTCAAAACAAATTTACGCCCCGTCTCAATATGCGAAACATCCAGCAAGTCATTAACCAGTTTAATCATCCGTTCATTACTATGATAAATCTGTTCAACAAAATCGCGCTGTTCCGTATTCAATTTGCCGATTTTTTCTTTTAACAGTAGTTCTCCAAACCACTTGATACCGGTTAAAGGCGTCCGCAATTGATGCGAAGACATGGATATAAACTCCGATTTCAACCGATCAACTTCTTTGGCTTTGCTGATGTCGCGTAAAATAGCCATGTCAGCCGGCCGGCCTTCAAAAATAATCACCGAACTGTTTGTCTCTACCGGTATAGCTTTGCCATGGTTGTCAATAACAGCGAACTCATAGCGGGTTTCCACCTTCTCTCCTCGCATGCGGCGCTGATAATTTGAAACAACTGAACTTTTATACTGGGGGGCGATGAAATCAATCATGGGTTTGCCGACAACATCCGAAGGGACCATACCGGTAATATTTTTTATGGCCGGATTGGCGTATTTAACTATGCCTTCCTGAATTAAAATCACGGCGTCATTGCTATTCTCCACCAGATTACTGTATCTTTCTTCCGATTGCTTGATTTCTTCCTCCCACTTTTTGTGCTGGGTAATATCCTCAATAATCGTTAAAAAATACAATGGCTCCCCGCTATTATCTTTAATTAAAGTAGCGCTGACTCGGCCATAAATGATTTTCTTGTCTTTCCTAATATAACGTTTATCCACATTATAGATAGGAATTTTGCCTTTAAGCAGAAGCTTGACTTTTTCTACGTCCCTTTTAATTTCATCAGGATGAGTAATATCGGCAAAAGTCATTTTTTTAAGTCGCTCCTCGGAATAACCCCACAATCTTACAGCGGCCGGGTTGGCGCTAATAAATTTATTGTCTAAGCCGACCAGGACAATCGGTACCGGGCTATTTTCATAAATCGCCCGCATACGATCTTCGCTGTTAATCAACTCCATTTCTATTTGGTGACGACTGGTAATATTGCGAATATTGCACTGAACGACTTTGGTATGGTCAATATTATAGACATTACTGACAAATTCCACACTGATCGACTTGCCAGACTTAGTTCTTAAAGGCAAATTCTCATAATGAACATACTTCTTCTTCTTTAAAATTTTAAAAGATTTCTTGGAAGCCGCTATATCCTTAAATAACCCGATTTCCCACAATTTCTTCTGTAAAAATTCTCCCCTGCTATAACCCAGCATCTCAATCAAATACGGATTAACCTCTTCAATTTCTCCAGTTTTAGCATTAAGAATCAAAATACCATCCTTGGCCGCTTCAAAAAGTCGGCGGTATTTCTGCTCTGACCTAACTAAACTTTCTCGGACTTTTATATCCTTAGTAATATCAGTGAAACGCCAAACTCGGCCCACAATTTTACCGTCAATTTTTTGCGGTAAAGACAAACGATCAAAAACTCGGCCATCTTTAAAATAAATAGTATCGGAACTTTTATTTGCCGGATGCCGATAAAGATAATCCACTTTAACCAAAAATTCCTTGGCATCGGACAATTGACTCATAACAAAAGACAATAGTTTTTTATCGTCTTTACTTTTCACCAGTTCTTGCGGTATCTTCCACATTTTCAAAAAATTTTTATTATAAAAAGTGACCTTACCCCGTTGATCAATCACCAAAATACCCTCCTGCGATGTAGCAGTGATTGAATCCAATAAAGAAGAATAGTTTTTTATGGCTATCTCCGACTCCTTAACCTTGGAAATATTACGAGATAGGCCCATAACGCTTTCCACTCGGCCCGATTGATCATTGATTGGAGTTAGTTGCGTACTCAACCATGCTTCTCCTGAAGGAAAAAATGATAGACCCTCTTGATAAATCGGCTGACCACTACGAAATACCTTAATAATGTTGGCCATTTGCCGTTGGGCCACAGTTGGCGGGAATAAGTTTTTGATATTCTTGCCAATAATGTCTTCAGGCTTGGCCTTGAACTGCCCGGCTCCGAAATAATTAACATACGTCACTATACCGCTTCTATTAACCAAATAAATGCTGTCATGGGCCACCTCAGTCAATATCTTATAGCGTTTTTCGCTTTCCTTTGCTTTGGTAATATCGCGAAAAAAGGCAATCAAACAATAATGAGAATCAATTTTTATTCTACCGAAGCTGGCGGAAACGATTTTAACTTTCTTATCCTTGGTAATTATTTGCAATTCAATATTCTTATCAAGCTTATTGCCTTTAGACAATTGCCTGAAAATTTTTAAAGTTTCCTTGACAGCATCGGCCGGGTGTAATTGATTAACGGATAATCTAAAAAATTCTTTTTTGTCATAACCGAACAAGCTACAAGCGGCGAGATTAGCATCGATGATTTTGCCTGATAAATCAGCAATCACAATAGCATCGGCTGTAGCATTGAACAATATCCGATAATTAATTTCGTCACCGACTATTAATCTTTCTGGAGTGGGACAAGAAAGTTTTTTATTAAAAATTGGCCAAGTCATTGTATATTGTTTTACAACTTATGAGTTTATCTAATAATTAACCGATCAACTGTCTCTTTCTGGCCCGATAAAGCCAGAAAATAGTAGCCACTAAAATGACTAAGGTTATGACCGTTGTCTGCCAATTTAAGTAACGATAAATCATCACCCAAAAATTTCTTCTAACAGTAAAGGTGCTAACCGGACTGGGTCGGCTCTTAATTTGCGCCGTGGAGTCCAGAGCGACGGCAAAAATCGTATGCTGGCCAGGAGACAACTCTGTAATGTCTTGCGAATGGTCAATGCGCCAGTTGCCCTGACTATCAGTATGAGTGCGATAAATCAAGGCTTGATCGCTATGAATATAGACGATGACATCTTGATTAGGCAAAGAGGTGCCGGAGAAACTTAAAGTATCGCCGACAGCTATGGTTTGTATATTAGTGACTTGCGGCACCGGTATGCCGGCCAATTCCACCGCTTGGGCGTTCAATTCCACTAATTGAGCCGTGGGAACCGGCTGAATAGGCGTAATGCCGGCCACGGTTATAATCGGAGTGACTGACGCCGGTAAGGCAACAACTTTATTAATACTTATGACGGTTGGATTACTGACATTGCCGGCTTGATCGCGAACAGTAACGCTAATAGTATGGCGACCATCCACTAGAGCCGAGGCGCTAGGCAACTTAAAATTCCAAGCGCCGGATAAATCTGCTGTCACCGTAAACCTACTTCGACCGTCCAAAGCAATAAGCACTTCGCCTAACGGTTCAGTTACGCCAGTGATTGTCGGAGTTGCCTCCGCAATAGCCGAATTATTAATCGGGTTTAAGATTATCGGGGCGGCCGGGGCCACGCCGATAATAAGCAAGTTGACTGGATCGGACAACTGGCTGATATTGCCTGATCTATCAGTTGCCCGAACAGTTAAGGAATGATTGCCTGACGAAAAATTAAAAATCTGACTGAACCTGCCGCCGCTATCGGCGCTGTTATTAAGCCGGGCAAACAAAACGCCATTATCAAACAAGTCGATGTTTGAGCCCGGCTCAGACAAACCGCCGATGGCAATCCTTGTGCTGTTAGTTGGTGAATCCAACGAGTTCAAAAGTGGTTTAACCGGCGCAATTGTATCGGGCACCAAAATAGCGCCACCGCCGACTACCGGCGGGATTACAGGCGAAACAACCGGCGGAGTTACTGGGGCAAAAACGTTAAGCTGGGCAACCGTTGCTTCGTTGCCATAATCATCTATGGCCCAAATCTTAACATAATAATTATTGGTAATATTCAAACCGGTAATAACCGTCGATATGGTTAAGGAGTTAGACAAATTAACATCATCAATTACGCTCCATTTGTCGGCTGTGCCCGTGCGATTTACCACATCGCTTTCCGTTGCGCCATGCCATAATTCATAGTGATTAAAATTCGCATCAGTTGCCGTCTGCCAATTCATAGTAATGGTTGTGGCGGTTTCCGAAAATTTACTCAAGGAAGCAAGTCCCAAGGGCGCCCCTGTATCAACTGAAAAATCAGCCGATTCATAATAAGTGCTGACATTGCCAAAACTATCCGTGCCGCTGAAACGGACCCGCATATGGGAATTCTCTTGGTTAATAAAATCAACGCCGGTATTCCAGGTGACTAATTTATTATTGCCTGCTGTTACCGCGCCCAAATCCCCAACGGCTGTAGTTTTAATAACCGTCCAAGTCAAACCGCCATCACTAGAGATATCCCAGGCAACATCAGCATTTTCTCCTAAATCATAACTAACCGCTACGCTATCTGTGCCGGCGATTTGACTGGCGGAGACGCCAGAAATAACCGGGGCTTTGGTATCTAAAGCAAAATTACCAGAGGCAACATAAGCGCCTTGATTACCGAAATAATCCTTAGCGCGGACGCGAACTCTCATACTGGATAAATCTTGACCAACGAAATCCGTACCGGCCGACCAAATAAACGCCTTTGCCCCGATGGTTTGACCGGAACCGATTTGTCCGCTTCTAGTGGTTGTAGATACTGTCCAAGTAGCCCCACCATCATCAGAAATATTAAATTCAACCAGATTACCGGCCGGCGTAATATCAGCCAAGTTATAATTTATGACCACATCCGTCGTACCGGCTGATTGGCCGGCGGAAACACCGCTTACCACCGGCCCCTTGGTATCAACGGTAAAATTGTCAGAAATAGAAATTAAACCGGCATTGCCATAGCGATCCGCACCTTGAAGTTTGACTTTAACCGCAGAATTCTCCTGATTGGCCAAGTCAATTTGCGGATTCCAACTAATACTCCTGCCGACGCCAGCCGTAACATCATTACCGACATCGCCACTGGCCGTAGTAACGGGCACAGTATAAGTCAAACCGCCATCATTGGAAATTAATAAACTAACAGTATTGCTAGCTCCGGAATTATCGATCAAGTCATAAATAATTACGGCCAATCCCGTACCTGGCGTTTGCGTTAAATCAATATTGGAAATAACCGGCCCCAAAGTATCAGCATAAAAAGCCGAGGACACCGCCAAGTTACTGTCAGCCAAAGTATCAGATGACTTTAAGCGTACATAAACTGTGGAATTCTCCTGATTAGGCAAATCAGTCGCTATATCCCAAGCAAAAATGTAAGCCGTGCCAACCGAAGAGAAAATCAAGCTGGAGGTACCGTTTGAACCCACCCCCGATTTTTCGGTCATAACCTGCCAATTGGCGTTATCAATGGAATATTCAAAAACAGTTAAATCATTAGTATCATTTTGCGCATCCGTACCGATATAATTGATTAACACATAACCGCCACTGGCTTGTTGAGTTGCGCTTGAAATATTAATTGCCGGAGCAGTATTAGCAATTCCCGTTATTGTAGAAAAATCAGATTCGGAAGTCGTCAGATGTGCCGCATCGCTCGGGTTGCGTGACTTGATCTTAAAACTATAATTAGCCACCGGCGAGAACAAACCGCTAATAGTAACTTGACCGCTAATACCGCTCCCCTGGCCCCATTGGCCGGCGCCGGTGCCGAGCGTCTGCCAGACAGCGCTAACACCCAAAGTGCCATTGCTCTGCACGTATTGTCCGGTGGAAACCTCATAAATGACATAAGGCACATCGCTAGCCTCGCCGAAAGCCGAATTAATTGTTACATCCACTGTAGTATTCTGCGGATTATTAACCGTCGGCGCTCCCGGCGTATACGGTTTGACGTATTTGTAACTCGCTGTAGGAGAAGTATTCTCGTTTATTCTTGTATGGCCGTAATTATCGGTTTCTACCAGCTTAACTTTAGAAATGTAATCATGACCAGTAAGCGCCCCGCTTGCCGGCACCGCCTGATCAGCCGGAGTCGCCGTATTGCTTTCTCCGGTGGTAGTAGCCGAATAGACATCACTGCTGAAAGCGACTAAAAACTCATTAGAGGTTGGATTGGCCTCGGTAAACGACCCGCTAACAGTCGCGCTCGTATCGCCGGCAAGTGGCTGAGCAGTCAAATCCGCAATCGTCAAAATCGTCGGGGCCAGAGTGTCCACGCTAAAAGTGTCAACCAAAACGGCATAAGCGCTACTATTACCGTAAGTATTGGTGCCACGGATACGAACCTTCATACTGCCATTCTGTTGGCTGTTGAAATCAACTCCCGGATTCCAATTAATTGTTTTGCCCAGTCCTGGTGCGACTCCGTAACCAACATCGCCTGTCAAGGTAGTGGTAGCTACGGTCCAAGTGGCGCCACCATCGCTGGAAATACCCACACTGATAACTACATTATCGCTGTCAAACAGGTTATAAGTTATGACGACATTATCGGACCCCACGACTTGTTCTGCGGTTACAGTATTAATCACTGGGGCTTGGGTATTAATGGCAAACAAATTGGAACCGACATTGCCGGTCGCATTGGCGTAAGCGTCAACGGCTCGCAGACGAATCTGCATGTTATTAACCTGCTGATTAGGGAAATCCGCTCCGGCGTCCCAAATAATAATTTTGCTATTGCCGGTTGTTATGCCTGCGCCAATGGCACCACTAACACTTGAGGAAGCAACATCCCAAGAACCGCCTCCGTCCGATGAAATATCCATAGCCACAACAGAACTGTTGGCATCGCTAAAATCATAACTTATAGACACTAAACTGCTGCTAACGACCTGCGCCGCGGAAATATTGGCAAAAACCGGGGCCTTACTATCAACGGCAAAATTAACAGATGAAACCAAGGATCCGCTATTGCCAAAATTGTCTCTGGCGCCCACTCGCACCCTCATCGTGCCTGATTCCTGGCCGGAATAATCCATACCTGGATTCCAACTGATAGCCTTGCCGCTACCCGGCGTGACATTATCATGGACATCTCCGGAAGCCGTAGAAGTTGCGACAGTCCAGGTTGATCCGCTATCGGATGAAACATCAAACTCAATATAAGAATCGGATAAGTCAGTCAAATTATAACTCACCGACACATTATTTGAATTGGCATCCTGGCTGGCGGTTACCGAAGCTGTTATGGGGTTTTTGGTATCAACAATAAATGCCGAAGAAGCCGTTACTCCGCCGCTACTAGTACTGTCATCAGCCTGTAACCTGACGTAAACCGTTTCATCTTCGGTGTTGGGAAAATCCACACCAACATCCCACATAAAATCATGCGCTGTTCCGACAGAAATAAAAGATAAACCAATCTTGCCGTCCGAGCCCACACCGGACTTTTCAGTCATGGTGTGCCAAATAGCATTATCAGTAGAATACTGATAGGTAACTAAGGTGGTGGTTTCGCTTTCCAAATCAAAACCGGTATAGTTGATAACCACATACTTAGTGCCGTCAGTCGTTTGGGCGACTGAATCAATGACAATAGTCGGCGACTGGTTAACCGAGGAAGCGCCGCTGGACAAAGTACTATCGCTGGAGGCGGCATGAGAGGCGTCGCTACTATTACGCGATTTAATCTGAAATTGATAGTAGTAAGAATCAAGAGTTAAACCACTAATGTTAATTTTGCCGCTTACGCCCGAGTAAAATCCCCATTGAAAAAAACCGGTGCCAATCACCTGCCAAACGGGGCTGATACCTAAGGTTCCATCGCTTTGCACATATTTGTTCTGGGAACTTTCATAAATAGCGTATTCCAAACCGTCTATTTCCGCCGGATTTTTATTGATTAAAACATCTACGGTGCCGACGCTGGGGTTATTGACGGTCGGCGCCGACGGCGTGTAGGGCTTCACATATTTGTAAGCCGAATTAGGCGAATTATTCTCATTGGTTACAGATTGACCGTAATCGTCGGTATGGACAACTTTAACTTGAGAAACATAATCATTGCCATCCAGAGTAGCGCCGACGGCCGTAGCCTGATCAGCCGGTGAAGCAGTATTACCGCTCCCAATAGTGGCCGATCCGTAAGCACCGCCATTAATCGCCACATAAAAATTATTAATATTAGGGTTAGCCTCGGTAAAAGAACCGCTGATCAACGTCGTTGTTGCTCCGGCCAAAGGCTGAGTTGACAAATTGGCTATGACACTAACCGCCGGCGGCAAAGTATCAAGGGAAAAATCAGTTGAGGGCACATTAGCCGATTGATTGGCAAAAACATCCAGAGCCCTGACTCGCACTTGCATCGTAGACAGATTTTGATTGGGGAAATCAGCCGCCGCATTCCAAGTGACTATTTTGCCTATCCCCGGAGTCCTGCCGATGCCGATTTCACCGCTTAAGGTTGAGGTGGCAACCGTCCAAGTTGCTCCGCTATTGTTAGAAATATCTAACATTACCAGGGAATTGTTCTGGTCGGCCAAATCATAAGAAACTGTCACACTGGTCTCACCCAAAGGTTGAGTGGCTGAAACATTGGTTATACGCGGAGCTTTAGTATCTAAAGAGAAATCAGAGGAAGCCAGAGAGCTACTATTGCTAAAACCATCAGTCGCGACTAAACGAAATTGCATGTTAGTCTTTTCCTGATTATTGTAATCAGCGCCGGCATCCCAGGTAATGGTTTTACTGGTGCCCGGCGCAACAGCTACGCCCAAATCGCCAGACGCCGAGGATGTGGCGACGGTCCAAGTTGACCCCCCATCGGCGGAAATCGCCAATAATGTATTAATATTGCCCGCGTCTTCGGACACGTCGTAATGGAAAGTGAAAGTGTTAGCGTTGCTATCTTGATTGGCGGAAAGATTAGACAACATCGGCGCGTGCGTATCAACAGTAAAAATAGCAGAACTACTATAAGACCCCTGATTACCGAAGGTATCACGAGCCCGAATCCTTACCATGATATTAGTATTGTATTGATTATTATAGTCCGTACCCGCGTTCCAAGTAACGCTTTTGCCAGTTCCCGACGTTACCCCCGAACCGACAGCGCCGGTTAAGCTTGAGGTGGCGACAGTCCAAGTCGTTCCGCCGTCGCTGGAAATATCTATCTGAATCAGAGAATTATTGGCATCGGTTAAATCATAAGTGATTGCTATGGTTCTATCGCCGGCAGTTTGGCTGGCAACTACGGCCGAGACGACCGGGGCCTTATTATCTAAAACAAAGTTGGCCGAGGTACTTAAACTGCCGTCAGTCAAGGTGTCATTGCCCCTTAAGCGGACCTTGGCCGTGGTTGTTTCCATATTCGACAAATCCGCACCCGAATCCCAAACAAAACTGTAAGCACTTCCGGTTGGCAAAAATACCAGATTGGTCGTGCCGTTGCTGCCCACACCTGATTTTTCCGTCATGGTATGCCAGGTGGAACCGTCAACCGAATACTCGTAAGCACTCAGGTAAGTAATATCACCTTGCCCATCCGTACCCGTATAGGCAATAGGGCTGTACTGCGAACCATCGGTTGTTTGGGCGTAACTGCTCAAAGCAATGCCGGGAGCGGTGTTGGTGATTTGCGCCGAAGCGGAAAAAGACGATTCCGAAGATGCCGCATGACCGGAATCGCTGGGATTGCGCGATTTAACCTTAAAAATATAATTAGCCACCGGCGAAGACAAACCGGTTATTCTGACCATACCTGCTGAACCGGTATTATTGCCCCATTGGCCGGAGCCGGTACCAATGATTTGCCAAACCGGATTAACACCTAAGGTACCGTCGCTTTGTACGTATTTGGAAGTCGTCGTTTCAAACAGGGCGTATGGCACATCGCTGGCCTCGCCGACATGCGGATTAATCGTCAAATCCAGACGCGTGGTAACCGGATTACTCAGAGTCGGGGCTGATGGCGTATAAGGTTTAACATACTTATAAGCAGCATCCGGAGTCAAGTTTTCATTGGTTCCTACATTGGAGTAGTCATCAGTATGAATAATCTTAACTTTAGAAATATAGTCATTGCCATCTAAAGTAGTACCGACAGCCGTAGACTGATTAGACGGAGTAGCCGTATCGCTATCCCCGGCCGTAGAGGAACTGTAACTACCGCTATTAATCGCCACATAAAAATGATTGGTGTCGGGATTAACCTCGGTAAATGATCCGCCGATTAAAACTGCGGTATCACCGGCATTAGGCTGAGCCTTAAGATCGGCCACAGACAAAATCGCCGCCGGCAAAGTATCAAGAGAAAAATTAGCTGAGGAAACGTAAGCACCCTGATTCTGCCATTTATCCTTAGCTCGGATGCGCACTTGAAGATTATTTTTTTGTTGGTTGGGATAATCAGCCCCGGCATTCCAATAAATCACTTTGCTATTGCCGGCAGCAACCCCCGCGCCAACAGCTCCGCTAACGCTCGTCGACGGCACCGTCCAGGTACTGCCATCATCGCCCGATATTTGCATTTCCACTAAAATATTATCGGCGGTATTATCAAATAAATCATAAGCAATAGTAACAGTCGTTGTAGCTAAGGGTTGAGAAACTGAAATATTGGAAACAGTGGAAGAAACATAGTCCACAGTAAAGACCGAGGAAGTGGTATAAATGCCATTGCCAATGCCGTCATTAGGCCGCAAACGGACATAGGTGGTAGTCGCGATATTACCCAACTGCGACCGAGCATCCCAGACAAAAACATGGGGCGTACCGCCGGAAGACGCCGACAGTCCGGAAACTCCGCTATGAGCCGGATCAGTGGTGGAGGCGGTCATAGTTACGGCATCGGCAAAAGTGCCGGACAAGGAATATTCATAAGCCGTCAAACTGGACAGGTCACCTTCTGCATCTTGCAAGTTATAATTGACATGGACATAGCCGTAGGCCGTATTCTGCGCCGGCGCCAGAGATTGCACCTGGGGCCGCTGATTCTGGGTATAAGTAATAGTAATATTGTCCAGAATCACCTGCTGAGTACCGTCGCTGGACAAATAAGCGCGCCATTTTATCTGATTGGTAGAAGTAGTGAATTTGGAAATATTAGAGTTGACGTCAGTCGCCGTATTATAATTGGTCGCTAAGGTAGTAGTCGCCCAAGCTGAACCATTCCAGTATTGCCAATTGGAGCCATTATCGGCCGACAATTGATAATAAATCTCACCGCCGTTTTTAGTCGCCGTTTCTGCGAAAGAATTCCAGCTGATGGCCTTAGTCATAGTTAAAGAGCTCACCGGGGTCGTAGTCGGCTTGTCGGAAGCATAACTGACTGTAGTTTTTGACCAATTAACAATTACATTATCAAAACCGGCGGTAGCCTTGCAGTCAACGGAAGCCTGGCAATTTACATAAGCGGCTATCTTCAAGTAATAAGTACCAGCCGCCGTTACTTTGGATTTTATATCAATGGGGGTTGTAGTGGCGAAAGAAGTTGCGCCGGATATATTGCCACTGGACCAAACTTGATTAGCCCCGCCGATTGTCGGGTTGCCGCTGTCAGTACCGATAAAAGCATAAAGCACGTATGAAACGGGCGCGCCAGTGACTGAAACCGCCTTCCAATCCAGACTCAAAACGGCCGTATCCGGAGAGTTGACTGTGGTAGTAAAACTCTGGTACCAGTAACCGGCGGAATCATTATTCTTTTTTCCATCCAAATAAATATCGACATAGCCGCCGGAGTTACCGCCGGAGGATTGCCAGGCAGCGGTATTAGTCTTACCGGGAGCATTGTCCCAGCCAGGAACGGCAGTCCAACCGCTGGCATCGGTGTTAAAGCCGGAATTAACAGTGCTGCCGGAAACCAGACCACCCAAATTTTTCAACCGCGCCACACCTCCGGTAACTTCAATCTTAGCTGGGTTATAGACGTAATCACCTGGCGTGCTGAATGTCCAGTCTTGCGTATCAGCCAAAATTTGAATAGCACCAAGAAAAATAAAAGATAGGACGCCGACAACTAAAATTTTCAAAACAAAAAGGCCTCCCGCACCGGATGCGGTAGCCAAACTGATTCTCCTCCTGACAGTATAAACTCGCAGGGGCTTAGCGACTTTCTGCCGGCTGGGAAAAATCATCCCTTGCTCTTGCAACCGATCCGGCGGAACCAACAAATACATGGGCAAAGAAACAACGGCAAACACCACTTCTATCGCCAATAGTTCTACAGCTAAAGGCAAAACCTTGTACCACTGGCCGGTCTTAACGACTTTTTGACGCAAACCGAAAACATAGCCGGAATAAGACAAAAATAAATTTAGCCAGCGTTTGGACATAGCTAAAGGGTTAGAATGGTTAAGAAAATTCCTAACAGGATAATAATGACCACCGACCAATTAGCCAAGGAATCAACGTTCTTAGCGGCTAAATCAAACCAGTTCGTAGCCACTTTAAAATATTGAGTTGGCGCGGTCTCGCTCCTTATCCCCTGTTGTTTGTCGTAATTAAAAACCAACACCGAATGATTGCCCTCGCTTAAACGAAAGTTACTCTGTAACTGTTCTATCTGCCATTTGCCTTGGCTATCAGCGTCGGCCGTATACACGGCAGTCTGTTTGTCCGACAATAATAAAACAACCGTAGTCAGCGGTTGTCCGATGCCCGAAAAGACGTAATTGCCCCCTCGAATTTTTTTGACTTGCTGCAACTCCGGTCTGGCTATGGTGCTCACTACGCGAGCCGTCTGAATGCCAGTGTCAGTTGCCACCAAATCTTTTTGCGTAATATCGGCCGGCTGTAAATCACCCACAGAGTAAAGCTGCAAAGGGCCGAAAATAGTCGGAGTTAAAACAATAATCAATAGTTTTATCAGCCAAACCAGGGCGATAGCGCCGACACCGGTAACAGTCAAAATGCGACGCAAATTATAGTCAAAATTCACCTGGGCATACGACCCCCGGTCAGCAAAATAAGCTGTGACCTCGCGCGATTTCAGAGTCAGGTAAAGAGGAAAAGAGACCACGGCTAAAAATATCTCCCAGAGAAAAAGTAGGAAAATGTTATAAACTGCCTCCAAACCAGTTTGCCCTACGATGAGTTGTTTGCGATTATAGATGCGATTGGTTAAAAGCAGCACGAGATTTAACCATTTGTTCTTCATCTATTGTTATTTTTAAGTGTTTAAAATTTTCTTGACTTTATCATTCAGGACGGATAAATCAGTATCGGCCTTGATAAAATAATCTACAGCGCCCAAATCCTTAGCTTTCTTGACATTGTCATCATCACCCAAATTAGACAAAACCACTACCGGTATAGACCGTAAATTTGCATTGGCCTTAATATTCTTAAGAAACTCAAAACCGTTCATCTTGGGCAACAGTAAATCCAGCAAGATAATGTCTGGTTTTGTCCTTTCGGCCATGCGCAGGGCCGTTTCGCCATCGGTGGCGGTGGCAATAGTAAAACCGCCTTCGTGAAAAACCAAATACAGCGCCCTCAGCAGGACTTCATCGTCTTCAACCATCAAAATTATCTTTGTTCCTTCCTTCGCCATAACGATATTTCGTATTAATCTTTTAATTCAATTAAGCCTTTAATGCTCTTTTGGCATAATCAACGATCTTCTTCATTTCCGTATTGGCTTTTATGAAATAATCATCGGCACCCAGCGCTTTAACTGATTTAACATCGCCAATCTCGTCAAGATTGGACAAAATAACTACGGGGATACTCCTTAATTTGTCGTCAGCCTTCAACTCTTTAAGCACTGCAAAACCGTCAATGCCAGGAATAACCAGATCCAATAGAATCAATTGAGGCAAAAACTTCCTGATCATAGTAACGGCGTCATTGCCGTTATCAACCACCATAACTTCAAAACCCTCTTTTTTCAGGGTTTCCGCCAGCACCTTAGACAACAAAGAATCATCTTCTACGACTAAAATTTTTTTGGTCTGACTTTTGGATTGACTCTTCCTTGCAAAGCCAAGAATATTCTTCAACATAATTTAGTTAAATTACCCTCCAAGTTAGTTAAATATAGTATACCATAATATTATACCACAAGCAAAATTAATATGCACCAAATGTCTACCTAATTGGCCGGACAATTTAATAAAATTAAAAGCAAGTCGCTCAATTGCAACTTGCTAGATTCTTTGGGCCAAAATCTATTCCTTAATCTGGTATAGGCGTTTATCGCTCCATCCGGCCCGCTAAAATCATCAAGGAACAGCTTTCTAATCCAAGCCAAGCCGACTTCACCGCTTAGATATTTGGCATAAATCCTATCGGCTAAGCCATAATCCTGCTGGTGGATAAAAAACTCTTCAAAATCAATATTTTCACCTAAAGCTTCAAGCAACACCCGTCGAATATTATCTCTCGATTTATCATCAAATAGCATCAGATCGGGGAAATCTTCATAGGGATTTTCCCAATCACTGCCGAGCAATCTGGCACCTAACATCCCCATCAACTCAACCAGCATCCCCAGTGCCATATAATCCTTAACATTTCTTCTCTTATTGGCTACTTTATAAGAGACACCGGAAGACAAAAAATTAAAAGCGTGTGACGATTCCTCTAAAATGGAATGTCTGGTTGATTTACTACCAATGATTATTATCTGTTGCTTTACCAAATAATAACTCAAACCGCCAGCCAACCTTATTTCAAATTCGTCTTTTAATGATTTAGGCAAACCAAGATCATTAAACTTGACGGTTTTACCGATCCACCAAACCTCGGGGTAACAGCTTAATTCAATGGACAAACATTCAGATAATTCTGCCAACGCGTCATAAACTAGCCCTTCAACCTGAGCCTGTTTCTTTTGCCAACGCATGTTGCGCTCTCCTATTTGTAAGGTGCGAAAAAATGAAAAAAATGAGATGTTTCATTATGTCGGGGTAGCGGGAAATATCATCTCGCTTCGCTCTCGCTCAGCTCGTCCAGGGTCAGCGCCAACCTGTCACTGGCAGGTTGGCGACGTTCGACTGCGCGCTCTCGCGCTTGTCTCACTTCTGACCTGTTCAAGTCCCGCCTCATTAAATAAGAAAACCGCTTAAGGCGGTTTTTTTATTTATCGGGGTAGCGGGACTTGAACCCACGACCTCGCCGTCCCGAACGGCGCGCGCTACCAACTGCGCTATACCCCGAATATTAAATTACTAATTATTAATTTTAAACTATGGTTGTTTCACTTAATTATCCACTAATTCATTCTTATCCGGATAACAACACTTAACATTATCCAAATATTCTATGCCGCAAAAATAATCACAAATGGAAATATTCTTCACCGCGCACCTATGGCTCTTTACTCCTTCCGCTTCATTCCATGGACACCTCATTTGTTGCCAAGACGCTTCATCCCCGGAGACCAGATCAATATCCATATTGGCGCCATCGATAATTTTAATCTCCATAAGTTTATTTGCTTATAATTTCATGCGTCGCAATACCGAAAGCCACAGAAACATTTAATGATTCTTTTACTCCCCGCATCGGGATATGCACTACAGCGTCGCAACGACTCAGTAATGCCGGCGAAACGCCCGCAACCTCATTGCCTACAATCAAAGCCAAGGGGAACTTTGGCTTGAATACCTTAACATTCTGGCTGTCTTTTGTCAATTCCAGAGCCACGATTTTAAAACCTTGGCGTCTAAGTTTTTCAACTGCACGCCAAGGCTGTTTAATATGTTCCCAAGGTACTGCTTCTTCCGCCCCCAGAGCAACCTTCTTCACTCCTTTTTGTTCGGGAGTGCCGGTAATGCCGCCTAGCCAAACCTTTGATACCCCCAAAGCATCCGCGGTACGAAAAATTGACCCGACATTATACAAACTGCGAATATTGTCTAGAACAACATGTATTTGCTTTTCCATATTATCAATAATCACTCATAAGATTACGAATTTCAAATTACGAATTACGAAACAAAGATACAACTGAATATTATAATTAGCAATTATTGATTTGTAATTGGTTCTAGTATTGTAATACTGTCTTGACTTTCTTGAATTCTTTCTCGCGATGGAAGATTATTTTCTTAATATTGTAGGTGCCATATTTAGGCGCTTCAATGAATCCTTGCATCGCCGCCTCAGCCAGCCAACCGGAATTCAACCAATCCTTGAGCCACTCGCCCGTATATCGAGGATCATCCTGATCAATACCGGCATTGATTAATGTCAGCCATTTGCGATTAAACTTTTCCTGGCTGCCGATGGGCGGCGCCATAACAATCGGCAGGCCCAAGGCGCAGTAAAAGCACAATTCCGACGGTTTAGTCCATAAGATATCCGTCTCTCTTAACAATTCATTAAACTTCTTGAAATATTCCATCTTTCCCGGTTCATACAAAATATGGATTGATCGATCGAATTCCCGGCAAAGTTTTAATTGTTTGCAAGAATCGCGGAAAAACTTGGCTACATCCTGATTGACGCCGGCCACTAAATTGACTCGCACCTGACCGTCCAAAATCTGTTCGCGCAAACCTTCCACGATGGCAATGCCCAACTCGCGTTGCGCGCCAGCGCCGCCGACGGCAAAAGTGATAGTCAGTGGACGGGTAGCTTTGGTTTTTAGGTTGTGGCGACCCAACTGTGCCACCAAGACTTTCTTGTATTGATTGATATAAACTTTTTGCGGATCCAAAATCGGCAGACGCCGACCCAAATCCTTGCGCAAGATACTTAAACTTTTGCCCACATTTTCTTCAGGCAACGGGAAACCGGTGAAAATCACCCGCTCCGGCTTGACGCCGTACAATAATAAACGATCGGCCACACGGCGATTGGAAGCAAAATAAATAATTCGGCTTTTGCTCGGCTCAGGCGGAACCCAAGCGCGAGAAATATCGGCATCGCATAAAATGCAATAAATTTCCGCCGGATAATCAAAATATTCCGCCATCATAGCGGTGGCGAAAAAAGTCGTTACAAACGGCAGGGGCTTGCGCGATAACTTTTTAATCAAATGTTTGCCCCATTCGCCTTCCTTAAAAAACTTATAAATCTCTTTCAATTGGACGGTGGATTTGGACAAATCGCGACGCGGATAAAAACTGGGGATCTCTTGCAACCGGTCATACAAATCAAACACCGCTTCCCCGATTATCGGCACCATTTTAAAGCGGGAAACGAATTCATAGAATACCCGGCTATTATTCCAGATATATTTATCTTTATCCGGAATTCCGGGGTAGGTGTTGGCGGAAATTATACCGCCTTGGGCAATATCCTTGAACGGATAAGCGGCGCGTTGATGACCGTAACCCATATCCACCGTCACCACCCAAGCCTTGCGAGGCAGAGTTTTTATTTTTTTAGTCGGCATATACTATATTATAGCATACCAAAAACCCCGTTGGCGAGCCAAGCGGGGTTTAATGATAATTTAACTAAACTGAAATTACAGAACAGCTTCCTTAGCAGCTTTTGCCACGCGGAATTTTACGACAGTCTTAGCTGGAATCTTAATGGATTCGCCGGTAGCCGGATTGCGGCCTTCTCGGGCTTTGCGCTGGACTTTGACCAGCTTGCCAATGCCGGGAACAACGAATTCACCGCTCTTCTTTACTTCACTGTAAGCCATGGACACTATCTTGTCCATTAAATCCACGACCTGCTTCTTGGACAGCTCTGTGGCATCAGCCAAAGCGGCGATGATTTGAGATTTGGTCATCTTAGCCATAAATCTTTGTTATTAGTTGTTTAATTATTTAAGTGCGGTCGCGGCGACTTGGCGCCGGATTTATCCACATGTCTGAATTATAACGCAAAACCTTAAAAAAAGCCAATAAAATGTCAATGGTTGCCATTTAAATAACAAATAAAAATAAGTGCCAATCTAAAGTTAAACTGGACACCTTGACTTTCTTTAGAAATATGATACAATAAATTATCAACAAAATAAGCTTAAAATAAGCAAAAAGAACCTTAAAATCAACGATTGGAGGGATAACCATGAAAATCAAGGTTTCTGCCACGGTCATCTTTGAGTTGGGCCTGCTTCTAATTCTAGTATCCGTATTAATCTGCTCCTTGGCCACGGGCCGGCTGGAGATCATACCGCCATTAATCGTTTTCATTGCCATGACTATCGGCTTGCTATTCCTTGAAAGCTGGCTCAGCCGCCAAGGAATCTACAGCGGTTGGTATTATCCGGGGATAGATGACAATGCTGATCTGTCAGATCTGGTACATTCGCCTCCCTGGCCAATAATCAAGAGAAAAATCGAATTACTTAGTCCGGCGGTGCTGTATAACATGAAAATTTCTCCCCCAGAAAAAACGGTCGGGCTGACACCCGGGATATACGAACTAATGTCGTTTGAAGACAGTCTTTGGTGGGAAAATGAGGAAGGCAGTTACGGCTTATCACCGGTAGAATTAGAAGAATTGATTACAAACGGCCAAGCTCACTGGGTATAAGGAGAAGAATAATGATAAAAGATAAAGAAGCCCTACTGAAACAGGCCGAAACGGCAAAATCACTGTTCAAAAAAAAGATCAGGGCTAAGCGCTGGCAAGGCGTGATTTTACTGGTTGGCGTGATTATAGCGTTTTTGATAGGCCTACTATTTGTTATTATGGGAGTTGTCGCCGCTTTAAAATTTCAATGGTTGACTCTGATTGGTTGCGCGAGTGTTGTTCTACCCATGCTGATCATTATTTGCGCTTTAATACAATCATTCAATTGCGTAATATTCGAGATTAGATGCTATCGGTTGTTTTGGGTTGATATGGAAGGAATCAAGAAATTGATTGATTAGAAAAACGAAGCACCCAGTTCTATCACCTTGACCACTTAGCGACCGCTTAGCACTTTGAATTATAAAACCCCTTCGACTGGCCGAAGGGGTTTTAATCTTTTATATAATAATCTGATAATTATTCAACCAAAATTGTCTTTCTAATTTTTTCTGGCCTGGCGAACACGTTCCACTTCTAACAACATCTGTTTGCGCAATCTAATATTAGACGGCGTAATTTCCAAATATTCATCTTCGGCCATAACTTCCAATCCTCGTTCCAGAGACAGTTCCCAGGGCGGGGTCAGTTTAATAGCTTCATCGGCGCCGGAAGACCGCATATTGGTCAAATTCTTACCTTTGATAGGATTAACCGTCAAATCATTGCCTTTGGTTACGTTACCGATAACTTGGCCTTCGTAAACCTCCACACTGCCACCGACATACAATAAGCCGCGATTTTCCAAATTAGCCAAGGCATAACTGGCGGTCTTACCGGTGACCATGGAAATCATACTGCCGACATCGCGTTTTTCTACTTCACCGGCATACGGCTTAAAGCCGACAAAACGGGAACATAAAATTCCTTCACCGCGCGTATCTACAGTGAACTCTCCCCGATAACCCAAAAGTCCGCGAGTAGGAGTTTCAAAAATAATCCTGGTCAGCGAGCCTTCGGTTTTCATATCTTTAATCAAGCCCTTGCGCTTGGACATTTTTTCAATCACCGAACCGGAATAATCGGTTGGTATATCAATGGTCACTTCTTCAAACGGCTCGGATCTTACTCCGACGACGTCTTTGATGATAACCTGGGGCTGGGAAACTGACAGTTCATAACCTTCACGGCGCATGTTCTCAAGCAGAATAGCAATATGCAATTCTCCGCGACCGAAAACCTTAAAATATTCAGAAGAAGAAAAATCAATTTTCAAACCGACATTGACTTCCAATTCCTTCTGCAATCTCTCCTTAATTTGTTTGTTAGTGACATATTTTCCTTCCCGGCCGGCAAACGGCGAGCTGTTGACCAAGAAATTCAAAGCGATAGTCGGCTCGTCAATACTAATAGCCGGCAAGCTCTCTTGACCGGCATCCCGGCAAATCGTATCGCCAATATAAATATCAGGCAAGCCGGCGATCATAACAATGTCGCCCGCCTCAGCCTCGACCGCTTCCTCACGATTCAAACCGCGAAAAGTGAACAGTTTGGTGATTTTCCCGTCCATCACCGTGCCATCAGGCTTCTTGACTACTATATTATCACCATTTTTAATCGTGCCCTCATAAATTCGAGCAATGGCCAAACGGCCCAGATAATCGTCATAAGCCAAGTTAAAGGGCTGGGCGCGCAACGGGCTAGCCGTGTCATTTTTAGCCGGCGCTACTTTAGCGATAATAGTTTCCAAAAGCGGAGTCAAATCATGATTAAGATCATCCAAATTAATTTTGGCAAACCCTTCACGAGCAATGGCATAAACCACCGGAAACTCCAATTGCTCATCAGTCGCGCCTAAATCCAAAAATAATTCAAATACTTCTTCCTGAACAATATCCGGCCGAGCTGCCGGCTTATCAATTTTGTTAATGACGACGATCGGCTTAATGCCCAATTCCAATGATTTCTTCAAGACGAATCTGGTTTGAGGCATGGGTCCTTCCTGCGCGTCCACCACCAAAATAACCGAATCAATGGAGCGTAGAACCCGCTCCACTTCAGAACCGAAATCGGCATGACCCGGAGTATCCACGATATTAATCTTAGTGTCTTTGTAAAACAACGAACCGTTTTTGGAATAAATTGTGATGCCGCGTTCTTTTTCCAGGGCGTTTTGATCCATAGAAAAATCCTCAGACACCATGCCGGTCTGCTTGAGTAATTTGTCGGTCAAAGCGGTTTTGCCATGATCAACGTGAGCGATGATTGCGATATTTCTGATTTCCATAATTGCTTTATTATACAGTAAAATTTAACAAAAGTCAAGGATTCTGCCAAAATAAAAGGCACCGCCGATAAGGCAGTGCCGTAAAATGAGCTAAAATTTCAACTATTCCAAGGGTGGAATACCGACTGCCGGCAACACCTGAGGTTGTTATTTTCCCGAACAAACAGGGCAAGAATCCAAAGCAGCTGGTATGCATTCGCCACAATACTGGCAATAACGGAAAGTAGCACAGAAAGGAGTCGTGGCATTAGACTCTGTCGGTGCCGGAGTTGGTATCGCTGGCAGACAGGAGGTTCCGCACAAAGTACAGCCGGAGCAACACTCTTCCGCCTCAGCCGGATCATCCTTTTCAGCCGGCTTTGTTTCTGATTGCAACCGGCTAGTTTCACCGGAACACTTAAATATTTTTTCCAGTTCTTGCCGGCGCGGATCCCAATCGGGCAACCAGGACGTTATTCGCGGCAGCCATTTCTTTACCAGCGACAGTCTTAGCCTCTGCGCCTCTTTGGATTGAATGAAACGCTTGCTCTCATTAATGCCGTCGGTACAATCAAAAAGCAACTCTAAAAAATCTTTTTGCTGCGATGCAGCATTATCAGTCAACCGTTTCTTTGCCGATTCGGCGGAAGTCAACCAAATACTACGCGAAATAAAATTAGTCAAAACATTAAAAAGAATATGATGGCTTTGGCCGCTCTCAAATTCCTTTGGCGAAAATCTTATCTCTCTAAGCAAAACGAAGGCCTTGCGCCAATCACAGATAATCCGATTACCTTCGTAGTCACGTATTTCTATCAGCCAGTCCTCCGGCGCGTTTATGGATGATTTAACTTTGTCCACATAACGGAAAAATAAATGGACCAACCCAAAACTAACAAAAGGATCTCCTATGCGGCCATCATCAGAACAAAAAAAAGTTCGACAATAACTCCCACTTCGCCATTGACCGAACCAACCGCCCAAACGCAAGACGATATAGTAATCTTTTGCGATATCTATTTTCTTAAAAGCACGAGATATTTCAGTGATTAAATAGAAATTTTCATCCGTTAGACCTTGGTTTCGTATAATAATCAAAATGTATCCGCGGATATTGCGCTGATAATATTCTTTCAGAAAATTAAGCGACGGGCCGAAGAGAAATAAACTTACAACGACTACGCTTATGCTGGAGCATAGCTTCCACCCAATACTGACGGCGGGATGTAACTGTCCGAACATCACAAACGCCATGAAAAGCACAAAACCAACAAAGATAGTATAAAGAAAAATCTTTATTCCTCCGTACGGTATGGGGGCGTAATTGGGAACCTGGGCTTCTGCTATCTTCTTCTGGATCATGGTTTGATCCTCCTATTGGTTACCGACCCCGATTTAAGCCAAAATCGGAGTGGGTGACGCGATGGATTGGCCTGATGCCAACCGATCCGCCGAATTAACCGAAACCGCCTAACCTCACATTAGCTAAGTTTTCCGGCTTAAACACAGATTGTAACGAACTTTTTCGCCTCAATTATGGAGACGATATTTCACTTCAGCTTATCAAAAAACCGGCATAGTGTCAATGGCTTGACGCCACGCCGGAAGCATACTGCATACTAAGCCATTTTTTTGAATTTAACCGTAAAAATCGGTTCATATTCAATCTCATATTCATCCTTAACTTTGACGGTCTCGCCTTTGACTAATTGATTTAAGGCGATATCCGACAAAACAGTATAATCCGATTCCAAATCTATTTTTAAGTCATCTATTTTAGTCAATTCGGAGGACAATTGCTCCCGGACGTCATTTTCAATCTTTTTTTTCCGATCCCTTAATTCCTTCAGTTCATCTGTGATTTTTTTATATTCCGGCAAATTAATTAAGGCGTCGCGATAAATTTCTTTGAGCTTCTTTTGTTCTTTCTTGGTTTCTCTGATACGACTGAACACTTCCTGCAAGTTGGACATAATAAAATAAATGAAAAATTAATAATTAATCTAAGGCTACAAGAAAATTACTGAGCCGTGGCCAACCAACCGGCAGACAATATCTTGGCCACTACATTATTCCTCTGTGACAAAGACGCAGCATGTAACACTACAATCACCCTGCCGTCCTTGGCAATAGCGGCATTGCGTTGTGCTTCCACCAAATAACCGGTTTTGGAGGCCGCCACATCAAATGCCAATAGAGAATAATTGCGATTTGATACTCCGACATTTCGCAATGAACCGTCAGCTTGCTCCACGGTAAAAGTATAATCGGTAAATCGGGTAGCCGAAGATATGAGTTCATTGTCAAAAGCGACCTTAGCAATGACCGCAAACTCTTCGGCTGTGGAAATATTATCAGCCGACAAGCCGGACATCTCTTCAAAGTGAGTTTTGACAAGTCCTAACTCCTTAGCTTTGTCGTTCATTTTCTTAATAAATTCTTTCCGCGTTAAACCGCTATTGTCCGCCAAAATCACCGCCGATTGGTTGGAGGAGGCAGTCAGCATGGAAATCCATAAATCCATCATTCTAATCTTATCGCCGACTTTCAAATTAACCTCGCTGGTGGAACCGCAGGGTTGCAGGGTACAGGGATAGCGTATTTCTTCCGGTGTAATCTCAACGATCTTATTCCAATTAATATTTTGATCTTTTAATACCAACGCGGTCATGACTTTTGACAGTGACGCTAGGGGCAGGATGGTTTGACTGTGATAATTATCTTCGTACTTCTTGCCATTATAACTGACATAAGCAATATCGTTATAAAGCGGATCATAAGTGAATTGATAATCATTCATCGGCACCTGACGCAGACTGGCGTCGGTAGCCCTTAAACCGATAGTTTTGGAAGCGTCAAAAACCTTATTGAAAGTAGCGACGCGGTAAGCATAACCATTACTCGGATTAATGTAATAAATCTGTGATCTTTGGTTGTCTAAAAATACGAATTTGCCGGAATATTTTTTAAGAAAAGAGGCGGAAAGCTTTTTCTGGACGGTGAATTTTGCGATGTCGGCTTGAGCGATACCGACTCCGACTTGGGCGATAAGCTCATACATCTCCACATCGTTTTCCACGATATAACGTGATTTGCCGTCCGAGGCGACATACCAAAAACGATTATCGGTGTTGGCTTGCAAAACCAAACGTCCAGACAACTGCGCCATACTGTAACCCTTATACGTCACAACTGGCTTCTTGGTGGCAGCCAAAACTCCAGACGGCATAATAATTGCCGCCGTCAAGACAAAAAATAAAATATGTGAGATGATTTTTTTCATATATGATAATCTTATTTTATCACAATCACCCCGGTCGAGCAAACTTCGCTTTTAATAACTTAAAAAACGCTTTAATCGGGGTTTAAAAGCTCTATCCAATGTCCTCACTCTATTAGTCAGACTGTCAGAGCGGTTTAGGTTGCATAATCAGTCATTCTATTGTAAAAAAACAACGCCAAAAATCTGGCGCTATTCTAAATACTGATAAATCTAATGTCAACCGTTTAATAGCCGGGCGGTATAATACTGCTCACATCAAGATAATTTACCTCGGGCAAGATTTGAATACTATCAATTGTCGGCAAATCTTGCGCCCAATTCATTTCAACCGTCCTTGTTTCCAATGATTCCAGGCGAGTGATAGTGGCATAATTAACAGCGGCAATGGATCCTCTGCTATAAAGCAGCGCTACGGCATTAACCTGCCAATAACCATAGGATGAATCGTTGCTAATGTCAAAGCTTATGCGCGACGGTTCGCCGACTTTGGTCGGGGACAAATATTGCTCATTTTCAATAACAAAACGATCGCGACTTTTCTGCAGGACGGAAAAGTTCTCTACTTTTTGCCAACGAAAGTTCTCGGCGATAAAATTCGCTTGCGTGCTGTCCGAACCGATGCCGATAAGATATTTATCAGTGCCAGGAAGGATGAAACCGGAACGAACCGGGGAGGTTGAACCGTTGGCGCTTAAACGATAATCAAACAAACCCAGCCAATCTGCATTAGGATTTCTAACTTCTACCGCTAAATCATAATGGCCGGCAGCGGCGGGCAATACTATTACCTCGGAAAACTTCAAGGGCTGGGGGCGACTCTGATCTAAAATAGTTTGAGCGGCTGAAGGCGAATGCAACATGCTGGCCGCTTCGGTATTTAGGCGATTAAAATCCAACAAATAAGTAATTAAGCCGTACAAAGCATAAAGCCAAAATAAAACAGCCACGATGATTAGGAATACAATCAATACCCGGCGCAAAAATAATTTATTGGTCACATACCAATAACTCCATTTTAGTTGTTTACTAGTCAATTCGCTTGAAGGAATAGACGGCATGTTTGTTTCTTCCATATATTTTATTATATCATAAACAAAAATAAAAGTGGAGATTATTCTCCACTTTTATTCCTGACGCGACAAAGAATAAAAAGATTTTAACTCTTTATCCCCCGCCTCGGTTATCAGCCGGCCAAGCTCCAAGGTTAATTGTTTCTGACTTCGTGATTTAAGCTGTGGCCGCCAACCCAGATGAGCCAATAGGTCATAAGCGGACAGATTAAATGCCAGCCGTTGCTGTTTGCCATCTGAAGCCGCATCAAGCTGAACAAAAAAATTGTTCAATAAACAAAATAACTCTTGATCCGGCGACTGGCTGGGAGTCAAAAGATCTACCGTCTCCAAATAGGCTAAAGCATAAACAGCCCGGCTCGGCTCCAGACAAATCGCTTTAAAAACCTGGATGATACTGGCTCCGGCTAAGCGAAAAACCCCACTGCCGGGAGCGGCCATTAATCTGGTCAAGCAAAAAAACTCCAGATGCGACCGGAGTTTGGAGGTCATTTTCTTGGCGCCTTTGGCCACGACGGTAATTTTACCCGACTCTTTGGTATAAGCCGTAACCGCCAAGTCATAATCGCCGCGGGGAGCCTGGCGTAAAATGTAAGCGTTGGTTAAAAAAGTCATCGATTAATATCTAAATATGACTGGAGCATAATCATGGCGGCCAAATCATCATCCTGGACTCCGGGACGCAATTTTTGTGCTTCCTGAGAAGAAAAACGTTCGTCATGAAGAATCACTTCCACCTGAGTATAATTAGCTAATTCCTCGCTGAAGCGCCTGACGTTTTCCGTTTGATTTGAAGATTCGGCTCGAGTATTAATGGGCAACCCCACCACTACTTTTTCAGTATCTTCGGCAATAATAAATTCCGCCAATTCCTTAAGCAAATTTTGCCGACCCGAATTTTTGATTATCTTAAGCGGCAAAGCCATACCCGACTCATCATCGCCCATGGCCAGTCCAACTTTAGCTTCGCCATAATCTATACCTAAATATTTCATAACATTATTTTGTTAAGATTTGATAACCATCAGCAGTAACGGCGACCGTATGTTCAAAATGCGCTGATAGCGACCCGTCACTCGTAACAATCGTCCAGCCATCATCCAAAGTGTCAACCTCCCAGCCACCTAAGTTCAGCATGGGCTCAATCGCCAACACCATGCCTTCTTCCAAAACTGCATCCGGCACGCCAGCCGGCCAAAAATTGGGCACCTGCGGTTCTTCATGGGCGGCGAAGCCAACGCCATGGCCGCACATCTGCCGTACCACGCCAAAACCGTTTCGCTCAGCCTCGGCTTGGATGGCTTTAGCGATGTCGGATAACTTTTTACCCGATTTGATTTCTTTGATGCCCAAATACAACGAATCCTTAGTAATAGTCATTAAACGTCTGGCTTCTTGCGTTATAACTCCCACAGCCACGGTTCGCGCCATGTCAGTATATAATCCTTTATACTTTATTCCGCAATCAAGCCCGACAATATCACCCTCCTTTAAACGGCGATTATCATCAGGAATGCCGTGAACCACTTCTTCATTGGTGGAGACGCATAAAGCCGCCGGGTAAACGTGTTCCGCCCAAGCGGCTTTATAACCCTTGAAACTGGCCGTTGCCCCGTATTCCTTAATTAGTTGCTCGGCATAATCATTGAGTTCGGCCGTAGTGACGCCGGGCTTTATCCGCTTTTCCACTAAATCCAAAATTTTGGCCAAGATTTTACCGCCTTCCGCTATAATCTTAATTTGTTCTTGGTTTTTAAGTTTAATCATAAATTAATTATAACTTATCGGCTATTTTTTTACCAACTTATCTAGCTTAATTTAGCTAAATTTAAACAAATAATAAATTAATAATCAAGTTATGGATAAATATATTGACAAAAAAACAAAGTATGCTATAATACTATATTGAAGTCTTTAGGAAAAGGGACATTACAAGGAGACACTAAGGAGACACTTATGTGGGATATGATCAAAAAACGTTGCCAAGAATTCGTCGAAGAATACCGGATGTGGAAAAAGTTACACAAAACGACAGCACCGGATTGCCGCGGACAACTTCTGTGGGAGCTCCTAATGAACCCAAATGATCTGAGACAGCGATACGAAGCTGAACAGCAATTCCAGCGGAATATGGACAGTCGCTGGAAAAAGTAAGATCGAATTAATAACTAGCAAAAGGAGAAAAAACATGATACTCTATATTGGCTTAGTATTAATGCTCGCATTAGCATACATAGGAACAATAGTCTGGGAAGGAGAAAAAAATAAACAGATTTCCACTCGGGACGCGTGTTTTGCTTATATTTTTTTGATAATATCGGCATCCGCCCTACTAACCCAAATGATACGTATTGCACTTCTGCACAGTCTTATTCCACATTAATAAAATCGCACAAAAAACCCCGAGTCTGCAATTGCGCCGACCCGGGGTTTTTAATTTATATGAATCTATTCCCAGCCGATCCTGCCTCGTAAATCTCCTACCATTTTTCTGACGATTTGCTGATAAACTTCTTCAATATGTTTTTCGCCGTCAATCTCCATTAATAATCCTTTATCCTGATAAAATTTAACAATGGCATCGGTTTCACGGTGATACACTTCCAAACGTGATTTAATGGTCTCCTCTTTGTCATCATCACGCTGGAATAACGGCTCACCGCAAATATCACAGACTGCCGAATCCTTAGGCGGTGAATACTTCAAATGAAAAGTATGGCCGTTCTTACAGACCCGACGACCGGACATGCGCTCCACAATCGTCTCATCAGAAACATTAATCGAAAATACATAATCAACATCCGCGCTTTTATCCAAAAATTCCGCCTGTTCCAAAGTACGCGGAAAACCGTCCATAGCATAGCCTAAACGGCAATCATCCTGCTTAATCCTATCGGCTACCAAGCGGTTAACCAACTCTGTCGGAACTAATTGGCCTTTATCCATATAACCCACAACTTCGACAGCTAAAGGATTAGAAACATCGGATTTGATGGCGTGCAAAATAACACCAGTAGAGATGTGCGGGATATCAAAAGTCTTAGCGATAAGTTCAGTTTGAGTTCCTTTACCGGAGACTGGCGGGCCCAAAACAATTAGCTCGAATGGCTTGTCATTTTTATTCATAGATAATTCAATTAGTAATTTATACTTCCTCCATCTTAACTTAAATGTAACAAAAAATCAACTAAAAAGAGACGTTTGTACGCCTCTTTTTATATATTTTAATAAAAATTATGATTGGTAATTGACTTAGATTTCTTCGTAATCCCTCATAGCTAACTGGGCATTAATCTGATTAACGGTTTCAATAACCACAGAAACAACAATCAAAAGCGAAGTGCCGCCGATGGCCATACTCCTAGTACCGGTTAAGCCGGCGGTAATCATCGGCAAAACAGCTATAATACCTAAAAACAACGCGCCGGTTAAAACAATGCGGGATACAATATTCTGCAAATACTCCTCCGTAGGTTTTCCCGGCCTAGTGCCTGGGACAAAACCGCCTTGCTTCTGAAGATTTTCCGCCACCTGTTCCGGATGAAAGACTACGGCCGTATAAAAATAAGTAAAAGCAACCACTAAAACAAAATAAGCAATGCCATAGAACCATTGGTTGCCAAACAGCATAATCACCCATTGGGCGGCGTGGGCAACGACTTCGGTTTTCGCCTGGGTAAATAACTGAGCCAGGGTCTGAGGCATGATAATTAAAGAGATGGCAAAAATAATCGGAATAACTCCAGCCATATTAACGCGCAAAGGCAGATGACTAGAAGCGCCACCTACAGTTCGGCCGCCACGCATCTGCCGGGCGTATTGCACCGGAATATTTCGTTGGCCTTCGGTGATGATAACCACACCGATAATCGTCACTAAAGCGATAGAGGCAAAAACTACGGTATTAATAATCTCCGCCTGAGTATAATTATTAACTGTTTGAGTGAGGACGCTGGGCAAGCGAGAAACGATACCGGCAAAAATCAACAGCGATATGCCATTGCCGATTTTCTTTTCGGAAATAAGCTCTCCCAACCACATGACAAAAATCGTGCCGGCAGTGATGGAAACAACAGCGACCAGCATATTCATTGGAGTGAAAGAAGCAAATAGGGCGGCGCCACCGGCCTTACGCAATAATTGGATCATGGCCACGGATTGCACAATGGCCAAAGGCACAGTCAGCCAACGTGTCCACATATTAATCTTATTGCGCCCATACTCCCCTTCCTTGGATAATTCCTCCAAAGAAGGCACCACCATGGTTAAGAGCTGAAAAATAATGGAAGAAGTGATGTAAGGAGCCACCGACATCATGGCGATAGAAAAATTGCTCATGCCACCGCCGGAAAAAATATTCATTAATCCCAAAATCTGGTTATTATCAAAAATCCGCTTCAGGCCGGTCGCGTCGATTCCCGATATGGGAATGGTAGCGACGATGCGAGAAACAACCAATATGCCCAACACAAACAAGATGCTGTTGCGCAGATCCTTAAGTTTCCAAATTTGGCTGAACTTTTCGAACATAGAAATTAGTTTATAAAATCAGTAAAGCTAACTATTCTTTCGGCTTCAAAGACTTTTGACTTACTTTATTTCCACTTTGCCGCCGACCTGTTCAATAGCGTCCTTAGCTGAAGCAGAGCAAGCATCAACCACAACGGTCAATTTTTTGGTCAATTTGCCTTCACCTAGAATTTTAACCTGTTTATTGTTTTTATCCAAGAGACCGTGTTGAATTAATTTTTTGATGTCCACAATAACGCCGTCTTCAAAAGCTTCTAATTTGCCAACACTAACGACGGCCAATTTAGGATAAATTGACCTGAAACCGCGCAATTTTGGCGTAGACTGCACTAAACGCTTCAATCCCAAGGCTTTCAAGCCGGAAACGCCACTTCTGGCTTTTTGGCCTTTGATGCCGCGTCCGGAAAATGAACCGCGCTTACCGCCACGTCCGATTTCTTTGGCTTTCTTTCTGGATCCTTTGGCGGGCTTGATATTAGATAATGATAATGACATACGTAATAGCTTATAGCTTATGGCCGGTGGCCCGTAGCTTTATAATATTAACAATTGAATAGGACTAATTAGGCAATTTCGGCTACTACCGCTTTTTCTTCTTTTTTATCTTCTTTTTTTTCCTTCTTGCCGAACTTGGATTTTTTCAGAATAGATAAAGCTTCAATGGTGGCGCGGATGTTGTTAATCTTGTTGCCGGTGCCAAAAATCTTGGACACGATATTCTCAATGCCGGCCAATTCCAAAACAATACGAACGGCGCCGCCGGAGATAATACCGGTACCGGGAGGAGCCGGCTTGAGCAGGACTTTAGCCGCGCCAACTTTAATCCTCACCTGATGGGTGATGGTACCTTCGTGGATCGGCACCTTGATTATGTTCTTCTCGGCTTGACGCACAGCTTTCTGTACGGCTTGCGGCACATCTTTGGCTTTCGCCAATCCCATGCCGACACGACCCTTGCGATCACCGATAACCACGCAGGCGCGGAAACTTAAACGTTTGCCTCCGGCCATAACACGGGTAACGCGGGCGATCTCTACAATCGTTTGATCAAACTCCGGTTTTTCACGCGGAGGTCTTGGACCTTTTCTTCTAAAATCTTTTTTATTGTTATCTTTCAACATATTTATATTTTTAATCCGCCCTCTCTGGCGCCCTCGGCCAAGGCCTTAACCCTGCCGTGATACTTAAATTGGCCGCGATCAAACACGGCGCAAGCGATTCCCTTCTCCTTGGCTTTCTCCGCTAAAAGTTTTCCTACGGCTTGGGACTTTTCCGTCTTACCGCCTTTAACTTTGACTTCTAGGTCAGTAGCCGCCACGATCGTCTTACTATTGGCATCATCGATCAATTGGGCTTGGATATGACTTAAACTGCGATAAACTGAAAGCCGCGGGCAACCGGCTGTACCGGAAACCTTAGCTCGCACTCGCTGGGCTCTTCTTTCGACTCTTAAATTATTAGCTTTGACTTTATTCATAATAATTGCTATTATTTCGCTTTCGCCGCCGCCTTGCCAGCTTTCTTAATAAACTGTTCGCCGACATATTTAATTCCTTTGCCTTTATACGGCTCAACTTTCTTAATGCGTCTAATTTGCGCGGCTGTCTCACCAACCAACTGCTTGCCAATGCCGGAGATCGTCATAATATTGCCTTCAGTTGTGATAGTAATACCTTCGGGAATGGCAAACTCTACGGGATGAGAAAAACCAACATTTAAGACAACCTTCTTGCCGCTGACAGCAAATTTTTGCCCGACACCAGAAATCTCCAACTGTTTACTATAACCATCAGTGACTCCCTTGATCATATTACGGATCAAACTGCCGAATAACCCCCATAAGGCGCGCTGTGATTTGACTTCCTGATTTTCAACACTGACTATAATAGAATTGTCTTTAACTTCAGCGGAAACTAAAGGATGCAGTTTCTCTTGTAAACTGCCTTTGGGACCTTTGACCGTAACCAAGCCGTCAGAAACTTTGACCTCGACTCCGGCCGGAAAGCTAATAGGATTTTTTCCGATTCTGGACATATATTGAATCAATTGAGTAATTGATGATAATAATTAGATTAGTAAACTTCGCACAAAACTTCTCCGCCCGATCCCACTTTTTTGGCTTGACGATTAGTCATCAATCCCTTGGAGGTAGACAAAATAGCAATGCCATAATTATTTATAACAACAGGCAAATTGTCCTTATCAACATAAATGCGACGTCCCGGCTTGGAAATACGATTAATAGCAGTTATTGCCGGCTGGCCGTCTTCATATTTTAAGACAACATTAAGTCCGCCGAATTTATAACCTTCGGTGCCCGGTTGGATTTCTTCAAAATCAGAAATAAAGCCTTCGCGCTTTAAAATTTTGGCAATCTCCAACTTCATTTTGGAAAACGGTATGAAAACTTCACCCTTTTTTATCCGAGAAGCATTCCGGATGCGAGTAAGCATGTCTGCGATTGTGTCAGTCATAGATATAATTATTTACCAAGAGGATTTAGTAATACCAGGAATCTGGCCGCTAGTAGCGAGTTCGCGGAAGCAAATACGGCAAAGTTTGAAATCACGGATAAAACCATGACGTCGGCCGCATCTCCAGCAACGGTTGACCTTTCGGGTGGAAAACTTCGGTTTCCTTTTGGATTTAGCAATTTGTGCTTCGGTAGCCATAAAATATTTAAAATGAAATCTCTAAATTAATAAAATAAGTTATTGTTTCTTTTGGAAAGGAAAACCCAGTAAGCGGAATAATTCACTGCCAGCTTTCTGTTCTCCGGCATTAGTAGTAACAGTAACTTGCAAGCCATGGATACGCTCAACTTCATCAGAGCGGATTTCCGGAAAAACAATATGTTCTTTAAAACCGACTGTCAGATTGCCTTGTTGGTCAATATTTTTTTCTGACATACCGCGGAAATCACGGATGCGAGGCAAAGAAACATTAATCAATTTGTCCAAAAAATCATACATCCTTCGACCACGTAAAGTCACGACTACGCCGACTACCATATCTTCCCGAACTTTAAAGGCAGAGATGGCTTTTCTAGCTTTAGTGCGAACCGGTTTTTGGCCGCTGATTCTGGTTAAAGTATTTTCCACAGCATCAAGAAAGCCACTATCGGTATTGCGGGAGTTTATGCCGACATTCAACACCACCTTAGTAACTTTAGGCACAGCCATAATATTCTTATAGCCGAATTCTTTCTGCAAAGCGGGTACGACCTCTTTTTTATATTTTTCCTGTAAACGTAATGTCATATTTAAATTGTTTCTTTACATTTTTTACAAAATCTAAACTTCTTATCCTCGACTATCTTATAACCAACTCTGGCGGCCTGGCCGCATTTGGGACAAACTAAGGCGACCTTAGCCATGGCCACAGCGGAAGGAAACTGTATTCTCTGGCCTTTTTCTCCGGAACGCTTGGGACGCTGGTGCTTGATCAGCAAATTCAAACCCTCAACCACGACTTTATTGTCTGTAGTCATTACCTGCAAGACCTTACCGGTTTTACCCTTATCCTTGCCTGCCAGCATCTTTATTTTGTCTCCTGTTTTTATTTTCATAGTATTATTATTTAAAAGCCTGTAAAGTCGAAAGCCTGTAAAGGCATAAGTATCGGATTAATCTTTTAGCTTTATGGACTTTTGACTTTTAGCTTTCTATAGCACTTCCGGCGCTAAAGAGATTATCTTCTGGTAACCAAGATTTCTCAGTTCTCTGGCAACCGGCCCGAAAATACGCGTGCCGCGCATTTCTTTCTTGGCATCAATCAAAACTACGGCATTATCGTCAAAACGGATATAAGAACCGTCAGCGCGACGAATTTCCTTTCTGGCCCTGACCACAACACCATGAACCACATCGCCCTTTTTAACCGCGGAATGGGGTACGGCTTCTTTAACCGACATAGTGACAATATCGCCAATCCCGGCATAACGCTTTTTATAACCTCCCCAGACACGAAAAACAGCCAAGCGTTTGGCGCCGGTATTATCCGCTGATTTAACTATTGATCTTAACTGAATCATATAATGGTTAGCTTATGAATCCTAATGACTTTTAACTGTTATTTGTATATTACTCGCCATTTCTTGTCTTTAGACAACGGCCGGCATTCGACAAATTCCACCACGTCGCCTTCATGATACTGGTTTTTCTCATCATGCACTTTGAATTTTCGGCTGACTTTGTAGCGTTTACCGTACTTGGGATGCATCTTAAAAGATTGTATCACCACGACTAAAGTCTTGGCCATCTTGTCCGACACCACTGTACCTTTAAATTTTCTTAAAATCTTCTCAGACATATATGTATGCTAAATAACTAATTATTTCTTGGACGCTAAAGCAGTCAAAATCAAAGCAATGTCCTTCTTTAGGACACGAATTTCCCTGACGCTTTTCAACTGCCCCTGATGAACCTTGAATTTCAATTCGTCCAGTTTTTTTCTGGCATCGTTAATCAACGATTTAAGCTCGGGAACTTCTTTTAAATTTAATTCCTTGATATTCATATTATTGTTTCTTCACTACTTTTGCTTTAATCGGCAGTTTATAAGCGGCCAAGGTTAGGGCTTGTCTCGCTTCAACTTCGGAGATACCATCAAGCTCGAAAATAATATTCCCCGGACGGACTGTGGCAATATATTTTTCCGGCGCGCCCTTGCCGCCACCCATCGTGGTCTGACTGCCTTTAGCTGTTATGGCGCTGTGCGGGAAAACCCTGATCCAACTCTTGCCGCCGCGACGGATATATTTAGCCAAGACGCGTCTAGCCGCTTCCAATTGCTGTGCCGACACCCAGGCGGCCGTTGTCGCTTTGAGTCCGAACGAGCCAAAAGCTACGTAGTTGCCGGAAGTGGCAACGCCGTCTTTGACATCGGGGCGATGTTGTTTTCTGTGGGCTAACTTTTTAGGCATCAACATATATTCAATTACGAATTTCAAATTACGAACTACGAATCATTATTCTGACAATTACGGATTGTAAATTAGGCCTAAGCCGTAATCCGTAATCCGTAATCCGTAATTATTAACTTGTTTAAATTAATTATTTATTACTTTTGCTTATTACTTTCCTTGTCATTAAAGATATCGCCTTTATAGATCCACACCTTGATTCCGATAGTGCCGTAAATAGTCTGGGCAATGCCGCGACAATAATCAATATCGGCGCGCAAGGTATGTAGAGGCACTTTACCGTACAGAAAAAGCTCGCGACGAGCGATTTCCGCCCCATCCAGACGTCCGGTAATGATAACCTTAATGCCTTTGGCGCCGGCCTTTTCCGCCCGACCCATGGCTTGTTTGACAACACGACGAAAAGGAATGCGTTTTTCAATATCGCTTGCCATAGACTGAATAAGAGAAGCAGAGTCCAAGTTAGGATCGCTTAACTCCAGAATATTGACATTGATATTCTTTAACCCCTTCTTGCGGCTGAAATCATCTTTAAGGAATTTATCCTTAATCTCCTTCTTCAAATCTTCAGCTCCAGAACCGCCGCGACCGATAATCAATCCGGGGCGGGAGGCGTGGATATTCAAAACAATGGCGTTTGGTGAGCGTTCCATTTCGACTTTGGAGATTCCCAGATTACGGAATTTTTTCATCACAAACCTGCGGATGCGGACATCCTGTTTCAGATACTCGGAAAAATCATTCTCTGTAAACCAACGCGATTCCCAAGTTTTATTGATATTTAGCCGTAAACCTTTGGCATTAACTTTTTGACCCATAAATATTAGCTTATGGCTTGTAGCTCCGCCAGCTGGCGGATAGCTTATAGCCGATAACTTTTTAATTCTTATTTCTTATTTGCTACCTGTTTTCCTATTCAAAATTTTAGAGGCGAATCCCCTATCGCTAGCTTTGGCTTTCCTTATCTCTTTCTTGCCTTCCTGTTTGCCAGCGATATCTTTGAGTTCATCAAACTCTCCGGTTCCGACCTTAATAATATCAGAGGTATCAGTCTTCTTTTCCTTTTTAGCCTTACCGGAAGCGACAATTTCTTCCAAAATTACTTTGATCTTGGATGATTCCTTACGAAGAGGCGTGGCGCGACCGAAAGCTCTGGGCTGCCAACGTTTCAATACCGGACCGGCATCAACCGTAATCGAGGCAATCTTCAAATTATCCGGGGTCAAATCATAATTCTCCTTGGCATTAGCAATAGCGGATTTAAGTAATTTTAATAATTCCTTAGCCGCCGCTTTCTTGCTGAAAGTTAATTGCATCAAGGCTTTTTCCACAGTCAAACCGTTAATCAGATTAGCCACTAATCTCACCTTACGATAACTTATTCTCAAATTGTTCATTTTAGCGATAACTTGCATATAGTTTAAACTTTGGCTCCCTGTTCAATGGCTTTTTGGATTTTGCCGCCATGACGGAAAAACTTCTTAGTCGGAGAAAATTCCCCTAGCTTGTGGCCGACCATGTTTTCTACCACAAACACCGGCAAATGTTCTTTGCCGTTATGCACGCCAAAAGTCAAACCAACCATTTCCGGAGTAATCGTACTGCTTCTGGCCCAGGTTTTAATGACAACCTTAGCACCCTTGGGGGTGTTTTGGACTTTCTTTAACAGTTTGGGATCGACGTAGGGACCTTTTTTAAGGCTTCTAGACATAAATATTATTTATAAAGTCTGAAAGTCTAAAGTCTATAAAGTCAATTCATTAACAGATTATTATTTCTTTCAGCTTTATAGATTTTTAGCTTTTGACTAATTTTTATTTTTTCTTTTTTCGGGATGGACGTCGGCTTAGAATAAACTTACCGGATGCCTTCTTTTGTTTTCTGGTTTTAACGCCTAGAGCTGGTTTGCCCCAAGGAGTCTTAGGATGCTTCAACCCAATCGGGTTTACGCCTTCACCGCCACCATGAGGATGATCAACCGGATTCATAACCTTGCCTCGAACCGTCGGCTTGATGCCACGATGGCGCATCCTGCCGGCTTTGCCCCAGCGAATATTCTTAAAATCAGGATTAGACACTATGCCGATAACCGCCAAAGCCGTCTCAGGCACCAAGCGAACTTCTCCCGATGGCATCTTAAGTTGAGCAAAACCGCGGTCAAAACCCATCAAATTAACGCCAGTGCCGGCACCGCGAGCCAATTGGCCGCCGCGACCGGGCAGAATCTCCACATTATAAACAACAACGCCAGCGGGAATATGCTTAAGAGGCATGGCATTGCCTGATTTATATTCAATTTTATTCTGTGAGCTCAAGACAGTTTCACCGACTTGCAAACCCTGAGGTGCCACAATATAACGTTTCTCGCCATCGGCATAAGCCAGTAAAGCGATACGGGCATTTCTGCCTGGATCATACTCAATCGTCTTAACCACGGCAGGCACATCAAACTTATCGCGACGATAATCAATCACGCGGATCTTTTTATTGGCTCCGCCGCCTTGATGGCGTACAGTTATTTTCCCTTGAGCGTTACGGCCGGCCATACGTTTGGCTGAAATCAATAAAGACTTTTCCGGCTTAGTGGCGGTAATATCTTGGCGGGTCAAGACCGAAGTCTGACGACGCCCGGGAGTTGTTGGTTTATAAATCTTGATGGACATATCTGTTATTTAATACCTTCATAAACATTAATCGACTTGCCTTTGGGTAAGGTAACAATGGCTTTTTTCCAATTCTTACGCTTGCCGAATTGCTGACCGAAACGGACGAATTTACCGCGTACATTTGAAACATTAACACTAACCGGCTTCAAGCCATAGCGGCTTTCTACCGCTTTTTTAACTTCATTCTTAGTCGCCTTGGCGTCAATCGCAAAGGCATATTGGTTATTAGCTTCGCCGGAAGCGGTCTTCTCCGTCAATAATGGAGCGATCAAAACGCCATAAACCGAAACCTTAACACTGCTTTTATCAGTAACGGCCTTAGCAGACTTCACTGGTTTAACAGCCTTAACAGCCTTGGCTTCTTCTTTAACTTCAATGGCTTTTTCCGCCACAACCTTCGGTTCTTCTTCTTTAGTTGTTTTTTTATTGAATAAACCCATATGCTTACTTAGTCTTAGTCTTAGCGGTCTTGGTCTTCTTAACCTTAGCAACTTTGACTACGGCCTTTTCCTTAGTTTTTTCTTTAACTTGTTTATAAGCTTTATCAATTTCTTCCACTGATTTGATACCAACCAGCAAAGCATCGGCCTTAAGCAGATCAACACAATTCAAGCTCTTGGCAGAAATCGTTGACACGCCTTTAAGATTCTTAGCGGCACGAGTCAGTTTATCATCCGCTTCGCTCATCACCAAAAGAAATTTCTTGCTGTCTTTCAGTCCAGTAATCGCTTTCTTAATATTTTTAAGCCAAGCATTCAAGTCCTTGGTTCTACCGGCAGGATTCTCCAATTTATCAAAAATGATTAATCCCTTGCTGGCGGCTTTATCGGATAAACACATAGCCAGAGCCGCTTGCTTCATTTTTTTATTTACCTTTTGGGTGAAATTGCGATCATTTCTCGGACCAAAAGTTACACCGCCGCCAACCCAGATCGGGGAACGGCTGGAACCGTGGCGAGCGCGACCGGTGCCTTTTTGGCGCCAGGGTTTCTTACCGCCACCGCGTACTTCCGCCCGAGTTTTGGTGTGAGCCAGAACTTCGCGAGAATTAGCTTCTTGGGCAATAACCACTTGATGAACTACGGCTGTATTGACGGCACGGCCAAACAACCGAGCGGGCAGCTCTGTATCTTTTATTTGTTCACCTTGATAATTGTATACGGGGAATTTCATACTTATATATGGCTTATGGCGTATAGCTCTGCCAACTGGCGGATAGCTTATGGCCAATAACTTATTTATTCTTTTGCTTCTTCGATTTTATTTTCTTCAACTGGTGCTGCTTCAACAATAGTTTCTTTAGTTTCAGTTTTAGTCTCAGTAACACTTTCTTCCGGTGATTCCACCTTAACTTCCTTAGTTTCAGCAATCGGAGCTTCAACGACTTGTTCCGCTAAATTTTCTTTCATCGGCTCTTCTTGCTTGATTATCATCTCTCCGGGACCGTAAATCATGATCAAACCATGACGGGCTCCAGGAACAGCGCCTTTGACATATAAAATGTTTTTTTCCGGTTCAACGGCAATAATCTGAAGTCCGGATACAGTAACCTGCTCATCACCCATTTGTCCTGCCATTCTCCGGCCCTTAAAAACACGCTGAACTCCACCGGCGCCAATAGAACCAGGCATTCTTTCTTGATCCTTATGGCCATGAGAAGAATTCTGACCATGAAAACCATGACGTTTGACCACGCCCTGAAAACCCTTACCCTTGGATTGACCAGTTACAGCGATAGCATCGCCTTCGGCAAAAACTTCCACCGTAATAATGTCACCGCGTTTAACACCGGCAACCTCTTTATCGGCCAAGCGGAATTCGCGGACGGTTTTAACTAATGGCAAATCCTTCAAATGACCGATTCTGGATTTACCCGGTTTTTTATCAACGCCAAAACCGACTTGAACAGCGTTATAGCCATCCTTGGTATCGGTTGATTTGACTTGAGTAACAACATTAGGCAAAGCCAAAACTGCCGTTACTGGAACAACTGTGCCATCTTCTTTGTACAGCTGTGTCATTTCTACTTTTTTTCCCAAAATGAATTTCATAATCTTTGAATCACATTTGCTATTTAAACAAAAAGTCCGGTTTTACCCGAACCTTAACTTTAACACGCCCTACCCAATTCATCTTCTAAAGACAAAAATTGGCTACAGTCGTTATTAAGTTGTGGTTTTTAGGTAAAACTCCTTTTTGCGGGCTGCTCCCTACTCATGAAGGTTTTCCCGCTGATTGCTGCTTTAAGCTTGGGATCTTTCTTCATTTTCTTTAGCGGCCGCTTAGGCCTAGCCTCGTTTAATAACGAAGCGAATTATATTTTAATTATCAATTAGGAACCAGAGACAAAGGAGAAAGGTATTCTTTTCGATACTGAGGCGCTCCCCCAGAAATCTAATCAGAAGTTTACGGACCTTTCTCCCAAAATAAGGGGAGGGGGACTTAGTACCTGCTATCAACGGGAAATACTGTGTAACTCCCTCGGCCACACCTTGAATATAGCTTGTCCCGCGTCAGGGTTTCTGACGTTCATCTCCCCCCCCCAAAAAAAACGTACTGTCTTTGGTTCCTAATTGTAAAACTACATTTTAATTTCAATATTTACGCCAGCTGGCAAATTTAGCCCCATTAAGGCGTCAACGACCTGGGCGGTCGGATCAATAATATCAATCAAACGCTTGTGCGTACGCATTTCAAACTGATCACGTGCATTCTTGTGCACGAAAGTGGAACGGTTAACGGTGTACTTGCGTTTTTCTGTAGGCAAGGGTACCGGACCGACAACCTTCACGCCAAAACGATGGCAACTCTCAATAATTTTCTTGGCAGAGTTATCAATAATCTTATGATCGTACGCTTTAAGCTTGATCCTGATTCTTTGGTGGGCTTTGCCCTCGGCTACTTTAGTGGTCATAGTTATACTGGTCTTACCGTCCGAATACGTTAATTAATTTATAACGGACGCAATGACTAAGGCAGAATAGTTTTAAAAATTACAAATTTAACTAATCCATTCTACTATCGCGGGGACAAACTTGCGCTTCTCCCCGCTAAGTATGATGAATCCTGAAAAATTATTTAACGATCTTCGTTACAACGCCGGCGCCGACAGTATGGCCACCTTCACGAATAGCGAATTTCATTTTCTCTTCCATGGCAACGGTTTTACCTAGTTTGACGATAACATTAACGGTATCTCCAGGCATAACCATTTCCGTTCCGGCCGGCAAAGTGATTTCACCGGTTACGTCAGTTGTTCTGACATAGAATTGTGGTTTATAGCCATTAAAGAAGGGTTTGTGGCGTCCGCCTTCTTCTTTAGACAAGATATAGACTTCGGCTTCAAACTCTGAGTGCGGGGTAATGGAACCCGGTTTGGCCAAAACTTGGCCACGCTCAACTTCTTCTTTCTTAGTACCGCGCAAGAGAATGCCAGCATTATCACCAGCTCTGCCTTCATCTAAAGATTTATTAAACATTTCGATGCCGGTAACAACGGTTTTCTTAGTATCGGCCAAACCAACGATTTCTACTTCCTCGTTAGTCTTAATTATACCGCGTTCAATTCTACCGGTAACAACGGTACCGCGGCCTTCAATAGAGAAGACATCTTCAATCGGCATTAAGAAAGACTGGTCGGTAGCGCGCTGCGGCTCAGGGATATAAGTATCCAAGGCGTTCATTAACTCTATAATGCAATCAGCGTCAGAACCATTCGGATTTTCTAAGGCCTTCAAAGCAGAACCCTTGATAATCGGGGTGGTTTCGCCGGGATAATTGTACTTGGTCAACAATTCGCGGATTTCACCTTCTACTAAATCAATCATTTCCGGATCGGCTTGATCAACCTTGTTAATGAAAACAACGATATAAGGCACGCCGACTTGATAAGCCAAAAGGATATGCTCTCTAGTCTGAGGCATAGGACCATCAGTGGCGGCCACAACCAAAATAGCTCCGTCCATCTGGGCGGCGCCAGTGATCATGTTCTTGATATAATCAGCATGACCTGGGCAATCCACATGAGCATAGTGGCGCTTTTCAGTTTCGTATTCTACGTGAGCAGTCGCAATAGTGATACCGCGGGCTTTTTCTTCCGGAGCGGCGTCAATCTGATCGACTGATTTGTGCTGGGCGGTAAAACCGCGAGCGCTTAAAGTAGCCAAAATAGCCGCGGTCAAAGTGGTTTTGCCGTGGTCGACGTGACCGATGGTACCCACATTAACGTGGGGCTTGCTTCTGTTGAATGCTTCTGCCATGTTAGTTATCCTTTTTGAGTTCCTCGCCCTCAAATCCGGGGAGTTTTAGCCAGAACTCAAGATTATTTAGTATTATTTATTATTTTTATTAGCTTGACTATTATATCACAAAAACAAAAAAAATCAAGAGGGAGCGGTACTATGTTTTTTCCACAGTTACCTCACAATCAATTTAACCACTTACCGGCTCAAAATAATATCGATCCTCATCCTGAATCTCTTGACTATTTTGGCTAAATTCAGAGAAAACTTCATCACCAGGGACAACTCCGATGTCTTTAGCAAAATTGTACTGATCAACTGATAATTCTCTTAATTCTTGATTATCCTTCCAAATGGCGATATCACGATTTATTTTATCTAAAAGTTCGTCTTCTGTCAAGCCCGAGACGCCGGATTTACCTAAAATTAAATCTTCATAATCAGCGACAGTCATAATAACATAGCCCGGTTCACCGTGCTCATCCAAAACAATGGCCTTATCACCTGTTTTTTTGAGTAAATTTACTAATTTTGTGAGATTAGGCATATTAATTGCTGAGTTGATAAATTAGCGGCTGAATACTGTCTAACCGCTTTAACTGGCAATAATTTAGCGTTGATTTAATAATAATATAGTAAAAGCAGGACTTTGTAAAGTAGTAACGACTAAATTAAAGGGTGTGGATAACTATTTGTTAAAAACATTGACAAAAGCATGACTATTTGATATAATACTATGTTAATCGTCTTTGTCGGGCGATTGGCTATATCCGAAACCAAAATCGTTTATGTGGACGATGGCGGTTCTATCTGTTCCTTATTAAAGTCCGAAGAACAAGGAGTATCAGAGAATGAGAGAATACGGACCACGCCGCGACCTGCATGTTGTGTTCATAAACGAAGGCGAAGGAAATGCAAGCGATTTCAACAACAATAACTTCGCCCTGCATATCGCGGATGAGCTTTTCTTGGAAGCCATGAACGTCTTAGCTGACAAAATCGGCAGAGCCGACTTAGCCGCGCTACAATGCACGGGAAGCGTACTGCTGACCGACGCCCCGTGTTTCGACGGAATACTAAAATCAGCGGAAGAATACTTTATTGAAGCCGACATTTTTTTCCAGAAAATACCGCGCATTCCCAAAGCGGAAGAATTGTCAGAGTATGTCGACACCATCGACGGCTGTCGGTATTTATTCAAGCCGTTGCCATTCGGGTATGGCTATTGGTATGACTTCGTCTGCCTGGAAATCGGCGTACAATTGGGAGCCGCCGAAACCATAGGGGCGTTAGCTACCATATATCGGGCAAGACAATACCGCCAAAAGCTTATCACTGACGGGAAAAAACAAATCGTTGCGGGAAAAATAAAGTACGGCCATCGCAACGCCCCGCGCGATCTATTTGACTTGTTTGGCTGCTGCCTCATGATCTGCCGAGGCAATATTGCAAAAGCCCAGCAGATGAGTCATAGTTCTTATGTTAAATGGGGATCTCACGCCACCAAAAAAAGCGCCTTTGATAAAATGCGCTCGGAAGCCGCCGAGATCGCCTAATTACACAACTCCCCGCCCTGCTTGCGCAGTGCGGGGTTTCTTTTTTATTCAAAAAATTATGTATTTAATAAAGACGCTAACAAACAGGTGTTGCACTAACTTTTTATAAAAATGAATATGAAAATATCGTAAAAAATAGTGAGCTATAGACTATTGACTTGCTCGCGTAATTTAGCAAGCTTCTCTTCGGCAACAGTCAACTTTTCTTTTTCTTTTTCCACCACTGCTTTGGGTGCATTTTTCACAAATTCCTCATTATCCATCTTGCTTTGCAAACCGCTCAAGTATTTTTCCGTCTCCATAATTTCTTTAGCCAAGCGTTCCTTTTCTGCTCCAATATTGATCAGCCCGGCCAAGACTAAATAAATCTCCGATCCTTCAATAACTTTAACCGCGGAATTTTCCGGTTTGACTCCGACAGAATCAATCGCCAAATTTTGCAGCCGTGCCAGACGCTTAATAATCTTTGCTTGCGACTCCAATAATTCCTTTTTAGCGCTAATAATTACAATATCAATCAACTTAGCTGGTTCAATCTTATTTTCCGCGCGCAGATTCCTAATCGCTATGATTAACTCTTTGACAACTTCAAAATCATTGCCACCTTCGCTGACTGACAAATATGCTATCTCTTTTATCTTATCCCATAATCCCACTTCTTTACTAACCGGCCAGGACTCCACCATTAATATTCTCTCGTCCGCTAATTTGTCCCAAATCTCTTCAGTGATAAACGGCATATACGGATGCCAGAGTCTTAATAGCGTTTGCAGAACATAAAGCAGAATATCATCCTTACCTTTTTCTATTTTGGCGACCTCCAAATACCAATCGGCAAAATCACTCCAAGTAAAGTCATACAAAATCTCACTGGCCAAAGAGAACTCACAATTGTCCAATTGCTTGGTGGCTTCGTAGATTTTAGCATTTAACTTATCCAATAACCATTTATCAGCTAGGGTAATGGGTTCCGGCGCCACTTCTACCAACCGAGGATTTTCCACGGTAGACAGGATATAGCGGGAAATATTCCATAATTTATTGACAAAATTCCTCGCCGCCTCCACCTTCTCTTCATAAAACCTGGCATCGTTGCCGGCGGTCGTACCCTTAATTAAAGACAAACGTAAAGCGTCAGTGCCGTATTTTTCAATAATTTCTAACGGATCTAGGCCATTACCCAAAGATTTAGAAAACTTACGGCCGTCTTTGGCGCGTAAAATGCCATGAATATAAACATCTTTGAAAGGAATGTCATCAAGAGCATAAGTGGTCATCAGGATCATTCTGGCCATCCAGAAAAATAAAATTTCATAACCCATTTGCATCCAAGTTGTCGGATGGTATTTTTTTAAATCGTCAGTTTGCTCCGGCCAGCCCAAAGTGGAAAAAGTCCAGGCACCCGAAGAAAACCAAGTATCTAAGGTATCCTCATCTTGACGTACCTGGCTGTTGTCGCATTTGGGACATTTGTCTACCGGTTGATCAGAGTAAAATATTTCTCCGCAATCGTCGCAATACCACACGGGTATGCGGTGACCCCACCAAACTTGACGGGAGATGCACCAATCGCGTAAATTATCAATCCAATGCAAATAAGTATTGTGGAATCTCTCCGGCGTAATCTTGATAATTTTGTTTTTGTCATGATTATGGCCGATGGTTACGGCTTCGCGCATCAAATCCTTTAAGGTTTTACCGCGGCCGGGAATCTGCTTTTTTACATCCACAAACCATTGCTCCATGGGGAGCGCTTCAGCCACATCGCCGAACCTGTCCGACTTGCCGACATTATGTTCAACCTCCTCTTCTTTAATGTAGAGATGATTAGCTTTAAGCCAATCTACGAATTTTTCCCGGGCTTCATTAATAGTCAAACCATCATAATCTTTGCCCGCGACAGGTAACATCCGACCGTCTTTACCGATAACCGGAATAATACCAATATCTTTATTCTGCTCATACATCTCAAAATCAATCTGGCTGTGCGCCGGCGTAACGCCGACCGCGCCCGTGCCATAATTCACATCAACATTTTTGTCGGCAATAATCGTAATGACAAGCGGCTTAGCCGCACCAACATCTACCGTAAACTTCTGGCCGATGTATTGTTTATATCTATCATCATCAGGATTAACTGCCACAGCCGTATCACCCAATTTGGTTTCCGGACGAGTGGTGGCAATAGCGATAGGAAAATCCTGACTATACTTAAAAGTATAAACCGTAGTCTTAACGGTTTCATATACCAACTCATCATCAGAGCAGGTGGATTGCCCCTTAACCGACCAATTGACTACGCGATAACCGCGATAAATCAAACCATCGGCAAACATCCGACGGAATAATTCATTCACCGCCTTGGTACGAGGTTCATCAAAAGTATAAGCTAAACGCGACCAATCGCAGGATGTACCTATTTTTTTTATCTGCGATAAAATAACTGATTTTTTTTCTTCTGCATACTCGCGAATTTTTTTCAGCAGTTCCTCGCGACCCAACTCTTGACGCGGATGCTTGATGCCTTGTTTTTTGAGTTCATCTTCCACCCTGGCTTGAGTAGCCACAGCCGCATGATCTGTTCCAGGCACAAGTAATGCTCGCTTACCCTTGAGTCGCTGGTAACGCAACTCGATATCCATAATAGAATTCTCCAGGGCATGACCCAAGTGTAAAACGCCGGTAACATTGGGCGGGGGCATGGAGACGACAAATTTCTCCGGCCGTTCACCCGGCAGATTATCGGGATTAAAATAACCGGATTCTTCCCATTTGCGGTAGATTCCGTCTTCGACAGATTCGGCGTCATACGCCTTGGCTAATTCTATTTTTGACATATATTATATTGCCTTAATAGTACTAAAATATGCTATTTTTTTCAAGTTTTTAAACAAAAATACTCCGGCACAGCTGCCGGAGTATTTTTACCGCTGATCTTTATTTAACCTTATCCTTAATCTCTTGAATTTCTTCGGGACTCATCAGACCCTTCAATACACCCCCAATGATAGCGTGTTTAATCGCCGTATCCCAAAGCTTGTCCGGTCCGCCGGGCTGACGACCGTCCGCTACCCACTGAGAAAAAATGATGTTTAAACTCTCTAATGGCACCCTGACTAAAACAATATCGTCCAATTCTCCTCCCTCTTTTACTGTTTCTCTAATTCCTTGAACTTGTTTACGTTTTCTTCCTAATCCTTCCTTTTTAATGGTAAATTGAATACCCAAACCTAATTTAGCGGCTGGCCGTTGGCTATCAATTTCTTCATTCTCAATTTTGACGCCTCGATAATGACGCTTGCGCCTAATAGCGAAATCAATCTTATTTTTTGCGTCTTCGTAAACATCAGTCCTAATCAATTCAAAATCAGCGTCCAAATCCCAGGATAATTTATCCAAAAAATTAGTTACCATGATTTCCGCAATAAAACCCTTATTATTATCCAAAAATTTACGCTTTCCGTTAATTATAGTTTTTTTAATCACAACGGCGGGAGCCATTTCCGGCTGATCCAAAATAATCTGACAATCCAATAAATCCTGCAATTGGCCTTTTACTCTCTCAAAAATATATCTTTTCCTAACGGCTCTGGAAATACTTGCCGAATCCAAATAATATTTCAAACCCAATCTCTGATCAGTAATTATTTCTCCCAAAGTTATCGGGACCCTACCGCCGTCCTCCTCAATAACATAATACTGATCTCCTTCGGCAATGACTTCACGACTTCCGGGAATTCTTTCCGGGCGATAGTCAGGATTATTTAATTTGACCCTCTCATTTTCCAGCTATTCCACCAACTTCTGTTTCTTTTTTTGAATTTCAAAAATTTCTCTTTGATTACTGAGAGTCTTTTGCTTCCCCTTAACAGTACCCCTCTCCAAAGATGACTGCTTAGCCCTATTCTCAAGATGCCAATTTAACACCATTTCAAGTTCTGCTTTGTCTTTACTGGTAACTTCCGGTTCTCTGCTTTGCTGCATCTGTTCCCTGGCGATATCGCGATAAGGACCGATAAGGGTTCTTTCAAATGATTTATGCATAACTATAGCTTATTATAACAACCCTATTATAACATAAAAACCACCTACCACAAATAATTAATAACCTTATTTTAATATTTAATAAAATTTTAATCTTGATTATAAACGAATTAATATAAAAAAACACCCCGACAATTATCGGAGTATTTTTTATATTTAAAATCTTTAGCGTCTTTCTTCTTTTTTGCCCTGGCGACCTTCAATGATCTTCATCTCCACATTCTTCGGCACTTCCATATAGCGAGAAAACTCCATAGAGTAATTAGCGCGACCCTGGGTCATGGAACGCACGATAGTGGCGTAGCCGAACATCTCGGCCAACGGCACTTGCGCGCTAATGACCTTAACGGCCGAAGCTCCGACACCTCGATCTTCCATAGAATTAATGACAGCGCGACGAGCATTCAAATCACCGATAACATCGCCCATGAACTGCTCCGGGGTAGTAACTTCGACTTTCATCACCGGTTCCAAGATGACCGGGGTGGCGCGCTTGGCGGCGTCCTGCAAAGCCATTGAGGCGGCAATCTTAAAGGCGGCTTCGGACGAATCAACCTCATGGTAAGAACCGTCATAAACGGTGACTTTGACATCAATCAAGGGATAACCGGCCAGAATACCTCGCTCTGTCGCTTCCCTGGCGCCCTTTTCAATCGGCTTAATAAATTCGCGAGGCACAACACCACCTTTAACTTCATCAGCAAAAACAAAACCCTGATTAGGTTCGGACGGTTCCACACGCAACCAGCAATGGCCGTATTGGCCACGACCGCCGGATTGGCGGATATATTTGCCTTCAGCTTCGGCCTTGCCTTTAATAGTTTCACGATAGGCGACCTGGGGCTTGCCAATATTGGCTTCTACTTTAAACTCACGTTTCATGCGATCTACAATAATATCCAGATGCAACTCGCCCATACCGGAGATGATTGTTTGGCCGGTTTCTTCATCAGTGTGAACGCGGAAAGTCGGATCCTCTTCTGCCAACTTGGATAGAGCCAAAGCCATCTTTTCTTGATCGGCCTTAGTTTTAGGCTCGATAGCGATATCAATAACCGGATCGGGAAATTTAATTGATTCCAAAAGTATAGGGAAAGACGGATCAGACAGAGTATTACCGGTAGTAACATCCTTAATGCCGACTAAGGCGGCGATTTCTCCGGCGTATACCTCATCAACCTCTTCGCGCGAATTAGCGTGCATGCGCAAAATACGACCGATGCGTTCCTTATTGCCGGTTTTGTTATTAATAATATAAGAGCCGGATTTCAAAACGCCGGAATATACGCGATAAAATACCAATTTGCCGACGAAGGGATCGGTAGCAATCTTAAATGCCAAACCGGCCAACGGCACATCATCAGAGACAACTAAAGGTATTTCTTTTGTCTCATCTTCAACACTGTGGCCAATAGGAGCCGGAACCTCCAAAGGATTAGGCAGGTATTCGGCTACGGCATTCAGCAAAAATTGCACGCCTTTGTTTTTTAAGGCGCTACCGCATAATATCGGTATAAGCTTATTAGCAATAGTGGCTTTCCTCAATGCCTTCTTCAAATCAATTACCGAGATCTCTTCACCGGCCAAATATTTTTCCATCAAGGCTTCGTCAGTTTCCACAATAGCTTCCACTAACTCGTGGCGATATTTTTTAGCGCGTTCCGCTTCATCGGCAGGCACGTCGGTGATTTCCCATTTGGTTCCCAAATCATCCTTGTAAACCTCGGCTTTCATTTCAAGCAAATCAATGATGCCGGTAAAAGTCTCAGCGGCGCCGATCGGCAACTGGATAGGATGGGCATGAGGAGTCAAACGATCATAGATTGATTTTAGATCATTATAGAAGTTTGCGCCCATGCGATCCATTTTATTAATGAAACCAAGTTTGGGCACATGATATTTCTCTGATTGACGCCAGACGGTTTCAGATTGCGGTTCCACGCCGGCCACGCCGTCAAAAACAATGACACCGCCATCCAAGACGCGCAAAGAGCGCTCCACTTCAGCAGTAAAGTCCACGTGGCCTGGGGTATCAATTAAGTTGATTTGGATATCTTGACCGCCCAGCCAATCGGCGTTAGGCCAATAACAAGTGGTAGCGGCGGATGTAATGGTAATACCGCGTTCGCGTTCCTGTTCCATCCAGTCCATAGTGGCTTCACCTTCATGGACTTCACCGATCTTATGCTTCTTTCCGGTATAAAAAAGAATGCGCTCTGATACGGTAGTCTTGCCCGCATCAATGTGGGCGATAATACCAATGTTTCTAATTCTTTCTAAGGGTGTTTTACGGGGCATACTGGTTAATTACAAATTACGAATTAATGATTACTAATTTTAATGATAATACTGATAAATATTTAAATTTTATAAAACTTTTTGGAAGAGGCGGAAGCACGAGCTGCCACCTCGAAAAATCAACTGCTTAGCATTTCCATTACCTTTTTCCATATTTTTTACAGGTTCTCGAAGTTGTCAATAATATTAAGGCAATCTTAAAATAATTACCCTATTCTGTTTATCGGGATCGACCTGGCCTTTACTAAAAGTATGAGATTTCGGCGGTAATCCTTTTAATAGATCCAATAACCTATCGCCCCACTCAGTTGCTTCTTCAGGAGTTTTAAATACGGCTTCGGTATGCAAAATGGGATGATCAAAATTATCATTCAGGCATAAACGGGACGAAAATCTAAACTTAACTTCTCCGCCATCATAGCCAATGAACTGACCAATTTTTACCGTCAAGGAATCCAATTCTAATTTGCTGATACTGACCCCCAGTTCAGCCCGGCTAACTTCCATTGCTTTTCCCTCCTGTCAGTTGATTTTTTCTTTTAAGGTTCAAAATTACGAGGATTTGCTATTCCCACCAAGAATCGGCACAATATTTCTTGCATTCGCGTTTTGAATACAAATAATAAATATTAAAAATCCTAAATATTTTTGGAAGAGGCGAAAACACGGACTATCGCCTCAAAAAATAATCAATAAGGTTTATATTCAGTGCGTGTCCTTACTATTTTATTTTCTCGACCACATTTAATGCATGAATAGTAAACACAATTCGCGTCAAAACCTTGTTCTACCCAGCCATGTTTACAGGCAACCTGACATTGCCTAATCTGTCTTTGTATTTGGCGATACCTTTTTCGAGCAGACTTAATATTTTTCCCAGCATCCGCCTGTATTTTTTTAATCTGCCTTTCAATAACATTCAGTCTCTCTTGAAGTTCCCTAACAGTGTTTTTCCCGCCCATTAATCTATCTCCTTTTGTGGCTATCTTATTGATTATTTGACTATATTATTTTAAAAGTACTGGTTACTTATTAAGTATTATTTATTACTTTTATCTGGAAAAATGCGCAAAGGCGCGGTTAGCTTCAGCCATTCTGTAAGTATCCTGTTTCTTTTTGATAGCGGCACCTTCATTATTGTAAGCGGCGGTTAACTCCTCCGCCAACTTAATGGCCATACGCCGGCCTTTCTTGGCTTTAGCGGCGCCGATAATCCAACGGCAGCCCAAAGTATAGCTGCGGGAAGGACGAACAGCCATCGGCACTTGATAGTTGGCGCCACCAACGCGGCGACCCTTGATTTCTACGGTTGGAGCGGCATTCTTAATGGCCGTATCAAACACAACTAAAGGATCAACTTTAGTCTTATCGGAAATAATTTCCAAGGCCTCGTAAACGATATTTTTGGCGACCGATTTTTTGCCGCGCTCCATAATATAATTGATGAACTTAGCGATATCCTCGCGACTATATTTCTCGTCGGGGGCAATCACTCTTTTTGTTGCTGGTTTACCTCTCATATGTTATTCAATTAAGAATTACGAATTAAGAATTACGAATTAAACTTCAAATTACACTTACGAAATTATTAGCGATTAAACATGAAAATTAGTAATCAGTAATTTGAAATTCGTAATTACTTGGCTGCCTTCTTCTCTTTCTTCATTCCATACAAGCTACGACCGCGCTTGCGATTAGCCACACCGGCGGAATCATAAACGCCGCGGACAATATGATATCTGACACCAGGCAAATCCTTAACCCTGCCGCCACGCACCATGACAATGGAGTGCTCCTGCAGATTATGGCCGATGCCGGGAATATAAGCAGTAACCTCTTGGCCATTAGACAAACGGACGCGGGCGATTTTACGCAAAGCGGAGTTCGGCTTTTTCGGCGTAGTGGTTCTTACAACCGTACACACGCCACGTTTGAAGGGGTTGCCTTTCTGCATGGTATGTTTACGGCGATGCAAACTATCCAAAGTCGTCTGAATGTCAGGCGTCTTAGATTTGACAATCTTGGGTTTGCGTCCCTTTTTGAGTAATTGATTTATTGTAGGCATAACTGAATAGTTACAAATTTAAATTAAGAATTAAGAATCAAAATTATATATTTAATAAAATTTAACGATTAAAACATTGAATTTCAGCGAAAATTACCAAAGTTCATTAGTGCCAGACGAGAGCTCACGTTCAATAAGCAAGCGGTTGGCAGAGAATGAAAAAATCCCAATTCCGGAATGGGATCCTTCGGATAACTTGGCTAATTTTAAACAATTTAACCGAAAATATTTTTACTGTTTTTTATAGATATTATTTTAACCGATTTCCGCCTAAAAGTCAACGCTAAAAACAATTTTATAAAAATCTACTCAATATATTTATAATTCCCTGGAAAAGTCTGCCAAAAATGCCGACATTGGTAAAGTTGTCAATCAAGACCAAGGCCAACAGAATATACGGGCCATACATGAGGTATTTTTCTTTAAAATCGTAAAATTTATCAGGAATAACAGCAAGCAACACTCTGGAACCATCTAACGGAGGAATAGGAATCAAATTAAAAACAAAAAGCGAAATATTAATCAAAATCAATAAAAACAAAAAATTAACCAGCAAATTCATCGGTCCTAATACAGGAGAAATCATCTTAAAAAATACAGCAAAAACCAGCACTCCAAAAAAATTAGATAAAGGACCGGCAAAAGACACCAGGGCCATACCCCAACGACCGCCACGCAAATTGTAAGGATTAACCGGCACTGGTTTGGCCCAGCCAAAGCCGGCTATCAGCATCATAATGAATCCCAATGGATCCAAATGTACTAAAGGATTAAAATTCAACCGTCCCCCATCTTTAGCTGTGGAATCACCTAACATATTAGCGACCAAGGCATGGGAAAACTCATGAATAGTTAAAGTAACTAAAATAGCCAAAATCCAAGAAAGAAAAAATAACGGTTCGGTAAATAACCAATTTAAAGGCATAAAAAAATAATTCAAAGTTAAAATCTAACTATATTCTAGCAGATTTGACTTTTTTATTCAAATTTGTTAGAATAACTTTACATTTTGAGACTTTAACTTTTTATTTAATTTTATGCCTAAAGCATGTTCCGTTTGCGGACGCGGCACCAGAAGCAGTTTTTCCGTTTCTCACTCCAATATCAAATCCAAGCGCACTCAGAAAATCAATCTGAAAAGCAAGAAGTTGGATGGCAGATCAACCGCTATCTGCACCGCCTGCCTAAAAACCAAAACTAAAAAACAAAAGTAATTACTGCTGTTACGCCCTGATGATTTTCCCGGCTCCGGCCGGGTTTTTTGTTGCTCTAGTCTTAAAGTGATATAATTAATGCAAGCTATCCGTCACACCATATGATCAAACAAAAAAACCTAAGTGATAGGGAGATAACAAAACAATTAGAAATTAACGCCACCACCTTAAAACGGTTTAAAGACATCCAAGAACAAGGGATTAATGAAGTCCGGCAGTTGGCAAAAAAGAAGAGCGGCAAAATCAAAATACTGGGAATATCCGGCTCGGCACGTGATGAATTGGATATGGCGCAAGAGAAATCTAATTCTGAATCATTATTGGAGTCATGCCTAAAACGTTGCCACGAACTTGGCGCGCAAACTGAATTATTACTGTTGAGAAAATACGATATCAAACCTTGCAAAGCCTGCTATTCTACGGTCAATACCCAGTGCCACTTCCCTTGTTCTTGTTATCAAAAAGGCACACCGCGTGCCGATGATATGAGTAAAACTTTGTACGACAAGATTTTAGCCGCGGATGCGATTATTTTTGCCACGCCTGTGAACAATTTTAAAATGTCATCACTCATGTCCTTGTTTCTAGACCGCTGTATCAGTTTAGACGGCAGTTTGCCTCCGGCTGATCCTAAAAAAACCAAAGATCGCGAACTCAATAAAAAACATACCGAGTTTATCCGCCTCACTGCTTCCGATGACGTTCCGGGTAGCGGTTTTATCCGTCGCTTCAGCGGAAAAACCGCCGGAGTGATTGTTACCGGACATGAGGCTGGCGCAGCCTTAACTATCAGTAGTCTATTTATGACCCTTAATCATTTTGGGATGATCTTCCCACCCTTCTCCGCTTTATATGCGATGTCCTCAATCTGTAACCCGACTTCGGCAGACAAAGCTATCGTAACCGGGCCTTGTTTCATTGAAGAAGTAAGCCTTTTAGCCGATAACACTATCAAATCAGCAAAGTTATTTCGTAAATCTGGCATTAGTGACTGGCACACAGTCAATAGTGCCAATTAAACATATGGCCATACGAAAAACCGAGGAAAACTCGAAAAGATGTATTTGTGGGCAATGTCCTTCTTACAGCGATTGCCTACGAGATCGAACGGAAAGTTTATTTTGCGCCTCAGGCAAAGCTTCCTGTGAGATCAAAAAAAGCGGCTGCTTATGCGGCGGTTGCCCGATTACTATCGAACACAGCTTAAACGGAGGTTATTGGTGTATTGAAGGAGCGGTAGAATAACTGGAACAAAAAATTAACCATTTAACTCACTATTAAGGAGGGAGAAATATTAAAAGTGATAAAAAATCGCCGGCCGAAGCTAGCGATTTTTTAGTTTAAATAACTTTATAAAGTATGCGCTTCGTAAGCCGTCTTGTAATCAAAAATCTCATCCTCGTTAAACCAGACATAAATTTCTCTTTCCGCATCAGCCTTGTCAGCGGAAGCATGAATAAGGTTGGCTACAACTTTTTTCTCCGCATCGGCATGAGAATAAGAAACATGGGAATAATCGCCACGGATAGTGCCGGGAATAGCGGATTTCGGCTCAGTCGCGCCGACCATCATTCGCACATTCTCAATAGCGTCTACGCCCTCAACTACAAAAGCTAAGACCGGGCCCGAGGTGATAAAATCAACCAAATAATTGCGGACATGCTCGCCCCGTCGAATAGCAATGTCTTCGGTATAATGCGCTTTGGCCTTCTCTTCACTGACCCAAGCCAAACGCAAAGCCACGATCTTCATGCCCACTTTTTCAAAACGAGCTATTATCTCCCCCATCACACCGCGCTTGACCGCGTCTGGTTTAAGCAAAACCAATGTTCGTTCAATCATATTATTTTAAATATTTTTTAATAACGTTTATTACATCAGCCGGCGTATGTTGCGCTTTAACGAAATATTCTTCAGCGCCCAGCTGCTGACCCCTTTCCTGATCGGATTCCTGTCCTAAGTTAGTCATGATAATTGTCGGGATTTTCTTGGTCGCTACTTCGCTCTTAAGTGAACTGAGAACGGAAAAACCGTCAACTTCCGGTAAGATAATATCTAACAAGATAATATCCGGATCATCCTTCTTAGCTAGTTCTATCGCTTGACTGCCCCTATCGGTTATAATGACCTCATAACCCTCCTCCTCCAATCGCAACTTATACATATCTACGATCATAGCGTCGTCTTCTACGAGCAACACTTTAATTTTATCACCTGGCATAATAATAAAAATTAAATTAATAATTAAATAACAAAGAAATCTTAACAAAAATCAACTGTAAAGTCAAAAAATTAGTCGGCGGTTATAAATCCCTGGCCGTCGCTGAACAAACGGATATCCCCATCTAAGTCAGTACGAAAAACATTGGCACCCAACTGCTTCAAATAATAAAGCGTACGATAGTGAGGATGGCCATACTGGTTATCAACGCCAACAGAAATCACCGCCCAATCTGGCGCCACAGCCGACAAGAACCCCTTATCATTGGCGTTGGTTGAGCCGTGATGCCCAACCTTGAGTACGTCTGACTTAATCTGAACCATTGATTGCAACAGCAAATTTTCCTCGTTTTCAAAATCTCCGGTATACAGAGCCGTAGTAGAGCCATAAACCAACTTAAAGACAATAGAAGTATTATTAAGATTGGCCACATGCTCACCTTGCCAGCTCCTCTCCGGCATCAAAAATTGCAGAGTCAGCCCGCCGATTGTCTCCTCTTGCGGCCGGTCGATTATTTCCACTGGAACTTTTTTTTCTTCAATTAACCTTAAAAATTCCGAATAATCAGGCGCGGTATGGGTTACTCCGGTCATAATCACTTTATCCACTTGGTACCTCTTAAGAACTTCCACCAAGCCGGCGACGTGATCTGAATGCGGATGACTCAAAATCATTGCTTCAATAGTGCGATCGGTTGGCGGCAGATACTTACCCAACCCATATAGTACTTTATTATCATGTCCGCCATCAATCAAGATATCCTGGCCATCAGGAGTGATGATAAGCGAGCTATCTCCTTGGCCGACATTAAAAAATATTAGTTCCAAAGACGAGGTGGAACGAATATTAAAAGTTCCTAAAACAGCGCCGGGGTGACGCTGATAAAAATTAATACCAACCAGCAACAAAACTGCAACAGCAATGCCAATTAAATACTTTGTATACTTCTTGTTCATAAATAAATTATAGCATATTACCTTGCAAAGTATTCGCCCAAAATAAAAACCCCGCACAAATTGTTCGGGGATTACAAATTTTATGCGGGTAACAAAGCTTACTCAAGGTAAGCTTTCATGCGTTCTAACAAAACACCATCTGAGATTCCCAAGCCCAACTCTCCAATCTCTTTTTGGCTAAAGCTTGCAAGAACTTCATAAAGCTTCGCGACGGCCATGCGCATCTGATCATCGGCATCAATCACTGCCACTACTGCCAAACGACGTCTTTCCATCCTTCCAGCTAACTCATATTTTTTGACTTGATCTTCACTGGGAAGCAGATCGTCTAAGAGTGGGGAATACCTCTTGATAGTCTCATAAAGCCCCCTCAAACGCTCATCATAATCAAGGGCCCCCTCTTCCAATTCGGGAATAAGAATATCGAATATCTCATCCCTTTCAAAGCCAGCATCGCAATATTTCTCTAATTCTCCCGGCTTCAAGCCTAATTCTTCCTCAAAAATACCGAGGGGATCCATTTTATCTTCCCTTAAAAATAAATAACTATACTGTTTTTCCCCCTTTTTAATTTCCGGTAAAACCGCCTTAAGCCACACTAGCGTTTCTGCTCGTTTTCTTTTTTTGCTTTCTAAATGATTGAGTTCGGAATATGCATGCAACGCCCAACCAAATAATACCGATAATACTGCGATGACGACTAAGATGGAAAAGTAACCCATGATTCATCTCCTTGTTCCGCTGTTAAGCGGAGTTTGTTTTAATGTTCTTAAACTCATTGACTTGATTTGAACCATTCCAAATCAATATATAATTGTACCAAATCTTAAACTTGTTGTCAAGATGTTTGCCCAAAATAAAAACCCCGAATCAACGAGGTTTTATAAAAAACATCTAAAAATAAACTGTTACGGAATAACGGTAACATACTCGGAATAAGTATTATTGTTTTCATTCACTTCCGCTAACTCGCTTGGCTCGTCCACCTTAGCGGTTAAAGTTTTCTTACCGCTGGCAATGAATTTTCCATTATAAGTTATTTCAAAAATTTGACTAGTGCCAAGCGGTCTGGAGATGGAAGGATAGTCGCCATGGTTAATGGTATTAATTGTAAAATCCTGACCGATAAAAGAAATATTACGCAAGCCGGCCGAAGTCGTCAAAGCCGAACCGGTATTTTTTATTTGCAACACCACATTATAATTGGTGTTAGCTTTGGGTTGCGAGGTAGGAAAAATAATATCGTAAACAATCAGATCAGGCTTAGTCGGCGAAGTCGGAGTCAAGCTATAAGCTAAACTATAAAGAATGGACAAACCGCGCTCGGCCGCCGTCACTGAGGTCTTGCCGCTGGTGTAGGTCATGGTAGTCGGGACGTTTTTAATAACCGAACTGTCTTTATAGCCATTAACGCTAAAACCATTGGTAGTGACCTTCCTTTTGGTGCCGGCGTCAATCAAATAAATATCTTTGGAACCGACGTACTGGATTATGGAACCGTCGGGCAATTTGGAAACGGAAGTAAGGATACAGGAATTATCCCTGATATAATCCGTCTCAAATGAACTTTGAATAATAATAACGCGCGACTGCCAATTATCACCGTACAGGGCGCGGACCTCGCATAATACGCCGCCGGGAGTAACGGCAAAAACTTTATTGCTGTTGTCAAACTGCACCAGATTGCTCCCCGGCCTGACTATGACATTTTTGCCGTTATCTATCTGATCAAATTCATCTTGGGTGACAATCTTGATTTTTTGATCCGACCAGCTGCCACTGTACCAAGTAAAAAAAGTGGCTTGGTTGGAGAACAGGTGGCGTTTGAGGTCGTCATCAATAATATAAACTGCCGGACTGGCGGCAGTCTTGACTAAATCTCCTGACATCGGCAAATAAGCGGCTTGAGCCGGCTTACCGCTGATACTGCCAGCAATCAAGATAACAACTAAAATTAGAAATATTTTTTTCATAATACCGATTTAACTACTAACATTATAACATTTGACAAAAAAAATGCCAAACCCGGCGGGCTTGGCATTAAGTTTAAAGTTCATCCATTGTTAGGTCGTCGACTCAACATAGCCAAACGGGACAGTAGAAAATCAAGGTTGCATCCATCACTGCAAATATCAACAGTGGGTATATCCAAAGAATCGGATGGTGAATACCTATTCTCACTAACGTCTACCAGGTTGGCTTCCATAAAGGAAAATTGTCCTGTCTCCGTCATAGCATCGACGATAGTGCCACCATCCCTAATAGAGTCATGAATTTTTTCCACCGCCTCCCTCAAGGGCGGATCCAACCCTCTTTCACTTTCTTTCAGCGCTTGCAGAATAGGAACCCCGCATGCAAGCAGACTGCTTAAAATCTGATAAAAAGACTCATATTGATCGGCGCGGGAAGGAATCCTACCATCAGCAATACAATTCACTGCCAAACACAACATTTCACCTACTTCTCCAGCCCTAATAGCGCATATCTCGGTTGATGAAAACATTGAAGAAGCGGCCAGAGCCTCCGAAAAAGTCAAACCGCCTTGAGCGTCTTCAATAATTTTTTTGATACCACAGCCAAAACTATCAGTATTGGATAATTGTTGACAAATGATATTCAGGGATCGCATCAGCGGTAAGCCCAAATCCAATAAAGCAGCCAAATCAAACCAAAACATCCGATATTGCATGGCTCGTGTCATAGCTAATCTCCTTATATGCTTAGCCAAAATTTGGCATCGGCGGTTGAGGTTGTAAAGTGCCTAAGTCGATATTAGACTATTAATTTAATCTTGTCAAGCTACAGTTATAAGAAAAAAGCTACAATATACTACGTTTTTTTCTCCTGATGCCGGACAAACCAGCCTAGCAAAATATAAGAAAGAATTAACGCCGGTACGCCAAAGCCGGAAAAACCGACAGAACTTAATGGCAAAGAATCAATTAAACTAGAAACTATTAGCCAATATTGAACCGCCAACCAAGTCAACCAGCCGATTATTTGACCGAGGAATGGGAAAACTACCCCGACTATCGCATTAATCAACCCCAGAATCATCAGTGGCGGAATAATCGGCAGAATCAACAAATTGGCCGGCAAAGACAATAAAGACAAACGCCCGAAATAATACACGACTAATGGCAGGGTGGAAAGTTGAGCGCTAACGGTAGTCAAAAACATTTCCTTTAATTGCCATAATTCCGGCCAATTCCTGAAACGTTGTCTGAAAATCGGCAACAAATAACCTAACCCCAAAACCGAGGAAAAGGACAATTGAAAACCAACATCATCAAGCAAAATAAAAGGATTAAATAAAAGCATGATTGCGGCAGTACAAGCTAGAATATTTTTTATTCCGGTCAATCGGCCCAAGGTTACTGCATAAAGCGCTGCTAACGCCATAATAGCCGATCTTACGGCCGAAGCCGGAGTGCCGACTAAAAGCACATAACCAGCAATAATAAAAACCGAAGGCCAAAAAGTTTTCTGTCTTCTGATACCCAGAGCGATAAGCAAACTCAAAATAATAGCAAAAACAACAACCAAGTGTGAACCGGACACGGCAATGATATGCGTCAAACCTAAATTGGCAAAGATCGTACTGTAAGATTCAGGAATGCCACGGCTATCACCTAAAATAATACCCCTGATAATTGAAGCTTGGGGCTCAGACAAGGAGTTATTAATGCCCTGGGCCAACCAAGACTTTAGACGGCCAATATTCCCCAAAACTGAAAAGTTATCCGGCAAAGATAATGAACTCACTTCAGCCAGAATACAAGAAACAAAAACTTTGTCTTTTCTTAGATACCTGGCATAATCAAAATCTTCAATCATTCCCGGGCGGACTAAGTGGCAATCAACCGTAACTTTTTCCGCCAATCGCCACTCCGGATATAAACCAGTCTTAACTGCTGCTCGACCGGCCACCGGCTGATTTCTTATTTCTAATGTTGGAGAAAAATCTGGGACTGCCCGGACTAAATAATCAGCTTTGATCATCAACTTCTGGTTGTCAATCGTCCTATCAATACTGGCGACCCGGCCGATGAACTCTACTGTGGATGAAGTATGGCCGCTTAATCTATCCGGCTGGCTGTAATCGGGCAAAGCTAAGACGTAACGCCACCAGCCAAAAACAAAAAAACTAAAAAGCAAAAAAATAATAAATAATCGGTTATTATTTTTAGCCTTATCTTTAATCTTAAAACTGGAAACGACAGTCGAAAACAATAGAATCAATCCTAAGCAAAAAAGTCCAAAAGCTGGCAAATTAAAAAAATTACCGAAGAACACTCCGGCAATAAAAGCGAGGCAAGAAAAAAATAACAACTGAGCACGGCTTAATGACATTACTTTCCGGCTTGTTGTTTAAGGTAAGCGCCGACAAAATCATCAATTTCTCCGTCAAGTACTCGATCAGTATCGGCCGTCTCATAACCAGTGCGATGATCTTTAACTAAGCGATAAGGCTGCAAGACATAGGAGCGAGCCTGATTGCCCCACTGAGCCTGGCGATATTCGCCTTTGATTTTTTCTTTCTTCTGTCCAGCCTCTTCCTGATAATACTGTAATAGCCTTGACTTTAAAATTTTCAGCGCTTTAGTCTTATTTTGCAACTGTGATCTTTCATTTTGACACTTAACGGCGATACCGGTCGGCAAATGAGTCAGGCGGACAGCGGAGTCAGTGGTATTGACCGATTGGCCACCATGACCGCCAGCGCGGAAAGCCTCCACTTTAATATCTTCATCTTTAATTTCTATAGACTCCACTTCCTCTAATTCTGGCAACACCTCCACCAAAGCAAAGGAAGTATGGCGCATTTTCTCCGCGTCAAACGGTGAAATACGCACCAATCTGTGCACACCTCCCTCGGCCTTCAACCAGCCATAAGCGTAACGCCCAGTCACCTCAATAGTTGCTGATTTGATTCCGGCCTCGCCACCCGCTGTTTCATCAATAATCTTAGCTTCAAAACCGTGACGTTCACAAAAACGCAAATACATTCTGACTAATATTTGCGCCCAATCCATCGCATCTACGCCGCCAGTGCCGGCATGAATCGAAAATACCGCATTTTCTTTATCATATTTACCAGAAAATAAAACAGCAAATTCCAAGCGGTCATATTCTGCTTGCAGTTGCTGTAATTTATCCGTTAACTCGGACTGATGACCATCCAACTCTCCGCTACTGTCGAAAATTTTCGACAATTCCAAAAGTTCTACCAAACTATCGGTTAACTTTTGCCAAGTCGCCGCCTCTTTTTTTAAATCATCATACTGTTTGCTCACGGCCTTGGCGGTTTCGGAATCAGACCAAAATTCCGGCTTAGACATCTTGACTTCCAATTGCTTCAGTTCTTTTTCAGCTTGATCGGGGTCAAAGTAACCTCCAAGTGGCGGCTACTTTATCTTGCAGCTCTTTAATTTTTATTAATAAATCATTCATATAATTAAGATATGACCATTTCTAAAACCTTAAAATAGTTTTCATAATCTTTCATAATCGTCGGCAGATATAAAGCAGCCCAAAGAGCTGGAGCGATTACCATAGTAATCCAAATAATTGACCAAAGTGTTCGCCACATCATATAGCGGCGGACCTTTTTAATATCTTCACGCAACTCTAGAGTCGCCGCCAGGTTTTGTTGTAATAATTCCAATACTAAATCTTTAGGTTTTTCTTCGGTCATATTATTATTTTTTATGACTTAAGGGCAATTAGAATCTAACAATGATTTATTATCTTATAACACATTTCTTCACCCAGTCTTCCGCTAATTGACGAAATCCCTCCAATTCTTTTTTAAAAAACGGCTTACCGGAAAAATCTTTACCAGCCAAACACTCACTGTCCTGAAAATTCTGCAAATAATATAAATCGGCATTTTTGATTGTTTCCGCCATAATCGCAATATCCGTCCGGTTATGCCATCCTTTAACTAAAGTGCTTCTGAACTCATAAGGCAAACCACTGGACATCACTAAAGCAATACTTTTCTCAACGCCTTCAGGCGTAACACCGGCATATTTTTCATATTCTTCGAGTGGCCCCTTAATATCCATAGCAATATAATCAACCAATTCTCGATCCAATAAATCTTTAAGCGACTCCGGCAATAAGCCATTAGTATCTAATTTAACAGAGTAACCGATTTTCTTCATTTTAGCAAGAAATCCTATTAGTCCTTTTTGTAATGTCGGCTCGCCACCGGTAATAACCAAACCATCAAGATATTTTTTTCGTCGCTTTAAAAAATTAATCACTTGATCTTCATCGTACAGCCTATCAGCTGGCAGGCCAGGCAAAACCAATTGCGGATTATAACAAAAAGGACAGCGCATATTACACCCGTAGGTAAATACGATTGCTGCCATTTTTTGCGGATAATCCAATAATGTAACCGGCTGAAGACCACCTATTCTCATAGTAAAAGTAAAATACCCTTAAACCGGCAGTTCTTCCACGGAACAAGTCCGACAGTTATCAAAGGTCTTGCGATCAGTGAATTCCGACTGCTTGCCTGGATTCCATTGATCTACCGGCCTAATGTAACCAACAACCCGCGAATAAACTTCGCAGGGCTGCCTTAAAATTTCTTTGTTGTCACCTTCCATATTATTTTAAATTAGTTAATAATTTAAAATTAACGATTCAGATTCCGATTCCTATCTTATGTTTACAATGGTAATTTCTCCTTTTGTTCTCTGATATAACCGATTTCGTCATCGCATATCGGACAATAACGATGCTCGCCTGGCAAGTAACCATGCTTAGGACAGATGGAAAAAGTCGGGGTCAAAGTATAGTAAGGCAAATGAAAGCTTTCGGCGACCTTCTTCACTAGGTTTTTAGTACTCTCAATATCTGGCATCTTTTCGCCTAGGAAAATATGGACTACGGTACCGCCGGTATACTTTATTTGCAGATTATCCTGCTTCTCTAAAACATCAAAAATATCGGTTGAATAATTAACTGGAAAATGAGTGGAGTTTGTATAGTAAGGGGCAGCTCCCCGTTCTTTATACTGCCCTTCATTAGCGACTAAAATATCAGGGTGAAGCTCTTTATCCCTTTTAGCAAAACGATAAGTCGCTCCTTCGGCCGGTGTAGCTTCTAAATTATACAATTGGTCGTCCTCTTCCTGAAAAGTCACCAGACGTTGCAACATGAAATCCATCATTTTACTGGCTAACTCCCCGCCCTCTTTGGAGCTAAGTGGTTTGTCTAAAAAGTTTAAAACTGCCTCATTCATGCCATTAATGCCGACCGTATTGAAATGATTGCGCCAATATTGTCCAAACCGCTCTTTAATGTCATTCAAGAAATAACGGGAGTAGGGATATAGGCCCATCTCGGTAAAATTCTCCAGAATTCCACGCTTCAATTTCAATGACTGGCGGGCTAAATCCATTACCTGGGCCAAACGAGAAAAAAGCATTTCTTCATTGCCTTTAGACAGATAACCAATGCGGGGCAAATTAATCGTTACCACGCCTACTGAGCCGGTCAAAGGATTGGCGGCAAACATACCTCCGCCGCGTTTGCGCAATTCCCGATTATCCAAACGCAAACGACAACACATGGACCGGGCATCTTCTGCTTTCATGTCCGAATTAATAAAATTGGCAAAATACGGTATGCCATATTTGGCGGTCATCTCCCAAATCGGATTAAGTACCTCATTTTGCCAATTAAAATCCTTAGAAATATTGTAAGTCGGGATAGGAAAAGTAAAAACACGCCCCCTAGCATCGCCTTCCATCATTACTTCGGCAAAAGCGCGATTGATCAAGTCCATCTCTCGCTGAAATTCTTTGTAGGTTTCGCGTTGTGGAATGCCACCGATTAGAACCGGCTCATTGGCTAAGGTTGAGGGACAAACCAGGTCAAAGGTTAAGTTGGTAAAGGGCGTCTGGAACCCTACCCTGGTCGGCACATTCATGTTAAACACAAATTCCTGCATGGACTGCTTAACTTGATTATACTCTAATCCCTCATATCTGATAAATGGGGCCAACAAAGTGTCAAAATTAGCGAAGGCCTGAGCGCCGGCCGCTTCGCCTTGCAAAGTATAGAAAAAATTAACAATCTGGCCTAAAGCCACGCGGAAACGTTTAGGCGGCTTGCTCTGCACCTTTCCTTCCACGCCGCCAAAACCCAATCGTAACAAAGTCTGAAGGTCCCAGCCACAACAGTAAACGGCCAAAAGCTGGAGATCGTGAATATGCATCGTACCGTCGTTATGAGCATTCCTGATCTCCGGAGGATAAATCTTGTTGAGCCAATAATGAGAAGATACTGCCGAGGCCACATGATTATTCAAGCCTTGCAAAGAATAGGCCATATTGGCATTTTCTTTGACGCGCCAGTCGATTTTATTCAGATACCCTTCAATAATGTCATTGGAATTAAGCAACTTCTTGAGTTCACGTAAACGGGAATGCTGCTCGCGGTAAATGATGTAAGCCTTAGCCGCCTTAACTAAATCATCTTTAATCAAAACCTCTTCAACAACATCTTGAATTTCCTCAATGGCCGGAATAGACCGCGGGTGGAATTTACTATTAATTATATGCACCACCTTTTCAGACAGGACCTGAGTCAAATCCTGGTCATCGCGCCCCACTGCTACCAAAGCCTTATATAAAGCAGCGGTAACTTTTTTCTGGTCAAAGTCAGCAATGTCGCCATTGCGCTTCCTTACCTGTTTAATCTGAGTTTCCATGTATTCTTTAATCCTATAAATTAATAAAAAACACAGGCACGAAGCCAAAAAAGCATGGGTTGTTTTTGGTCTTGCAAAACCTGTCGTTGCTATAATTATACCCTCAGTCAGTGGGTGTGTCAAAACGTTAATTTTAAAGGGTTTTTTTAAAATTTTTAAAAAAATCCGGCCTTATCCACAGGCCGGATTTATAAAAAATATTTTTAATTTTAAATCTGTTTTTTGGCTCCTCAAATGTTGCCTAAATTTAGGCGATTATTTCATTTTTTTCCGCAGGAAAGTAGGGATTTCTAAGTCCTCATCTTCCCCCTCATCCAGAATCCTATTCACCCTGTCCGGAGAAGAAACCGGCATGATTTCCTGACCTTCCGATTCAATTTCTTCTATATCTGATAATGTTTCTTCCATTTCAACAGCAACTTTATCCTTAGTTAGAGGTTTTGCCCCCCAAAAACCATGTTTCTCCGCTCTTGCCTCATCATCTGTCAGTGATTTAACCTTCACTACGGTCTCTTGATTGGATCGACCGAAGGAGTTTTTAGTTATTTTTATCTCTTCGTCGACATTTTTTGGACTTTTATCAACAAAAATGGAGTTTAGCTTATTTTTCAAAGGATTGTTTCTATTATTATCACTCCTAATCCCGTCACCAAAGCCGGTGGCTAATAAGGTGACCCGAATCTTATCCTTCATTCCCTCGTCAATATTGGCACCAAAAATAATCTTAGCGTTTTCATCTGCCCCCTTAGTAATAACATCGGCTATTTCTCCAACTTCTGACATGGTCAAACTGGATCCGCCGGTAATTACAAACAAAATGCCTTTAGCTCCTTCAATGGAAAGATCTAATAGGGGGGAGGATATAGCCATACGAGCGGCCATCTGCGATCTGGTTTCACCACTGCTCTCTCCAATGGACATTAAAGCTGAGCCAGCTTCTTTCATAATTGCTTTAACGTCGGCAAAATCAACATTTATCAAAGCAGGCACGGTAATGATTTCCGAAATGCCCTGGATACCCTGACGCAAAATATCATCTATCGCCTTAAAGGCATCAACCATGGAAGTTTTTTGATCGATGATTTGACTGACTTTGTCGTTGGGTATAGTAATAATGGCATCAACGTTTTGCGACAATACCTCCAGGCCATCTTCGGCTATCTGTTGACGCTTCTTGCCTTCAAAAGTAAATGGTTTAGTCACAACAGCCACTACTAATGCTCCCAGCTCCTTGGCGATTTGTGCGACTACCGGTGAAGCTCCAGTGCCGGTACCCCCACCCAAACCACAGGTAATGAATACCATATCGGAACCGCGCAAAAGTTCGCGAATTTCAGCAGCATTTTCTTGGGCGGCCGACAAACCAACCTCCGGGTTCATTCCCGCGCCTAAACCACGGGTCAATTTTTGCCCAATAGGCAACTTATGTTTACGATCGGCTAAATTATGATGCAAAGCCTGCAAATCAGTGTTGATAGCTATAAAATCAACGCCTCTGATTTTGGCTGTGACCATTCGATTGATCGCCGACCCTCCTGATCCTCCTACACCCACCACCCGAATCTTAGCGATGGTTTCAATTTCCGGTTTAATTTCAGGCATAGTTATTTGGTAAGACTATTATTATTCTAGTTTAAAATTATTCAAAAATATCACGAAAAACTGAGCTAACTGCTGATTTAAGGCCGACGTGGTTAGAGACACGGTAAAAACATTATTGCCATTAAATATGTAAGCAGTATAAGCACTAAGATCGGCGGCCAAGAGTTTCTGCTCACGAATAACCAAAGGTTGGCCACCTAAAGTGCCAGAAGTAGAAGTAACTACTTCTATTGAAGGCTTACCTTCCCAGGACTTGGCTGAAACTTTGTCCAAATCACTTAAATATTTATCCAAACCGACAGTAACCGGCTCATAATAAACAAACATTTGCGTATCAGTGGCAGTGGAACCATAGATCCTCAATACTTCGCCGTTGCGTTCTATAGTCAAGCCATCAGGATAACGAAAGGAAAACAAAGTTGAAGTGGCTGCAGTCGAGCTGGATTTAACTAAAAAATCATAAGTCTTCCAATCGGCTGCCGGATCGATTTGAGCTGCTGTCTGATCCGACTGAGCGGTAGAATCCTGAGTATCTACTACAACGCCAGCTTCTGTATCACTGAAATCAAGTGGCTGATGATTTATAAAGTAATAACTGGTGGCCAAGGCTCCGATAATAATAATAATAATAATAAATACTGTAACCACTGGGCCAATTCCTCCTGATACTAATGGTTCTGGCCGGCGATAGGCGGCTGGAATATTCTGTGGCACCTCGTAAGGATCGACGACACTGCTTATCTTTTTTCTGGATGTACGTTTTTTAGGCATACTTTTAGGCATATGTTTGCTATTAAATTATGGTAAAAGAGTTTTAAAAATGTTCTTAATCTTCCCGATTAATCCGCCAACGGCCGAACCGTTCCAAGAAAAGCTACTGGCGTGACTGAAATTACCTCCAGCTAAATGATCCCCCCAAAGCACCAAACCGATAGCCGCGGTAAAGGCCGGATCGGAAGCGCGGTCCAAAGCCGAAACCAAATCATGTGGGTAGCCAACGGATGCGGGCAAACGCAATGATCGCTTAGCCGCTTCAATAATACCATCAATTTTAGCTCCGCCACCGGTAATAACAGCTCCTGCCGGCAACATACCTGATTTGCCAATTTTCTTCAGTTCGCGGTCAACTTGTTCGAAAATCTCCTCCACGCGCATACCGATAACTTGAGCTATTTCCCGCTTGTTAAAGGTTCCTTCTTCCATACCGCCAACCGCGGCAAATTTCACTTCTTCCTGACGCTTGAATTCCTTATAAGAACAACTGCCCTCGCGAACTTTTATTTTTTCTGCAGTTTCAGCGGAAATTTGAGAGTATAAAGCAATATCTGAAGTAATATAATCTGAGCCCAAGGAAATGACGGAGGTATGCAACAAATCGCCCTCTTCAAAAACAGCCAAAGAAGTGGTCTTGCCTCCTAAATTCACCACGACCACTCCCATCTCTTTCTGCTTAGTGGTCAAAACGCATTCAGCGGCTGCTAAAATAGACAAAACTAAATCGTCGATATTTAACTTGGTACGATAAACGCAATTGCTTAAATTTTTTATTTGAGCGGACTGGCCTTGAATAATCTGTGCATCAACCTCCAAACGGATACCAGTCATGCCAACCGGATCTTTAATACCGACTTGTTGATCAACAGTGAAACTTTTCGGAATGACATGCAAAATCTCATAATTCGGTGGTGAAGCCACGGCCTTAGCCGCCTCAATCACCCGATCAACATCTGAATAAGTTATCTCGCCATTGCTTTTAGAGACAGCTACAACGCCATGTGATTCAGTGGTTACAATATGACTGCCATTAATTCCCACCCAAGCACGTTCAATCGGCTGACCGATCATACGTTCAGCTCTTTCAATGACAGCAGAGATAGAAGAAATGGCGTCCTCGGAACCGACAATAACTCCTTTAGAAATCCCAGCAGATGGTCCTTCAACCGCGCCGATAATTCTTATCTTAGTGTCGTTTTTGGAACGTTCTCCCACCGCGATCCTAATGGCGGTCGAGCCGATATCCAATCCGGTGATCAAATGGCTTTTGGGCATGGGTGTTTTTAACTTGGTTAATTATAACAAATACTGGTTCTAAGGGCAAGAACAGACTGAACACAATTTGTGTTCAGTGTTTCTTGAACGCTATCATTAAATTTCCTTTAACACTTTGGACTCAAATTTTTCCATCTGCTGACGAGTAACGACTGAGACGCCTTCATGTTCATAGCCGATCAAATGGGCTAATCCGTGGATCAATAGTCTAATAACCTCTTGGTTCAGATCCCAGCCGTAAGATTTCGCCTGCTCTTTAGCCCGACTAACGCAAATCAATATCTCGCCCAAATTATTTTTTTCTTCAATAAACTCCGCTTCCGCTTCCGCAAAACTTAAAACATCAGTAATTTTATCTTGGCCTCGGTACAAACGATTCCATTTCTTAATCGTTGATGACTTAACTAAGACTAAAGAAAATTCCCCTGATTTAATTTTTGCTGCTTGAGAAAAATTCTTGACTGCCCTTTTAATTAAGTCGGAATCCGGACGAAACTTGGTTTCATTAGTCAAATCAAAACTTATCATAAGCTGGTCTAATTTGTAGTGGTAGCCGTATCTAAAGTATTAACAGTCGGCTCACTCAATGAAGTTGCCGTTAATTTGAAAAATTTAATGATAAAACTAAAGATATTGGGATAACGGAATTCACTGCCACGCCCCGATAAGTATTCAAACACATACAGCTTGTTTTTGTCCGATCCGGTCAAATACGCCGTTAGCCCGTCAGGTGCAAAAATACCTGATAAATCGCCATAATCAACCAAACGCAAGCTACTAACACTAACCTGAGGATGGTTTTCCAGATACCAAGCCATGGCTGCCTGCTTGGCTTGGTTGTCTTTTACCGTAAGCTTGATCACCTCACCCGTACCGGCGGTGATTAGCGCTTGCTTACTATCTTTAATCTGAGCAATCTGCCATTCTTTAGGATAATAAAGCCGAAAATTATCGCTGTTGAAATCAGAGGTAAAGCTAGTTATAAACGGTGAATCAAATATCATGGCATTGCCAGACTTGGCCGGATCATAACCGTTCATTAACTCCGTTCCGTCATGATAGCCATCGTTGTCAGTATCGGGGTTAGTTGGTAGAGTGCCAAAAATTATTTCTTCCACGTCAGTCAAGTTATCATTGTCAGTATCTAGACTGATAGTAATTACTGCAACTGCCTCCGCTGTCTCTTCAGTAGAAATAACGGCGGGAGAAGTGGCTACCGATTCAACTGCAGTAGACGTTGCTTCCGGCATAACCTCAGTCGATAATACTTCCTCCGGAATAATCAATGGGGTCTCCAATAACTCTATCACTGGTGGCTGGGACTGTGGTTGTGGCTGGACTTTGGATTTAACATAATAATCATAACCAAAATAGCCGGCACTGACAGCAATCACTCCGAATAAAATTACTAAAGCGATAATCAAACCTAAACTTCCCGACTTAGCTGCTTCCGGCCTGAATTTTTCCGGCATTACATAAACCTCCCCAGAGATGTCCGGCGACAACGCCGGTTTGTTGGATGGCGGTGTTAAATTTTGTTGATCGGGCATATATTAAAATAAATAATCAACTAATCAAAAAAATAATAAAACAAAAATATAACTATCATATTATTGTTTTTCCGGTTATTTTAATTCATTACTTTACTGCTTCGGCACCTCAAATAATTTAGCATTGCCTGGTTTGAGCGGGTCATAACCATTAATGACCTCCTGGCCGTCTTTATAACCGTCACTATCAGTATCGGGATTGAGCGGTTCGGTGTGATAAATCTTTATTTCCGCCCAATCAGTCAACCCATCATCATCAGTATCCGCCTTAAGCGGGTCAGTACCTAAAGCCCGTTCTTCGCTATCAGTTAAGCCATCACCATCGGAATCAGGAGAAGACTCGGTTGTTGCTGGAATAGTAACGACGGCTGGCGCAGTAGTAGCGGGAATAGCTTCCGGCACAGTAGTTGTGACGGCGGGAATAGCTACCTGAGGTTGCTCGGTTACCATTGGAACCTGAGTTGTAACGGCACTCTTTTTTATAGTGAAAAAATATGAATAGCCCCAATAAGCCGCGGCGGCGGCTCCAGCAATAACAGCCAAAATCACAATGATAGAAATCACTTTGCCCCAAGGAAAAGATCGACCGCCAAAAAGTTCCTCATTTGATGGAATATAGGTTGTGGACCGAGACACTGGCCCTGCCGGTGACTGATAAGCAGCGGATGGTTGCGTCCGAGCATCAGCTGGTTGAGGCGGAGTAAACGGTGAAACCGGAGAACCGAGGGCCTGGCGGACAAAAGCTGAACCGCTTGAACGAGAAGATTGATCAGTATTAGAAAAAATATCATCAACCGGCAGATTGCCGGGAGTGGTTGGCGCAGGAGCTAGAACCGGCTGAGCTGGTTGCTGATTCAGGGGTTGTGGTTGGTTGAAGGGGCTAGGACCGAATTGCGGTGCCCGTGGCGGCATCTGACCGGTACTGCCGACCCCCGTTTGATTACCTTGGTTAGTTGTGTTGTCAAACATAAAAAGTATTATTATTCAATATTACCCCAGCGATTTCTGAATTCAAAACAATAATTAGCGGAACCAGCGATAGAACTGCAAGTGCTAGTACAGTTGATTAATGGCTTAGCCGCAAAACTACTGTAAGAAGACAAAGTGGCGCCGGTATATCCCTGGGTATCCTCAGTGGAAGCAGCCATTCCCGTAACTAGATTGCTCGCGTTGTCCATACTCAACCATTTGTCTTCTATAACATAATTCTGACCATCTTGATAAGCACGTAAAAATCTAATCTTAACCGGCTGATGATATTTTAAGTTACTAGTATAAGCCCCGTTAGAAAGAGTTTGGCCGGAAATCAACTTACAATCTTTATCATAAAGCAAAAATTGATTATTGCTAGTAACCACGCCGTTATTAGTGCAGGCGAAACCGGAAGAGTTACTCATAGTGAACGTACTGGCGTTGCCATCGCTGCGTCCTACAGGACTATAAATGGTTTCACCCGCTCGATAATGTACACCCGGGCATCCCCACCAACAATTATAATCCCGATCCGTATCCCAATTGGCCATAAAACAAGCTATTCCTGAAGGCTTTAAAAACAATAAAAGTAAAGATTCAGTGCTATTGCTATATTTTTCTTTGGCGCTTATTTGATACGGACCTTCTTCTGTAACAGAACCCAAAAACTCATTATCAAACGAAAGAGAATTGCCCAAAACACATTCACCACGATAAGGCAACAGATGCACCTCCCAACTGCTTTGCGTGGCTTGGGGCGGAACATTACTCTTCCATAATATGTAATCATTAACATTATCAGTGACAGTTTGAGCCGGCAAATTCCAATCTAAAGGAGAATTAGGATCAGATAGGTTTCCAGTTGGCGCATCAGAACAGAAACTTAAATTGGAAATCTTAGGATAAGTATTACTGCCATCGACCGTAGGATCGGCCGATTCGTCGTTAATTTTATTAGTCTCCCATTGGCTATCCCAAATATTATTGCCACAATAGGGACCGTATTTTATTTCTGTTTTGCAAGCAGAATAGTCTGAACAAGAATTAGCCAGGGAACGTTCGCAAGACCAAGTACTCGGGACGGAACAAGCATCACCTTTAACTATGCTCTGTTGGCAGGGGTCAACATTTACCGGCCAGATAAACCCAGGATGCTCTAAATAAAAATAATAATTCGGATGAACAACACTACCGCCAGGGTTTTCGCTTAAATTACACCATTCTTGACAAGTAGTGCAAGTACCATTGCCCAGGGACACGGAATTCTCCAAATCTTGGCATTTCTGGCCTAGCGGTATGGCTTTGCAAATATTGCCTTGCAACACATAACCGGTTTTACAAACGCACACGGCCAAATTAGGATCGGGGTTTTGATCAATAAAATTATTAGCTGTATCGCATTGGCAGTTGCCCGCTTCATTGCAAATTTGCCCCACTCGAGGTTCGCAACCAATTCTTGATATCCACTGGTAACCGATAGCGCACTCGCCGATATTCTGAGAAATATCACCATTGCATTTAGTGGTTATTCCCGGCTGATCATCATCTGGTTTATTTTCTATAATCCAATTACAGGACCTATCGCAACATTGGCTAGAATCACATTGCTCGCTGCCGTTAATTATACCATCACCGCAATAAGCGAACTTTACGCTGGCTACTGCCTGGCAATCAATTGAACATGATTGATAGCTGTCGCCTTTTCTTGAATTGGAATAGAGTTGATTATTATCGCCATTGTTTGTCAAACACTCAAAAATATTAAACGCCGGCTTCGGCAAAGGCGTATAGCCGGTGTTACCGCAATCGCAACTTTCACCCGGCTCCTTAATGCCATTGCCGCAATTTGTCACCGCTGTCTGACTGGAACAATTATAACCAGGTTTGCATTGGCAAAAGCCGCTACAGCCAGGGTCGGTAGGATAACGACAGCAACAACCAGAACCAGCCGTCGCTTCGCAAAACGCCTTACCTGTAGCCGGATCAAATTCGCAAGTTTCATCACCCCTGATTAAGCCATCACCGCAAACAGGAAATGGCGTTTGACCGGAACAATTATAACCGTTATCACATCGGCAGCTAGTGCAACCAACCCCGCCATCGCAATCCTCGCCTGGATCCTTAATGCCATTTCCGCAGTTGGTTATATCATAACAACCCCAATTACCACCTTGATTCTGGCAGGACTTAAGAATTGAGCAAGCGTTATCTAAATAACAATTGGAGCAATTCTCTCCTGTATCCGTTCGACCGTTGCCACAAGTTGGAAGCAATACCTCGCACATACCAGAAACTAAATAAGACTCAAAGGGATTCTGCCTTAATCCTGAGGCATTATTGTAATACATCAGTCCCGGCACTAAACGCCATGATGGCTGCCAAATATTAGGATTATTACTGAACTCTTGTTTGACTGATAAAATAATCGAATTGCCGGAATCCGCTACTGCGTAAGAATAGACTGCGGAAGCAGGTGAGGGGCAAGTCATAGCCTTGGCATCCTCATTCCAGCAAGTTCCTGAGGAAGCGGGGCTACTACAGCCGAAAAATTTATTAATCGGATCAACCGGAAGATTACCGCCTAAGGCCGCGGCTAAAGTTTGTTGCCAAGACGGCCAAGCACTGTAAGATTTACTCGCAATATAAGTGCCTGATTTCAAATTGGGGTAATAATTTCCGCAAACACCGCTACCAAAACAATCGGCCGTAGTCTTACATGCTTTGGTTGAATCATTACTGCAACGAGTTTGATCGTAGTAGCTCTTCAATTTAACGTTTATCTCTTGTACATCGGCTAAGCGATTGGTGTCACGAATCAATTTTGCTTTTTGTGACAGACAATAATTCTGGCCGCGCTTTAAACAGTCAATGTCAGTCAAGCAATAATCCGAACCAGACGGATTGTTATCACAACTTTGCAAGTTACTGCTCGCATCGTTATAATACAAACCACCTTCATGTCCTACTGTCGTATTATCGCCGACATTGAATTCCCAATTACCCACCAACTGGTTAAAAATATTTACTGTTGACTGGTTGGCATTCAAATTATAAGACATCAAATAGACACTGCTGTAAGCCTTATTGGCGCCATCATTCAAATCAGCCGCCGCTACATAAACCGTTCGGCCGTCAGAAATCGCCTGATAACCGTCAACCAACAAAGACTTCGGATTAGCATCTTTGCCGCCAAAACGATCGGCATACCAGCGAATCGGGGAATAATGACTGTTATTGTCATACACCCTAATACCGATGGCATCCAATAAATCGGCCGATTCCTGTTTAACTAACCGGACGTTATACAAACGGAAGTTGGAATCATCAGCTGATCCAGCCGGAGTATCATTAGTCCAACGAACCAACACGCTATGGAAACCGCGTTCCAATTCATAGGCATCACCTGCGGTCGTGCCAAAACGAGTTGTTTGCTGATCACTGGGAGCGCTGGCTTCAATACTATTGGTTGAAGTTGGGTTATTATCCACTTTTAAATCAACATTTTGTACTATATTGGGTAAATCTCTGACACTGTCAGAGGTTTGAATGAAAACATAATATTTGCCTTTCGATTTAACATCAAAATTGAATTTCAAACCGCTGTAATTAGCGTTCATTTGCACCGTACTGCCGTCGGTCCAAACTTGCGGCTGGCAATTAATATCAGCGCCACAAACGGAATTAACGTCGCTAAAATCAGCATCTTTGGCCATCAAATAAATTTGCGCTTCAGCGGCGGCAGAGGCAGTAGTACTGCGGGTAAAGAGAAACTCCTTGACTTTAGAGTCGCAATCTTTTTCTTGCAAAGTAAACCGATCCCAGGTGCTACCAGTTTTATAATAATAAAACTGGCCGTCCGAAATGACTTCAGCCGGATTACTCAGACCGGCGTAAGCGTTATCATAATAAGCAATAACCGGTTTAAAATCAGAAATTAAACCCGGTTTGACTGAGTCGTCTTTATTAAAGATAAATCCGCTACCCGTGGCATCTGCTCTATAATGATCGCCTCGGACACTCCAAATATGCAAAACATTACCAGAACTATAAGCGGTCGCTAACTTGAAATCAGCCGGTAAGCCACGGGTCTCTTTTTTCTTTATTTCCGACCAACGCGCAAAATCATTAGCATTATTGCATGAGTTGGGCTGTTGCCAATAGGCATAACTGCCATTCACATCCATCACTTCTAAATAAGTCTTTCTGCTGCCACTTATCGTTAAGGTATAAGTGTAAGCGGCAATAGGATGAAAACTAGCCGGCAGACTGTCTTTTGGTCCAACATATTTACTGCCTTCTATCCATTGGCCGTTCTTTAATACTAAATATTTTCCAACGGCATCCCATAATTGGACTGGCTCTGCAGTACAATTACTATTACTATCTTTATAGTAGTAGCCCAAGATTGGTTTAAAGTTAGCAGGCAAACCGGACGTTTGCCAGGACGCTTTATCAATCTTTTGCCAACTCTCTCCGCCGGTAATGCTTTCTCTGGCATAAACCTCGGCCTTACTGTTCCATAAATAAAGTTTACTATCTTCATTATTGAAATAACCGAATTTAGGTACAAAAGCATTGGGCAAATTAGCGCAGGTATTATCCTGACTGCCTATCACCACTGCCGTCTTCGGCTTAATAATACTAGTAGCGCTATCATAGGTAAAATCACCGATCGACGGTAAATCATCGTCTTGATACAAACGGCAACTACCCTCCACATATTGGCCATTGGCAAAACAATCGCTTTGTGTTCGACAGACTTTACCGGTATTATCACCCATCACGCAAACATTAATAATTCCCCTGTCTCGGCAATACCAAGTCCAGAAATTAGTATTAATGCAACTGCCGCTATCAGTATCTTTACAATTGACATTAGTATCCTCAAAGGGGAAATATTGTGGTGACGGCCAAGGATTACCGCATTCTACATTCATGATAGACATAGTGCCAGTCGCCGCGCCTACGCTACGGTTATTGGCCGCACTTCTATCGATTGCGCCGATGGATAAAACGCTCTTACCCATTATTTTTCCAGCGGTCATCCAGATATCAAAGCTGTTATTACTGGTATAATCAATATTGGAAAAAGCCATGTCTGTATTGAAGTTGACCAAATCCCAATAAAAAGTCGCGCGTAAGGGATAATCATGGGTATCCCTGGCCCAAGCGCGATATAAATGCTGGTTGCCTGATTTATAATCTTGGTTGCTCGCGCTCGGAGCGCCATTAGCATCTAAATTGTAGCCACTTTGACTGGGATCGCCGGTCCAAGCTGCCGACATATCATCATCGTAAGGATCGTCGGAATAACGGCCGCAATTATCGGGTTGGCCATTATCTGAATCAGAATTGCACAAAAAGGAGTCAACCGATTTTTCACTGCCTTTCGGCCAAACATTAGCAGTAACTCTTTTTATCGGGCAAGCGGCGGCAAAAGTCAAAACCGTAGCCGAAGTAGTAGCATTAACTTTAGACTTGACGTAACTAGCCACAGCGCGATACTCGGTATTAGCTTCCCAATTATTGTCCTTGTTAATATAATTTAACTCATAACTGTCATTATCAACGGAGTAACCGATTATTTCCAGATTATTCGTGATTCCCTCCTTGGTGGTAAAACTGGCGCTATCCTGAAAATTACCCCAGCGCATTTGCTGTAGGTCAATGGAATCAAAGGACTTTTCTGAAAGCTTGCACCAATAATCAGCAGCCATAACTGAACGCAAACCAAACATGTGTTTAACAAACGACACTAATTGTTTAATAGTGCGTTGCCAAAAGCCTAAACTATTAGCGGCAACACAGTCAACGCTTGGTTTGGCGCTGCCGTTATATCCTTTGTATAAAGTTATAGTGAATGCACTAACATCCTTAGCCGGATGGAATTGCCAAATACCGTTGGGACACGGATTCAAACCAATAGCAAATGGTTCGCAATATTGGACGTTCTGATCTAGTTGGAAGGTCCAAGAATAACTGTCTAGGGAAGCGCTATCTAATTTATTATTCTGACAAGTACCGCTTCCTTCGGCCGAGTTAAGTAAACAAATAGGACCGCAACGCTGACCGATTCCGTTTCTTCCTAAACCATCATCGCATTCTTCCCCGATTTCTATTTGGCCATTACCGCACACTGGTGCGTTCGGCGCAGAGCCAGTATGCAAACAATTCTCAGTACAGCCCGCGGAATTCTTAAAACAAATCTTGGAAGCAACGACGGGGCGTTCACTGACTGTCACTGTAGTTGTACTAATATTATTATCAGAACAATTAAGAGCGCTATATTTACTGGTTCCGGCAGCATAACCAGTTTCATACAAGCATTTGGAATCGCAACCGTCGCCAGAATTAATATTGCCGTCATCGCACTGTTCGCCATATTCAATTCGGCCATTGCCACAGCGGGAATTCCAACGTGCATTGGCGCCTTCCCACAAACAGACTGAGGAACATCCGTCATTATTTTTAATATTACCATCATCGCAATCTTCGCCCGGCTCAACTGATTTATTGCCACAAGATGCTAAATTGGAATTACCTTTAGCGCGGCAAAGTTGATCGCAATAATCGCCGGACGAATACAGTTTGTTGATTTCCTCCGCCGATAAAACACGATTATAAACTTTTAACTCATCAACCAAACCATCCCATTGTCCCTGGTCCAAATAATCAGCGCGCTGGCCGATTCTTAATGGCGTAGCAGAATCGTAAGCGACGGCAGAAATTGAAGTTTTTACACTCCCCGCTTCCTGGCCATTAATATATAACTTAACACTATCTCCCGGGACAAAGACACCCGTAACTAGCGTCCACTTACTGCCGTAATTGCGGAAAAAATCGCGATAAGTTACAACGGCACGCTGACCGTTATTATCAAAAATCTGGAAAAATATTTCATCAGGCGCCGGACATCCCCAACGCAAGGAACAACCCCAGTCATCGCCCAAGGTCCAACCCCTGAACTGTGAAGAAATATCGCCGCCATATTTGTAAGTTGAAGCGATTACGCCCAAGCCGCGAGAATCATCGGTGTCAGATCTGCCCAAAACTCCGTTATCCAATCTGACCCAAGCTGAAACCGTCAAAGGACTACTGTTTTCCAATTGGCTGATTAAACCAGCTGAACTCACCGCTTCCAAAGCAGTCTGCCCAGCCGTGCCAACAAATTTGGGCGCTTGACCGAAGGGACTACCAACAAAAGAAACAGCGGTAGTGCCAGCCGATCGCAAAACATAATTATGGCCAGAGCTGTCACTTAAACTACTCCCGGCAGTAAATTTATAATAAGCGACTAAAGCCGCATCTTGAGCCGAACACTCGGCCAAAGACGTATCGCACAAATTTTCACCTTTTTTGATTAAACAGGTAGTAGCATCGCAAAGACCGTTATAAGGATCACCTAAACGGAAAGGATAAACTGTAGGATCGCATTGCTCGCTACCCTTACCTTGACTAGTGGCGTAATTCAGGCCACCTAATTGGGAGTTGGCAAAAGATACCGGCCCCTGTGGCCCGCCCCGAACCACGACACGATAAGGAGTGGCCGCGGTTAACAGATCATTGGCTTGCAATACGACTTCATTAGTGAACTGTTGTTCAGTCGAAATGGGATAAAGTAAACTAATAGGTTGATAAGCGTCGCTGATAGCGCAGGCCGCATCGCCGACAGCACATTTATACAGAAGTATATTATCATTCCCTCTTAAGCTGGCACTGATGGCATCAGTAGTAAATTTAAACCTAATCTCGGTATTCAAACAAGCATCATTAGTCGGATTAACTACTTTAAATCCGCCATAACCGATTTGTAGTTCGCCTCGACCCCATTTATCGGAAGAACAAGTTCCTCCGGCTGGAGCCGATCCCACGGCCCTGACTTTGACATTAACAAAACCCTCGCTTTTTCCAAATACTTTCACTGTTGGAGCAGTACCGGCGTACGTAGCGCAAGCGCTGACACTGGTGGAAGGACAAATCTGCGCCACCGTATTACCGGTAGTGGCATTGCAAGTCGTATTCTCATCACTCAAATTGAGCAGTGAACTCCATTGCCAGGCATACAAGTAAGGATTCAAGTGCTGACAGTTATGCTGCGGATCAGCAATATAAATCTGACTCTCATCGGCGTACCTCATTAGTTTTCTCTGGGGCAAAACACCGACAAAATCAATCGGACAATCAACCGCGCCCGTCAAAAAATACCAAAAATAATCATTTTGCCCGTCGCTAAAATAATTATCACCCAAGGACGGCGTTTGCAAAATGCCTTCTTTTATTTCATTAGTGCCCTGTTGGCTTTTAGCTCCCCTGACACCATTATCACCACCTAAAATTATAACACGATAAAAAGTATTGGGATCAAGCCGGGTGGGCCCGTTAGCATTAAATGGACTCAAGCGAATGCCTTCGGCTGCGAGAGAATCGTATTCTTCGGCTGATGCGCTGAAAGTCTCCTGCCAAGACAAATCATTATGGCTATAATTAAACATGTCCAATTGCCATTTACTAAAATCAACATCGGCGCAGGCGTTTAGGTTAGTGGACAACACATTGCCGGCGGCATCTGTTCCGGTGCATTTTTGCACTTTGATACGTGACTTGTCTAAGGTAGCGTTTACCATGTTACGGCTAAATAACGCCATCAATGAAGCATTAATGCAAGCCGGGGTGGTGGTACCCCTAAACGGCGAGGGGCTTTGTAACTTTCCAACCAGGCCATTATCACCCACGCTACAAATAGGATTCTCTACAACGATCGGATCGGTAAAATTATTATGACCCGGGCAAGAGCCTTGATTGCTGGTGGTCAACTCTATACTGGCAATCCTAAAATAACTCTTATCGGAAGAAGTAAATAGGGCATCCTGATAAGTCCGCCAATCAGTTTCTTTTTGCGCCGTAGAGGTGGCTTTTGATCTGACAAAATCATTAACGATGGAATAATTAATCGTCCCCCTACTCCAAGCATCATTAGTCTGCTCCTCTTCCTGCCAGCTCCAATTATAGGTGTCGGCATTGAGTATGATACAAACATTATCCTCGCTAACAATATCGGATTTATGTGGCCGCTCTTGGCCATAATAACGATTAACAAAATTCTGCGGCGAGCAGTGCACACAACCAACGCGACAATATTTATCATTATCACTTTGACTGCGAGTATGGAAGTTCCAACAGAAAGCAGCATTGGGAAATCTTACCGGATCATCGCAACCTGATGACTGCAACGCCTGATTATCTATATATAGAGGAAATCCTTCATAACTGACAACCCCGTTAGTAAGCATTATTTTATAATCGGCATCAGGCTCCAAGCTTTGAGGCATGAATTCAAAATAATCAAACAAATCAGGACTGCCAAAATCGCGACTGGCATAAGAACCAAAAGAACCATTGGGCACTACCGACTGCCAATCTCCGGCACTATCTTTTTTATAAATCTTCAAATTTTTCCAACCCGGCGCCACTGAATCTATTTCAGTTAATGACCTTTTATCCATTGGTCGATTGAACCTAGCTGAAATTGCGGCGTTTAAACAGGCGTCTGAGTTAGTTACTCCGGGAATAACTATCGTCCATTTGTCCGAAGGGGTCGGTGAAGGCAGATTGTCCTCATCTTTACAGCTCTGATTGCGAGAACAATCTACTACAACATAAAACTTTTTGGGACCCAACTCGTGAGTCGCTAAAAACGTCCAAGAATATAACGACAAAGAAGCCTGTTGTCCCGTCGGATAACAAACTTGGTTAGGCAATGGTTCGCAACCACCCCAATGGCCACTGGTCTGGCAAACACGCTGCTGCTTGCAATTACCCAAAACCGGACAACTCTTCAAATCCACTTGGTTGGGTGTGCACAGCTGGGTTTTTGGCACGCAAGTGCAAGCGTCATGAGCAAGAGAAATCTCATTAATAACTAAGTGATCAGTAGAAGACGATTTACCAACCGCATTTTCTTGGCCAGCTGAAGAATTAGAAAAATAAATAAAATCACTGACTGAACCAGTATCTAAACCGTCAACCTTCCTGCCCCAAGAACCGGGTGAAAAAGCTACTGTAGAAGAACCATAAACAACCACATCAGCAACCTCATCTTCCTGATCCTTGACAAAAGCAATAGTACCTTGATTCTTATTGAGTTTAAAATTGTTGCTAGGGCTGAGAGTTGAAGTACTAACAACAAAATAATCTCCAACTTTCAAAGTAACGCCTCTCGGTATATAGTAAGTTACGGCACTGCCGTCGTTTAATAAATCGTCAACACTCTCTTGCTTGCCGGAATAGACGATACGCCAATTATCCAAACTGATATCGGAAGCAGTAGGATTATAAATTTCCACCCATTCCTCATCAGACTTTGTAGTATCGCAACCCAAATTACTGCCACAATTTTGCGGATCACAGGTACCGTCGTGCCATAAATCAGACAAACAACGACGGCCGGATTGTGGAGCAAGCGAAGCCAAAAACGACCAAGAATACAGACCCAACGAAGCCGGTGTGACCCCTAAATAAGAAACGCAATTAGGATCTTCCTTAACACAAGTACCCCACGTATTATCCGCTCGGCAAGTTCTTTTTCCCAGGCATCCTCCCAGGTCGCAACCAGTAATAGCATTTTGCTCCGGATCAGAATTATAAACACACTCTTGACCAACTGACTTCTGGCAAGTGCAGTTCTTACCCATATCACAGTCAGCGCGATAAAACCATTTACCAATATCTTCCACTCTATTACTGCAACCCTGACAAGATAAATTATTCTTACAATCTTCACTTGAAGCCAAACATACCGCCGGATCACTACCGATATTTTCGCCACACGGATCGCCCTCCGAGCCGTTGCCAATATTAAATAAGACCGAATTGCTATAACCCTTATTATAAACTTTTACTGCTGAACTGCCACGTTTATTTTCCGGCACTATGTCTTTGACTGCGGTACTAGTCCAAGAAGTGGCGGCGGTGGAAGTTATACCAATTAGATTACCAAAATTAACACCAACATTTCTAATATACCAAATCACCTTACTCGCGCCGTCGGCAGTAAAGCCGCGGCCATTCAAGTCGACGGCTGTCGGAAAAATCCCGCTAGTCGGATCGATCAAACATAAGCCAGGTAACTTGATATTATTTGCTAAAAACGACCAAGTATTGCTCGTCAGTGGCATTTGCGGTTTAGTTTTATTGATTACCTCAATATCATAATTAGCCGGTAGATCATTAACTGAATTCAACCCTGCCGGCACCTCAATAATGATTTTATTGTCTTGCCACGCCGTGACGCAATCGGCCAGCCTGGCTAAAATTACAACACCATCTCCTTTGGCGACAAATCTTACTTCACCGACGATCTGGCCAAAACCGCGACCATAAATGGTTAAATAGTTGCCACTAGCGCCATAGCCAATATCATCATCCAAGGTACTGATACTGCTCAGATCGCTGTCACTATTAATATCAAAAGAAGGATCCACCCAACTAATCGTCGGATTTCCGACACAATAGCAGTTAGCACCGCAATAATTAGTGCAGTTAACATCATCACATACTAAATTTTCAGGGCGAGTACAGGGAAAATCCGGACAATTCTGAGTGCAACCGCCACCGCAATCAATACCTTGCTCATCGGCATCCTTTTTACCGTTAAAGCAATGGTCGGGAGAAAATTTTATTTGAACTTTATTGGAATAGTATGACTTACTGTTGGCAAAAGACCTTAAAGTTGTGGAAGTTAAATCTCTATATTCAACCGAGAAAGTATCCCAGGGGAAGGTAGTGGAGGCGGCATTATACTGCTGGCCGTTTATGGTGACTGTCTGCGAGGAGACATTAACCGCGCCAATTTGCGTTTCAGTAGAATTTTTTAAATCAAACAACGATAAGTCACTGATCGTATCTTCGGAATTATACGAATAAACTCTCACCTGCAGGGTCGGACTTTTAGGAACCTGCACACTGCCGAAAAAACCAATTGAGCATTCACGGCTGCGCCGTTGTGGCAGCCAATTGGGAAAAGCGGGATCAGAAAACTCGCAGATAGTTGCTCTTTTCTTAGTAGCATCAAACAAGCAATCAACACCGATACAATTCGGCACGCAATTTGGATCAGTCTGGGCGCAACTGCCCCAGATTCTATCATCACCGCAAATTTGCTGACCACTACAACCGCCACTACTGCAAGACCTGATATCGTCGGGATTACACGCTTGGCTTTGCGGATTAAACCAATACATCAAGAAAGAGGTAATGGCAAAAGCGGAAAAAATAATCACTAATCCGATAATGGCGTTATAAATGGTTTTTTTGGCTTTGTTAACTTTATCGGGATCACCGCCGGCGGTCATCCAAATAAATCCGCCATAAATAATCAATAACACTACAACGACCCCAAGCAAGCCAAAAAGTACCTGTAAAATCCGCCCAATAATTACACCCAAACTGGCTGTGCCAAAAACTCCTGACAAGCTTTCCAGTGTCGGAGCAGAAGGCGCTTGCGCCAATGCAAAATTACCAACGGCAAAAACCACTGCTAGAGTTAGCAGAGACAAAACAATCTTAAGTTGTACTTTACGTTTTAAAGGCATGATCGCCTATTAACTTAATTTTAATTACAACTGGCGCCATCGCAGCATTTTCCCAAACAACACCGAGTAACTCCACTAGCGTCGGCGGTAGGGAAATCCTTAGTTATCACCCAACTGCCATATTTGAATTGAGTTGCATCGGCGGAGGTGGCAATTGGTTCCATACAAGTTTTAGTACAATTCGGCTTAGCGCTGACAATATCCTTGCAGTTCATATAACCAAAAGAAACTGGGTTGACTTTATTAACGGGAGACGGCATGGTCAAATCTAAATCAGTAACACAACCTACAGTATTATATTCATCATCTATTTTATAACGGCATTTATTGAACTCGATATTGGCCTGATAACCCCAACCCGAGGGCAACACTGAAGAATCAGCGGCCGCGTTCCGCGGTCCGGCGCCGGGCAAATAACAATTCTGTGTAATTGACTCCAGACCAGAACCGGCTCCGGGCGCATAAGTTACCGCCTGATCGTAGGGGTTATGATCAAGTAAAGCTGCACTGTAATCAATCAAGCCATCGCCCGAACCCTGGCCATAAACATCGCCTTCGTCCAAATTTTTTACACTGCCCCAATAACCGACAGGATTAGCATTCTGCGTTACCGTATTCAACATTAGAAAACGAATATAAAAATCTCTATCAGCCAATCCTTCGCCGTAACCAAATCCTGGTTTCAGGGTTGCAGGATTCATTAAACGATCAAAGGCAAAAATAATCGGATCACCGAAAGTTTCACTAATATCCTGCCCCCAACGCTGGTCACCCTTTGGTTGAATTGAAAATAATAATGGTGACTTATCATCAATAACAGTTGAGATAAAAAATGACCAAGAAAAATCATCGCCTTTGGCGGGGTTAGCATCATAAGTCGGCTTCTCAACGCCATTTTCAACCATAAAAGTATCGTTGACTAAGTAGGGGTTGGCTTTACCGGAATAACCGTAAAACGTACCGGCAGTAGCTTGACCTGTACGGCCATCAGCTGCACCAACTACCTTACCTTTATCATCAACGGCACTGGTATAATTGCCATTTAAGGAGTTACCGGCCATATCCGTAATACCGGTAGTACTTTCTAAGGCGGCTTGCGGATAATAAATATCATTCTTCCGGCAACGATCATAAGCATCACCCTCGCATTGCCCTCCCCAGCGTTTACACCAAGCATTATCAACATCATCTATACTTTTGCCTTTACAAGACTGCAAAACAGCCGCGGAAACAGCCACTCTAAATGGCTCTGATTTAGCGGCAATTCCAGCCGACGGGTCAATCCAGCAATACCTTTCTTTGCCACAGGCATTCTTACCGCAAGCATAAATGCCAGTCATCTGCACTGTTCTGTATTGGTTGGAGATTTCATATTTGATTCTCTCTGCGGCAATATCAGTCCAAACGGTACCGACTTGATTTTGAACCCTGATAGTATCGGACAAATTCAGCGGGTTAATCGCTTTATTGAAAGTCACAAAAAAAATGGAATTATTATAAGGATCGGGCGCCGCGCCTTGCGGAGTCTTAAGCTGCGCTTTGTCTTTTCCGGACAAATCACCGCTGACAGTCATCGTGTCATTAGCCGCAGATTTTTCAATGCTTAAGGCATTAGCCCCGGACCCTTTAGGCTCAATAATCAAATATCTAAGTAAACCAATCGGCGCAATGAAAGCATTAACTGAATTTTTGGCTTCAGAACCAGCAATCGCACTCCGTAAATTTTCCAACGTATCACCAATATTATTTGCCTTGACTGCGGCGACATAATTAACAGTCACTGGTTGGCCATCGGCTCCAACCTGAGTCTTAGAAATATTTGCGCCATTACTGTAAGCATCGGAAGAAAAAATGAAGTTAATTTTATTACTGCCATTATTAATAGCATAGGTATCGCCGGCAACAGCCGTTTCAGCGGTGAACATCCATCGACTGCCCTGGGAAAAAGTTCCACCTTCAGCAGCAATAGTCAGGCCATTACCCAAATCAAAACTTACGCCATTAACTATGGTAAAAGCCTTGCTGATAAGCGGGGCCGGAGAATCAGAGGAGAAAGTAGCCGTCCTGCCGTCACTGGAAACGGTAAAAGAGGCAGTCCCCGCACCAAGATCAAAACCGCTTTGCGTACTGACGTAAGCCTTAAACCCGGAAGGGGCATTACCACTAGTGTTAGTCAACTCCTTTTTTAGCGGCCGACCTAGAAAATATTCACCCTGCAATCTGATTGGTTTTTCCGCCTTCAATCCGGCCAGAGACAAGATAGTAGTGGTAGACCTGCCTAAGGTGGACTGAGAAGAAACCGAATACAAATCCTTATCAGTATCCGGATAAGGATAAATCTCGTATTTTACTATTTGCGGCGGGTCTAAGTCCAATTTACCGTTAGTCTTGAATGACCAACTGTAATAATCCATTTTCCATAGCTTGAAAATAGATTCGCCGGTGGAAGAAGCAATAATGCCGTTCTTTAGAGTTACCATGAATTCCCGGTTGGTATTATCTTCCTTTCCCAAGAAGGATCCGGTGGTCATAAAGACAAAGGTTTTAGCATTATTCGGCGTTTGTGTGACAATTGTATTGGCGCCATCAAAAGCTTGAGCGGTAAAATCACCGGTTTCCAAGCATTTGCGCGGGATAGCCGTTGTATCGGCCTCACAAATTTCAATATTTTTACTGGCACTATTAGAACAATAACCCTCGGCATTAGGAACGCAAATACTGTCGGATTTAATATTTGATTTAAAGGTTACAACCACTCTGGTGTTAATCGGCACATTCGTTTGATTGGCCGCAGGATAGACGCTTTCAATCGGCCCATTGCCAACACCGCCACGACCCCAATCATCCGGTCCACCGGGTATGCCTCCGCCACCACCCGCACCGCCGCCTCTTGGACCAAATAACCCCATCAACCAAGTGGTGATGGCAAAAGCAGCGAAAATTATTATTAAGCCGATAATGGCATTATAAATAATTTTCTTGGCTTTATTGACCTTATCCGGATCACCGCCGGCAGTCATCCAGATGAAGCCACCATAAATAATAAGCAACAACACGATCACGCCTAATAATCCGAAAATGACTTGTAGAACCCGACCAATATAAGTGGCGAGTGAAGTTTCGGTAGCGATTCCGGCAGCTTGGCCAACGGCTTGCAGATTAGCATCTTGCGCTAAGACTGAGCTGGCGAAAACAAAACCGAAAAAAGAAATAAAAAACACCAAAATCAGCGCCAACGCTCGTTTGGTGTTTCCGGTCACGATCAAAAACGACTTTAAATTTCCGCCCCAGGCGGAATTTGATCGAGAGAACTTTTGCATGGGGACAAAAGCTTTTGACATAGTTACTATTTATACTCGGATCAAGTCCGATTATTTATCACCTTCCAAAATGATCAAACTATTTACCTAACTCTTCCTTAACAATTTTACTAACTACGGTACCGTCAGCGGCGCCTTTAGTAGCGGCCATGACCAATCCCATAACCTTGCCAAAACCGGCCATGCCTGGATGGCCTTGCTCAGTTACAATCTTAACCGCCAATTCTCTGACTTTTTCCTCTGACATTTGTTCCGGCAGAAATTTCGCTATTAAATCAATCTCTACCTGTTCTTTGGCGGCCAACTCCTCACGATTCGCTTGTTTATAAGAAACAATGGAATCCAGGCGCTTTTTAACTTCCGATTTTAAAACCGCCAGAACATCTTCATCAGGAAGTAATTCTTCCTTAGGCATCAGTTTTTCTATTTTTTTATTGGCAATAGCGGATTTAAGCAAACGTAAAGTGGAGACAACGGCTTCATCCTTAGCTTTGTAGGCAGTCATAAACGCCTCGCTGATTTGTTGATCTAACATATAATTTTAGTCCTGAGATCTATAAAGTTTAAAACCTATAAATTTAGAAATTATCAGTTTGGGACTTTGTGGATTTTAACTTATAAATAAGTTCCTTCACGCTCTTTCCAACCTGATCAAACAGCTTGGAAAGCGGCCTAAAGGCCTTAAACAATTATCTCTTATATCCGCCACGAGTCGGTTCTTCCACCAGCTTGCCTATTTTTTTCAAATATTCGCGCTTGACGGTAATCTCTTCTCGGCGGGCAGCGGCTGATCTGACGGCGGTTTTATTCTTTTTCGGTTTATGAAAACGAATTTTTTTGGCTTGCAAAATCCGGCCGCTCTGCTGAACTTTTTTGGAAAATCGGCGCACTAACGCCTCAAAACTCTCGCCCTTCTTTCTTTTTACTTCTGCCACAATTTTTCACCTCTCTTTCTTTTGGTTAATTATTATATAAAAGTTGAAAGCTCAAAATGAAAATTTTCATTTAATGCTTTTCAATTTTAGCTTATCCTAGTAATCCTCCCCGCTTGAGTCTGCCGTACTCTCTTCAACAGCGGCTTCGGCCGGTTCATCCATCGCGTTTAAATCATTTTCCGCTTCTCTTTCGCCATAATCATGTTTGAAACGCTTATGAGATAGGGCGGCCTTGGTCTCTTCTGTATCAATTACTGCTACTCCTTCATCACCACTATATTTCTCCAATCGCTTAGTCAATTCAGTTTCGATTTTATTAAAATCAACAATCTCTTGCACACCGCCATTCATATCGCGAAACATAATCGTGCCGTCACTAACTTCTTTCTGCCCTAAAATCAAGCAATACTTGATTTTCAATCTGCCGGCTTGTTCAAGTTGAGCTTTTAAGCCGTCTTTATAGAAAGCCTGGGACAGTTTAAATTTATGGCGTAAAGATTCATACAAAACAATAGCTTTTTTCTTGGCATTTTCTCCTAATTGGGCAATAAACACATCGGGCTGGTAAGATTCGGCCACATCTAGATTCTTCTCGCGCAATTTTGCTATCACGCGATCCATGCCGATCGATAAACCGCAAGCCGGGGTGTTTTCTCGTCCGCCCATCAATTCCACTAAGCCATCATAACGCCCGCCGCCACCCAAAGCGTTCTTACCTTCAGGATCATCAACTGACCAATATTCAAAAATCGTCCGATTATAATAATCCAAACCGCGCACGATCCAGGGATTAAGGGTATAAGGCAAATCGAGTTCATCCAAATATTCCAAAACCTTCATAAAATGCTTCTTGCATCCATCGTCCAGATAATCCAATATTTGAGGCACGTCAGCCTTAAGCTCTTGGCAACCCGGCTCTTTGCAGTCAAGCAAGCGCAAGGGGTTTTTAACTAAACGCGATTCGCAATTCTCGCACAAATCCTTAGCATGTTGGCGATAATATTTCACCAAGGCCTTCTTATATTCTTCACGACAATCTGGACAACCAATGGAATTAACCTGAATAACAGCCTCAATGCCCAAATCATTAAGTAAATTATAACCCATCAAAATCAACTGAGAATCTAAGGCTGGACCGTCTTCACCAATCGCTTCGTAACCGGCTTGATAAAATTGACGGAAACGTCCGGATTGAGGCTTTTCGTGACGAAACATCGGGCCGTAATAAAAAAACTTCACGGGCTGAGGTTGATTCAATAGGCCATGTTGAATAAAAGCACGAGCAACGCTGGCCGTGCCTTCGGGGCGCAACACCAGATTATCCCCGCCCTGATCAATAAAAGAAAACATCTCCTTCTCTACAATGTCAGTTTGCTTACCGATACCCCTAGCGAAAACATCGGTATATTCCAAAATCGGCGTCTCAATCATGCCATAACCGTAATCATTAGCAATTTTGACAGCAACATTCTCCGCCAGTTGCCAATATTTGTGATCCTGCGGCAAAACATCACGCATGCCGGTAACCGTGATAAACTCACGGCTACGTTTTTTTCTCGGTTTATCGGCTAATTCCTTATCTACTTTTTTAGTTCTATGCATAGTTTAAAAATTTTCAATTACTGATCATTAAAAATCTTATAGTTTCACTTTTACTTCTTATCTGTTACTATTTGTATTCCGGCGTGCTAAAAATAGTAAAACGACTGAATGGCCAACCACGAATCCAGGTCCGCCCGACAATCAGATCCTTTCTGACTAATCCAAAAATACGAGAATCCAACGACTGCCCGCGATTATCACCTAGTAGAAAATATTCATCTTCACCCAGGATCACTTCGCCATAGCCGCGTACCGGCAAAACCGTTTCCGTACCAGTCAATAAATAAGTTTCCTCTAGTTTGTTGCCGTTAACATATACAGCATTATCTTGAATCTTCACCTTATCGCCAGGTAAGCCAATGACGCGTTTAATAAAATATTGTTTGATGTCTTTGGGATATTTAAAAACTACGATATCGCCACGTTGCGGCTCATTAAATCTATAGCTTATCTCATCAATAATCAAATACTCATGATCATAAAAATTAGGCTCCATGGATGCACCCTTGACATAAAAAGGCTGAATCAGAAAATACCTGACTGGTAAAATAATAGCCAAAGAAATAATGGCCACCCTGACCATTTCCCAAATAAATTCGGAAATGGCCTGCCACCGTGAATGATTAGGACTAAAACCGTCGGAAACCTGATAATTATCCATAAAACACTAAAAATCAATTAGAGATAAAACAATTGAGTTATCCCCAACTATTTAATTATTATATTCTAATAATAACATAAAACATCAGAAAAAATCAAGGTCTAAAAAGGCTTTTTTTCCACAATTGATCAAATCAAAGCAATATGTTATGATATATGAAGATATTCTATTTTTAAAAAAGTAAATAAACAACTATATTTGGCCTCTTTCAAACAGATTAACTGCTTTTATTTTTAAAAAAACCAGAACCGACCGATACTATGTCTGACCCCATCAGAGTCAACTTTATCAATGATCCAATAATCCAAGAAAAACCGGCTTTTACTGCCAAACAGCAGACTATGCCATATTCCGAAACTGCCGGACCAGCCGTGTCTGCACCCCGCAGGCGGCGTTTTAGTTTTAAAAAACTGATTATTAGCCTGGCTATAGCTTCCATTGTGGCTTTTATCGTTTTTTCTTCCTCCATCGCCTTCTCTAATGAAAATTTAATAAAAAACCTGTCCCAGTTCAATTGGCTAAGCCAAGTCGGTAGCTTAATCACTTCAGCCGATCGCGAGCTTAAGGGCGAAAGCGAAGATCGCATTAATTTCATAATTATGGGTATTGGCGGCGGCGATCATGAAGGAGCAGAATTAGCCGACACAATCATTCTAGCCAGTTATAAACCATCAACCAGACAAATCGCCCTAATGTCTATTCCTCGAGATCTATACGTCAAAAGTCCTGGCTATGGTTGGGTAAAAATCAATGGCATCCGCGCTATTGCCGACAAAAAGAAAGCGGGCAGTGGCGATGAAACTATGCGTCAGACCTTATCTGACCTATTAGATATTGACATCCAGTATTACGCTACGGTTGATTTTGACGGTTTTGAAAAACTGATTGATAATTTCGGTGGCGTAGATGTTGATGTAGAGCGTGATCTAGTGGATTATTCCTACCCCGTCCGCGGACGTGAAGATTCTTACCCAATTGAAAGCCGCTATGAAAAACTGGTAATCAAAAAAGGACAGCAACATATGGATGGCTCTTTGGCTCTCAAATACGCCCGTAGCCGCCACGCCCTGGGTGTGGAAGGTTCGGACTTTGCCCGATCCAAACGCCAGCAAAAAATCCTTTTGGCCCTAAAAGACAAAATTCTCGCTCCCGGCACTTTCTTTAATCCACAAAAAATCAACGGGCTACTCGAGATGTATAATGAAAACGTCCATACTAATTTGCAGGTTTGGGAAATGATGCGTCTTTTACAATTCGGACGCGATATCGATTTCAGTCAAGGTGTCATCACCTACAGTTTAGTTGATGGGACTGAGCAATTTCTATACGATCAGATAGTTAACGGTGCCTATGTGCTTTTGCCCTATGGCGGAAACTACGACAAAATTAAATTCATCTGGCAAAATATTTACCTGCCGGAGATCGGCAAAGACCTATTGATTAATAAGACTAAATGGGCGGAGTTCAAAGATACTACCTCCACTAAAGCCACCACCGCCTCATCCACCGTTGCTACCATAAAAACGAACGACACAGCCAACACCCCCGCAACAAAACCGATTATCACTACAGCTGATACAACCAAGCTATACCCTGATGATCCGACAATTCAAGGGGAGCCGACTTACCAAAAAGAACGGGCACGCATTGAAGTGCTAAACGGCACAATGATAACTGGCTGGGCCGGCCAAGAAGCGACTCGTTTGAAAACCAAGGGATTTAATGTAATAAATAGCGGCAACGCCGCCACCAAGGGATATACGACGATAAAAATTTATGATTTAAGCGGCGGCAAATACCAGTTAACCACTTCAGAATTGCAAATTATTTACGGCGTAGACGCTACTGCCGCGCCAGCTAGCTTAAAATCTTCCGCCGACATTGCGATCATCTTAGGCAAATCCTAATTATCTTAAATAAATAGGCAAAAAAAATAATCAGCCGCGACTGATTATTTTTTGTTATTTAAATTTAGCTTTTATATGGATTTAATAATATCAAATCAGTAACACGCTCTGATGCATTGAAACAGTCCTCATAAACAGCATTAAACCACCCCTGATTTTTTTCCAACGCTTTCTTATTCTTAATCAATTGATCAAAATAGCGCATAATTTTCCAATCCTCTTCTAAGCTTATTGCTATTTCCGGAGCTTGTTTTTTCCGCTTCAAATTCTGCCTAAGCGACTCTATATTCTTTGACAAATATTCTGTTATAATATCAACTTCTAATTGCCGACCGCCATCCTGCTGGAAGGCAAGTCTTAGTTCATTTTTAATCTTTTCATTTATGCCCCATAGATGAAAATCGGAAAGTATGATAATTATGTGGACTAAGGCTTGCCGCCTAACGGCCAACAAGCTTTGCAATTCCGTCTCCAATTTAATGTCTGGAGAAATATCTTGGCCTAAACTCTCTTGCCCTAAAACCTTAGCCTTATCCGGGGTTAGAGCCAAAATACAATGATTCATCGTCCGTTTTAATGGCTGTCCATCATCATCACGGATATATTTCAATTTAGTTAATCTTCCGCCTCTATTTCCCGGGCTTCTTTTTTGATAACGGACGCGCGCCAAAGAAGTCGTTATCTTTTTATCAATCACTTCTTCTTCTGTTGTTACTGTTGCATCAATCGCTAAGGGAATCATGGCTTCTTCATTGTCCGGATCATCAATATCTGGTATGTAAGCTACGACATCAGTGCCATGGACCAAATCATCATACTCACTGGCTTTTTTAGCTATAGCCCCAACAAACCAATCGCGCCTGGCAATAGAACGAAAAACCTCCGCTTCGCCCAAAACTTCGGCCGAACTGCGCTCTCGACGATACTTGGGATCTCCTTTTATTTGTTCCAGTAGATCTAGGTCGGACTGAATTTCAGTCGCGGGATAAAAATCGATAAAGGTTCCTTCTTTAGGTTGTTGAGCCATAATGGCCTTAAGTAATTTACCATCATAGACCTCATTGCCGGTGGCATAGGTAATAACGCCACGAGAGTCTAAAAAATCAGAAAAATCGCCATGCGCTTTGTGAGTAGACATAAACTATATTACTAATAATAATCATTGCCTTCTATAAATTACCAAATACCGCCCTTATTGTCCAGCAAGGCCGATTAAAAGGTTTGTGGCTGTTGTAATCACCAGAACTTATTTATATCTTAGAGCGTCCAGCGGATTAAGTTTGGAAGCCCTAAACGAAGGATAAATACCAGTGAGAACACCGACAATAATGGAAAAAACAACAATGAAAAAAATAAATTCCCAGGGCGTATAAAAAAGATTGAGCGCTTTGCCGCCAAAATTCCTAGCTAACATATTAATCGCCAAATTGACCGATAATCCGCCTATAAAACCGATTATGATTCCGCCCAACCCGCCCATAAGTCCCATGATGCCAGATTCCAATAAAAATATTTTTCTGATATCCTTGCCGGTAATGCCAATTGACCTCATAATACCGATTTCGTTAGTCCGTTCCAATAAAGCAATCGTCATCGTATTAAACATGCCGATCGCGGAAACCAAAAGCGCCACTAAGCCGAATAACGACAAAATAATCTGGATTACACCAAAAATTTTATTAGCTTGATCAATCGTGTCAGACAATGAAGAAACTAAAAAACCTTTTTCAATAATGCCATCGCGCACTGCTCCCATCTCCTCCACTGATGATACTTTGACCTTTAGCTGGTCAAATTTATTTATTTGGCTCTCTGTTATATCATCAAAAGGTACGAAAACATAGCTGGTATTCTCATCATCCACTACCCCGACAACTCTGTATTTCCTGCTGGCTTGAATCGCTTGGATATCTTCATTGCCATTTTCATCAACTTTATTAATATAAAAAGTTAAGCCAATCTCCTGATCTATTATCTCCTCCGGTAAAACATTAAACAACGAGGCCACAGCAGTGGAAATAACCGCGCTATCCTCTTCCGTCTCTGAAAATTCTTGCCCAATTGAAACCTTAATGCCGCCTAAACGAAAAAAGGACGGATCAATAATGTATGACAAACCGTCTGAAGAATTGCCGTTAAAATTTATCTGCGAGTAAATATTAGCCATACGGCTGGTCTCAACTACGCCGGGAATTGTCGCCATGCTACTGATATTTTCCTTATTTATTTCCACTAAGCCGGATACGCCAGGATTGACATCTAAGCTCAACAAAGAATCGGCAGTGGTAATGCGGCTCAAAATCGCCCGCTGGATGCCATAACCAAAAGACACTAAAAATAAAACTGTGCCGATACCGACACCGACGCCTAGAATAGTCAACAAAGTCCTAAGCGGACGATTTTTAAACATTCTTAATGAAAGATTTAGGGCATCAAAAAAATTCATAACTTATATTTTTCCCAGTTTTAAAAGTCTCAAATGCTTGATTATTTTTCTGACTAATCGACGATTTAAACCGGCTCCCCCGGTCGCCACCGACTCATCCAAAAGCCTAGCTAATTCAGTTTCGTCTATCTTATCCAAAATAAAATCCTTTAATAAATCATCAATTCTCTTGAGTGAATTGATTCCGGAAGCGGTGAAATCAAAATAATCAAATAAATACTTCCTTAATTCCTTGGCTTGGGATAAGCCATGTATATTACTCTCCACTAACCCTTTAGCTTCCCGCTCAACTAAAGATAAGCTCCTGATTTCCTTAACAATAGCAGAAATCTTATCGGCTAAAATCACTGACCTTTTTTTGGACCAAGCCGGACCAAAAGGGTTAACCCTTTCCTGTAAAAATGATTTCAACTTCCCGCTCTGTCTAACTCCTTTGACCAATAAGCCCTTAACTTTGTATTCAATCTCCCCTATCTCTTCGGTTGAAAGTCCGGAAAGAGCTTCGGCGACTATCGCTTTGGCCTTAATATCCAGTAGTAAGCTATCTCCCCCCAATAGTGCCAAATCTGCTTGAGTTTTCGTCAGTTTTTCCAGATTCTCAGCCGGAGTACCGGGGGCAACAAATTTATCCTGATCCAGAATCGTACCAACCTCGCGGTTATTCTTGATGTCAGTCAATTTGCCATCTCGCATATAAAAAACCCGATGGGCGTAGTCCAAAGTTGCCGGGTTATGGGTGACTAAAATAATAGTCTTCTTTTTTTCCTCATTAAGTTTGACCAGCAACTTCATTACATCTTGAACCGACTTGGAATCCAAATTACCGGTCGGTTCATCAGCTAAGATTATTTCCGGATCATTAATCAGGGCGCGACAAATTGCTACCCGTTGTTGCTGACCACCAGATAACTCATTAGGCAATTTCCGGGCTTGAACCTCAACGCCGAAATATTTCATTAATTCCAACGCTTTTGTTTCCCGGTCTTTAATGTTGATGCCTAAAGGCAGCTGCGGTAAAACTATATTATTGACTACACTCAAAGAAGGAATTAAATAATAAGCCTGGAAAATCATACCGATGACCTTTTGCCGATGCTTATCAATCTCTTTCTCCCTAAGCTGAGATAAATTTTTATCGGCAATAAAGACATCACCGGTAATATTTTTTTCCAAACCGGCAATGGAATAAAGCAACGTGGATTTACCACAACCGGATGGCCCGAAAAAAATTATGAACTCGCCCGGATAAATTTCCAAGTTAATGCCAATTAAAGCATTAACCTGGTTGCTTTTACCCAGGAAATAAGTAACATTTAGGTCTTTAGTCTTAATTATCGGCTTAGACATAAATTAAATTCCTAACTGCTTAGTCCAACCGAAAATATCTTCGGCATTATTCATAATCACCTGGAATACCGACTCTTTTTGTTTGGGCGTTAAAACAGTAAAAACATTAGAAGTAGCTTCATTGCCGCCCGAATCAGCGCTTACTATTTTAAAACGATAAATCATTCCGGACTCGAATTTGGTGATTACGGCGATATGTTTTTTAGTATAATTACTGTCTAAAGCCGTTTCCTCCCAAGCCTGTTCATCAACCGGACCAACGCCTTTTTGATAATAGACTTTACCAGTTGATAATTCGTTAGTCAGCCAAGAAATAATTGTCTGCACATTTGATTCCTTGCCCACCGACAAAGCAGAGTCAGTTTGCACTTGATAGATTACCGGCGGTAGATCGTCTTGGCCGGTAGAAAATGTCTCAATTTTCTTGCTGATTATCTGGCCGGCCGGATCTTTGCCGGATAATTCAATTTCATAAACCACACCTGATTCAAAATCACTTACAGTTATCTCGTGAATTGTGGAAAAGGCTTTACTTTTTACGGTTTTCATTTCTTCAACCGCTAGCTTACCTCCGCGATACGGCACATATTTAACTTGGGAATCGGTCTCAATATTAGTAACCCAGCGGAAAATAGCTCTCTCCGTACTGATATTTTCCACAGCATAAGTGTTTATTTCCAATTCCTTCCTTAAAGTCTTAAAGCTAAAATTTTCCGAACGGCTGTCTGAGCCCAATTGAGTACGACTCCTAACCTGATAATAGTAGATAGTTTCCGGTTCCAGATCGGAAATCGTAATTATATGGAGTTGAGTCAATTCATTGGATTTGCCGATCACCTGCAAATAGGCATCGTCTTTTTTGGTGCTATCATAACTATCTGCCGGAGAAATCGCTACGAGGGAGTTTGATTCCTTGTCGGTTCGCCAAGTGATAGTGGCGGTATTAGCAGTAACCAAAACTTTCGGTTCGCCGGACAATAATGGTGCCGGGATGGCATTAGATAATTGCCTGATTAAATTGTATTGCGCACTCAATGCGTCTTCCAGTGCCCCAATAGAAACATTTAAAGCCAACTGACTGATGATTTCTCCGGCTTTATTGACGACCGACATTAACAGTTGGTTACTATCTCCCCCGATGGTTTGCGCCAAAGAACTGATTTCATTCAAGCCACTATCTAAAGCAAATGTTTTGTTGTCTGACCGCGACAAATTACCGTATTGATCCTGACTAACCACCCGATAATTATAAATACTGCCTGACTGTAAATTATTAATACTGACCGTATGATTGGAAACAGCATCAAATTGCCCGGCGATTAAATTAAAAGATTCATCCACGCTATATTCCACAAAACTGTTGCTATTTTCATTAGTTTTCCAAGTAACTTTTATTTTTCCCTCCGTCTCTTTAATGGCGGAAACGTCAGTTATAATGGGTTTTGTGGTATCGTTTGAAGAACCACCGCCTCCACCGCAGGTCGGGCAAACTGGACACTCAGCAGCTTCGGCAGCTCCTTCCAAACGAGCTAGCTCTTCGCGAGTAATCACGATAGATTCCTCGGATAAAGTTTCTAAAGTAGTAAAATCATATTCGGTGGTGCTGGTAGAAATATTACCGCTAGCATCAACCGATACCACGATATAAAAATATTCGGTACTAGTGGTCAAGCCAAACAATGCCACGGCATGATTTGTAGTTTGCGCGGTATCGGCGCTGGAAGAAGAGTAAGAACCGGTGGAGGTGCCAAAATAAACCGCCGAATCGGATAACTCATTAGTGCTCCAATTAATTAAAACAGCCACGTCGGTAATAATCGATTCTGTAATATTACTGATAACCGGGGGTACGCCGTCATTAGTGGTAATAAACGAATAATAATCCCCTGCATTATTAGCTACACCAACACCGGATTTAACATAATAATAATAAGTAGTGCCGGCTGAAAGACCAGTAACAACAACTTCATGATTGGTAACGGCTGTGGCTGAACCAGAGTAACTGGAGTTGGTCAAATCGGAAGAAGTGGAATAATAAACATAGGAATCGGCGGTGTCATTAGTGGTCCAAACAATAGTCGCTCCGGAATTACTGACTTGGCTCACTGCCACATCAGAGATAGCCGGACCAGACAAAGTGGTAAAATCATAATTGCCGCCATCATTATCGTCAATTGCTTCAATGTCGCCGATATCAGTGGAACGAACCCTAAAATAATAGTGAGTACCGGGACTAAGCCCGCTTAATACTACTTGATGCGCGCCGATACCGGTGGCATTATCCACCATACTAACCGAGCCGACAGTAGTATTTAGATCTAATGGGCTTGTTGAATAATCAACATAAGACTTAGATAGTTCGTCCGTATCCCAAGTGATAACTACTGATTGTGTGCTGACAGTAGAAGTGGCCACATTAGAAATTGTCGGGGGAGTAGTATCTGTTCCACCTTGGCCGTTAGGCTCATCGGATATAACACTAGAAAAAGCGGAAACATTACCATCGCCATCAGCCGTTGCCACCTTATAGTAATAAGTAGCACCAACGCTCAAGTTTTTATGAAAGTAATAGTTAATGGCTCGATCCTCAATGAGGGGTAGTAAAGAATAATTTTCTCCGTCAGTCGAATAATAGATTTTATAATCATGGAAAGGCAGAGAAACTGCTTTCCAAACGATGAATTCCTGATATTCACTCGTGTCCAAATTGGACACATCGCGAATAATCATATTAATCGGCTTCTCCGGAGTTACTGCGTTATCGGAAGAAACATTGCCAAATTTATCTCGGAACTTTACATAAACCGTATCCGGAGAACTTAACCCATCTATAGTGTCGCTGGTAGCATAATCCTTGCAGTTGGTTAGAGAGTTGTCCAAACTAATACACATCTGCAACCCGGATAAAGTATCATCAGAAGCGTTCAAAGTCAAAACGGCTGGAGACTGGGAAGCATCAACTATAATTGACGGATCACCCAGTGTCGGATCTTTAACATCCAAAGTAAAAATTTCAGAAATTCCCGTAGCAGTGCTATTGGCTCCTTCCAAATCGCTAATAGTAACTCTAACTCTGAATTCCTCGGAATAAGTGCCATCAATTTGTTCCTTGGCATTCCAGGTGACTGTTGAGGTTGTATAAGTTGAAGAGGCAACAGTTAGGGAAGAAGTGGCGCCAGCCGATAATCCAGCTGTAATCGGATTCCAATTCGCCCCGCCATCAATAGAATATTCAAAAGACGGCACCACGCAATTGGGACAAGCTACCCCAGTAGAAGCAGTATCGCGATCTTTTACTGAATAAGCTATTCCCACTAATCCGTCGCTTTCTCGCTGTGAGACAGTGGGATCGTTCTCAAATTCCGGTGCCGCATTAACCACATAAACTAAATTAAAATCACTTAGAGTCGGCGTCTCATCGCCGGCAGAAGTGAGATAAACTTTATATTGAATCCATTGATCGTCACTGCGATCATTATGCAAAGAGTTAATTTCATTATCGCCGTCGGCCGAGGAATAATAAGTGGAAGTTCCGGTCGGCCCCAACCAATCAGTCCAGACGCCATCGGAACTAGAGGCAGTGCGAAGCTGAAATTTAACATTAGTACCGGTGGGCAAATCCTCAGTCCAAGATAAATCGCCCAGGATCACGCTGACATCTTCCGTGTTAAAGGGGGAAGAAACCAAAGTCTGACTAGTGGGATAAGAGGAATAGGCCACGGCTACCGACTCTACAACCGGCGAAACATCCGGATCTGATGAAGCAAAAGAAAGATAATACTGCAAATAACGCTCACCGTCGGTAATGCAATTATTAGAGGATGGATCATGATTACTGGTTAAGGCGTTACAACTAACCCAGTCAGTTGCTCCGGACATATCGGAATTAGCTGATGACCTTGCCTTTACTGATAAGGATGTGCTACCAGGAACAGCAGAATCAAAATAAATATTAGTAAATTCTTTATTAAAAGTAGTATCAATAATACTAGACTCAAAAGTACCCGAGGAGACATAACCAGAAACATTAAGAATTTCTAAACCCGTAGCTACTGAAGCAAGATATACATTATTTCCTACAACTTTAACATCTTCAATGTTAGTAACTGAGAAATAAGAGTTGACTAAGCGTGGATTAGCAGGATCTTCTACATCTATAATTTGTAAACCACCATTTGTATCAGCCACGTAAGCATAATTGCCAGAGATATCAACTCTGGCAGATGAACCAAAAGTATTGAAAGTCCCTATAAGGATCGGGTTGGTGGAACTAGAGATGTCAATTATCTGTAAGCCAGACGCGCTATCAGCCACGTAAGCATAATTACCAACTATTGAAATTCCACGAGCTGCGCCGGAAGTATTATAAATTCCCTTATAAGCTGGAGAGGCTGGATTACTAATATCAATAATCACCAAGCCTAAGTCATTATAAGCTATATAAGCGTAGGAACCAGAAATTTTAACGTCATAAACAGCCTTGCCAGCAGTGTGAACATAAGTAGCGGTCAGTGACGGACTAGCAACATTAGAGACATCAATTATCTGTAAACCGGCAGTATTATCGGCCACATAGGCATAGTTACCATTTACATCTACTGCCCAAGAATTTCCGGTAGTGTCGTAGTTACCGGCGACGACAGGACTAGCTGGATTAGAAACATTGATAATCTGCAAACCAGAACCATAAGCAGCAAGATAGGCATAAGTGCCAGAAGCATAAACGCCATAACCATTTCCAATAGAACCAAGAGTGCCGACTAAGCTTGGGGATGCCGAATTAGAAATATCAACAATTTGCAATCCAGATCCATCATCAGCTACATAAGCATAATCACCAGATACATAAACCCCTCTAGCGTTGCCGCTACTATTATATACTCCTGTTTGACTGACTGGAACATAGGGAGTACTGCTAATATCATAAATTGTAAATCCCGAATTACGTTCTGCTACATAAGCATAATTACCAGAGACAAAAACTCTCTGGGCTTCACCACCATAATTAATATTGGCATTGCTGGCTAAAGTTGGGGCCGTAGAAGAAGAAACATCAATTATCTGTAATCCAGCAGTATTATCAGCCACATAAGCATAATTTCCAGATAGCATTACACCAAAAGACTGGTTTGGAGTATTATAGATACCAACCACCGAAGCACTGGCCAAAACAGTAATATTTACCACCTTTAAACCATTGTCGTCATCAGCTACATAGGCGTAGCTGCCAGAAAGGTACACGCCACGAGCCTTGTTTAGTGAAGTTGTGACCGCTTTAGTTAATGTTGGGTTGGTGGAACTGGAGATATCAATTATTTGTAAACCACCATTATTATCAGCCACATAAGCATAGCTTCCAGAAACAACAACGTCGTAAGCTCTCCCTGGAGTATTGTAAGTCCCCACCAAAGACGGGGAAGCTGGATTAGAAATATCAATTATTTTCAGTCCATTATCGCCATCAGCCACATAAGCATAACTACCTGAGATGGCAACCTTATAAGCATTATAAAACCCAGTCGTATATGCTCCAATCAAGCTAGGGCTGGCAGGATTAGTAATATCTACAATAGCTAACCCACTTCCCCCATCTGCAACATAGGCAGTAGAACCGATTACAATCACCCCATAAGCTGCTCCCGGACTATTGTAAGTTCCGACAATAGTTGGATTAGTTGGATCTGATATATTAACAACCCTAAGTCCGCTCGCAGCATCGGCCACATAAGCATATATACCAGACACAAAAACATCTAAAGGTTGAGTTATGGTTGGAGAAGATAAATGACTCTTTAATTTTGTTGACCAATCTGTTGGTAAAAATTGAGTAGCCAAAGAAAGATCGGCTGATGAACCGCTACCATTAGTCTGCGTGCTATCAAAAGTTCCGGTTGAAAAATCAGAGTCGCTATCATCAGTGGAGGTAGTCATCTGCTGAACCAAGCTTAGACTGGTACCGGCATAAATGTATTCATCTTTACTATAAAATTTATTCCAACCGGTTCTATCGTTACTGTGGCTAGAAGTGGCGTTAGTATCGGCTCCTCCCGACCAATCAGTTTGAATAAAAGTATAAGTAGCGGCGGAAGTGGAGAAAATAAACGGTAGAAGTAAAGAAACGAATAGCCCTGACCCGATAGAAATAACGAAAACAAAAAAAGAACCGACAAAAGATTGATAAAAAGCTTTTTGTTTTTTCTGCTGATGAATTAAGTAATACTCTTGCAAATATAACTCGGCGACCACTTGATGTTTTTTGGTCCTCTTGAGAGGAAATTTGATACCCAACGGCTGACCGGCGTCGACTAGACTATTAAATCCCCTATCAGTGCTGGTTAAAAGCAAAAATAAAAAATGCCAAAATCTAAAAGAAGCTTTGGCTAAATGATTACTGCTTTTTAGATTAAGTTTATCCTTGGCTTTAAGACATTTGCGGATAAAAAAATCGTCTAATACCGGAAAAATCTTATCGGTTTTACGCAAGTAAAAAACAAAAAAATTAAATACCCCCAATAACGACAAGAATAACCCCCAATAACCCAAAAAATAACACAAAAAAAACATTACAATCACGGCGATTATGAAAGAAAAAAAATCTAACAACTTTCCAACAAACAATTTCATTGAAATAAGACAACTTTATTAACTCTTAATTATTATTATTATAACATAAAAACAATAATTACTCCAAATATTGTTTAATCTTATTAATAATCAAAACTTATTTTTAAAAAACCGCCTTTTTTAGAAGAAAAGCGGTTTTCCGTTATATTCTAAATAATCAAACTATCAGGTTTTGTAAGTTGGGATCACTAAATCTGAAAAAAATGACAACCAATGGTGGCGATGATTTTAATTAGAATTCATTCTTTATTTTTTAAGATCTATACTCCTCGAATCAGAAAAACAAAAAAGATTGAAGAACGTCAAAAATGCCGACAGTTAAAAATGCCGACAATTGGTACAAAAAAACAAAGCCGTACGAAAATTTAACTAAGTAAGAATTTAAAAAAAATTACCATCCGCCGATAAAAATCTGTTACATTCGATAGGATTTAATCTGTAACAACTACTACCATCAACTTTAATAGCGCTCAAAATGAGTACTCTTTTTATTGATAATAATTATTTGACAAAAATAATGAAAAATGATAGGGTCAAATGATTAGTTCTTTACAAAAAAACGGAGGATTACGTAATGAACAACCGCGGAGACGGCTTATTCATTGGGAAAAATCCGATCGCTAATAATAATCGGACTGACCCCTTACGAACAATTAACGACGAAGATGAGGCTAGATTTAATAATCAAGAATTATTGTGTAAAGCGCAAAAAAACTTTTTCGAAATGACAATTGAAAGTATTAATATTGCTCGTGTCAAAAAAAAGCAAACTAGTTTAGCGAGTAAATTTTCTCGCCTGACTCGAGATGGCTATGTTTCATATCTACTAGAAAACATCAATTGGTCATTGCATCAAGAAAACCAGCAACAAGCTCTAGACTTATTCCGACGCCTGCGTAATAATTTTTTCTTGATTACCCAATCAGAAATACACGGACAACAAATAATTATTAAAATTCTGGAATCGCTATTATTTGAATTGTGTTTAAGGGAATATCCCAATATTCGAGAAAAGCTAGTTATTGTCTTGTTTGATTTTGACAAGCTTTTAGCGCAAAAAATCGATCAGACAACCCAGCCGGCCGGATTAATAAAAATTGCTCAAGTCATAACCGGAAAAACCGTTACGCTTATCGGCCACAATGAAGAAACAGGAAGATTGCAATTACAATTGGAACACCAATCCGGACAATTGCTTTTGACCGGTCCGACTCAGCCAGATGCTAAAATCACCAAACAGATTTTTAAGCCACAGTATCCTGGACATATCTCTAACCCAGAATCAATTGCTACCAATATTGATCATTTGGTAAAAAGTGGTTTCGATATTTTTGAGGGTTTATCAACTTCTCAGAAAAACAACAAAGAGGTTGAGGCTTTAGGCCAACTTTTTACTGCTCTCTGTCATATTATAGATGATAAAATACCGCTCTATGCCATTACTGACAGCAAAGAGGCAAAAAAATCACTCAAACCATTCAAGACTCCGCAACGAGTTAAGGATGAGCGGTTAAACATATTTGGCAACATTTTAATGGCTTGTATAAAAAAACATCCTGAATTAAAAAAGACAATTACTAATGGAGTCAATAAACTAGCCCAAGCCAACAGTAAAATATTTGAAAGTTTGGAAATAGAATTTTTCTTTGAGCAGAGGTTTAAGAAAGAAACTCAGGCTGATAATATTCCTAAACCTCAAGCTGGTAAGCCAAACATAACTAATACAAAACCCAGCAAACCAGTTGAGTTAATCGCGAGGGAAGAAGACTTTTCAACTCTAGAACCACTTGACCGCTTAGAAAAGATCTATCTTTCTAACTCTATTGATTTTCGTCAACTCGCTGATTATGACCCTTACGCGCGCGGTGTCTTGTCGCTGATACTCTGCGGCAAAAAGAATCCTCTACCTGAAGAACTTACTGCCGGCTATCGAAAGTGGCAACAATTAGTCCATCCGGATAAAACCAAGGACGAAATGGCTCTTAAGTTTTCCAAATTGATCACTGGAATCGGTACGCTATCCCGAAAACAGGAATTTATCCGAGAGGAAGCTTGCCAAGCCGTAACTGAATTATTTGAACTGGTCAAGCAACTCTTTGAAACTCATTCAGTAACTATTATTCCGCGCCAGGGATATAAACGGATAGTCTTTAGCGAAATAACAATCAAAGAATTGTTAGCTAGGGAGAACAACCAGCCAGAAGATATTACAGTTGTTTTCCATGGCCAAGTCGTAGATTCAGCTGACTTTGAAAAAGTTAAACTGAAATCAGGCGATACGGTTGAAATCGTAACTTTTTAAATTAAAAAGACGAGGCATCAAAACCTCGTCTTTTATAATTTATTTAAAATTTAAACCACGATACTGATCATTCTACCTTTAACGAAGATTACTTTCTTCGGCTCGCCGGTCAAATATTTCTTTACATTATCATCGGCTAAGGCCGCGGCTTTGGCCGTCTCTTCTGTTACATTTGTCGGCAAAACCAATTTGGCTCTAACCTTACCATTAACCTGAACTGGGATTTCCTTTTCGGTGTCAATAACTTTGGCCGGATCATACTGCGGCCACGACTCTTTAAAAATACTAGCTGTATGGCCAAGTTTTTCCCACAATTCCTCCGTCAAGTGCGGTGCAAAAGGAGAAAGAATAATTAGAAATTTCTCCCACTGTTCCTGACTGGCAGTTTTTACTTCTTGAACCTTATTTATTAGCACCATCATGGACGAGATGGCGGTATTATAACTCATCACCTCAATATCATCGCCGACTTTCTTAATGGTTTTATTAAGCAAAATCTCTACCTCGCTATTTTCTTCCCTACCTAAAGTTTGCTGACCGATATCCCACACTTTATTTAAAAACCGATGTACGCCTAGAATATTCTTAGTGCTCCAGGGCTTCGTATCTTCCAAAGGACCTATGAACATTTCATACAGACGGAAGGTATCAGCGCCATATTCTTTTAAGATGTCATCGGGGTTAACCACATTGCCTCGGGATTTAGACATTTTCTCACCGTCCTCGCCCAAAATCAAACCTTGATTAATTAGTTTGGTAAATGGCTCTTCAAAAGGCATCACGCCAATATCAAATAAAGCCATATTCCAAAATCTGGCATAAAGCAAATGCAAAACCGCATGCTCGGCTCCGCCCAAATATAGATCGACTGGCAACCAATATTTTAATTTCTTCTGGTCGGCAAAAACTTTATTATTATGCGGATCAATGTACCTGAGCCAATACCAAGATGAACCAGCCCATTGTGGCATTGTATTGGTTTCGCGTTTAGCCGGACCGCCGCATTTCGGGCAAATCGTATTCACCCATTCATCAATAGTTGCCAGTGGCGACTCACCAGTTCCCGTCGGCTCGTATTTCTCCACTTCCGGCAAAACCAAAGGTAGATCTTTCTCAGCCATAGGTACAATTCCGCATTTCCCGCAGTGCACTAAAGGAATCGGCTCACCCCAATAACGCTGACGCGAGAACACCCAATCGCGTAATTTATAATTAACCGCTTTTTTACCAACACCCTGTTTTTCCAACCAATCAGCCATCTTACCAATAGCTTCTGCCGGCACTAAGCCATTAAGAAATCCGGAATTAATCATGATACCGTTGTCAACATCGGTATAGGCCATATCGCCTTTTCTGATACGTTCCTGCCAAATATCCATTTCCGCATGCACCATGAATTCATTAGTCAGTTTTTCCGGTTCCAACCATAAGATTTCATTCTGCGCTTCTTTTTCTTCTTCCGCTATCTCATCTTGTTTGTCATCAACCAAATCAAACTGCACCAAATTAGTGAAAGAAACACGATTAACATTTTTATGATTAGCAAAATACTCAGCGCGCACCTGCCCGCCCAAGACCTTACCGTTGGTCAAATGCTTATAACCGGTTTCCTCCAGCACTTCCCGCTTAGCGGCTTCAAGCAACCCTTCATTTTCACCGATCCCTCCCATGGGAAAAGTAACCCAATTATATTTTTTTGAGTGAAGGCAAAGGATTTTGCCTGTCTTGGGATTGCGAACAACGACTTGGACATTTTTTCGTTCTATCTTTTCCTTGCCGTCTACCGGTGGATTCCTTTTGTCAACTCTTTCCGGGACAATCACTTCAATAATCGGCAAATCAAACTTTTTAGCAAACTCAAAGTCACGTTCATCGTGCGCCGGCACAGCCATGATCGCACCGGTGCCATAGGTCGCCAAAACATAATCAGAAATCCAAATCGGAATTTCAGTGTTATTGACTGGATTAACCGCCTTCACCCCCCTTAATTCCACACCAGTTTTGTTTTTATTTAATTCTGTTCTTTCCAAATCTGATTTATTTTTCGCTTCCTTAATATAATCTTCAACCTCAGAGAAATTACTAATTTTGTCTTTCAACTCTTGAACTAATTTATGCTCTGGCGCTAAAACCATATAGGTAGCACCAAATAAAGTATCGGGACGCGTAGTATAAACTCTAATTTGTTCTTCACTATTACTAATTTTAAAATCAACTTCCGCACCCTCGCTTCGGCCAATCCAATTTCTCTGCAAGGCTTTGATTGACTCCGGCCAATCCAATTCATTAATCCCTTCCAATAATCTATCGGCGTAGGCGGTAATCTTCAACATCCATTGACGTAAATCTTTTTTCTCCACTGTTGTGCCGCAACGGTCACATTTGCCGTCTTTAACTTCTTCATTGGCCAAGCCGGTCTTGCAGGACGGACAAAAATTAATCGGCACCGTAGCCTCATAAGCCAAACCCTTTTTAAATAATTGCAAAAATATCCACTGTGTCCATTTATAATATTTAGGATCAGTCGTATCCACTTCCCTGTCCCAATCATAAGAAAAACCCAAACTCCGAATCTGACGCCTAAAAGTAGTTACGTTGGCTTCAGTAGTAATGCGCGGATGAGTACCCGTCTTTATGGCGTAATTTTCCGCCGGCAAACCGAAAGCATCCCAACCCATAGGATGTAAAACATTAAAACCCCTTAAACGCAAGTAACGGGAATAAATGTCAGTTGCCGTGTACCCCTCGGGATGACCGACATGGAGTCCGGCTCCCGACGGATAAGGAAACATATCCAAAACATACTTTTTAGGCTTGACGCTGAAGTCTTCGGCTTGATCAATTTTGGTGTTCAACCACTTGTCTTGCCATTTTTTTTCTCCGCCTGAAACGACGAATTCTTTGTATGAAGCCATAAAAAACGCTTTAATTTAGATATTTAAAGATTACCATAAACTAAGGCCTTTTTCAACAGCCATCTTTACCAATCAGAGATATTGACATTCTGGCCAAACTTTGCTATAATGATTTATTAACGATAGAACGTTGACATTTTGATAAAAAACCAAATAGAAGATTGTTTTAAGTTAGAAACATCGTAATTCCATAACATTATCCGAAAATAAAAAACCAACCAAGAAGGAGTGACAAATGACTAACAGTACTGATAAGACAAACGGTAGTGCTGATGGGCAGGAATCTGGCCACTTACATAAACACGAAAAGGCTACTCGCTATGCATTATTAGAACTTTGCGCTTGGGGCATTAGCAGGGACAGTCTAAAACACTTAGCGGATTACTGTTCCACTCGCCAATATCCGCTCCGACTTGATTTTAACGCTTACAGTGTCAAAGAACATCCGACAACAGATCTTAAAGCCTTAACCCCGCTTACCGCTGCTTGCGGCTTAATGTTGACCAGCAACTTCGCCAAGCGGAGCGAGGAAGACGAGCGGTTAGAAATCGTCAAGGAATTGCTACAGCTTAACGCCGACCCCAACTTTCAACCGACTGACGATTTCTGGACGTCACCGCTGATGATCGCGTCTTGGATTGGCTACGAAAAAATAACCGAACTGTTACTGCGACACAAAGCCAATGTTAATTTTACAGACCGCAATAATTCCACCGCCTTGATTTTCGCCGCTTCCAAAGGCCATGCCAAAATTGTTCAACAACTGCTTGACGACAACGCCGATGCCGAAATAATCAATGCCAACGGCATGTCGGCCATCCACTGCGCAGTAGCTCGAGCCCACATCCCGGTAATCAGAATTTTAATGAAAAATCAGGGTATTACTCCTGACGAACTAAGACTGATTGAAAAAAGCGTTTTTCGGACAGCTAACGTTAAAACGGGTAGCCCGACAATCACCCAGAATACCTATCCACTGCCCGGCTGATTATTAATAACCGGCACAACTATTTTACCTTAGTACTTTTTCCGTCCTCGCGAATCATTAACTCACGAGGATTTTTTATTTTACAAAAACCGCCCCAAAGGGGACGGTTCCAGTGGACTCTTCTTTTACAACCGTGCCAAACGGAATCATAACTCATCTTCCCGAAGTTCCTAAAACTAAAAACTGATTTATAATCGAATTATTTCAATATTTTTTTCAAGTATTGGCCGGTATAACTCTCCTTGACTTTCGCCACCTCATAAGGTGTGCCACTAGCTACCACATAACCGCCTTTTTCCCCGCCTTCCGGACCCAAATCAATTACCCAATCAGCTGACTTTATCACCTCAAGATTATGTTCAATGATCAGCACTGAATTATCCTTGTCGGCCAAACGATTCAAAACATGCAATAAGCGTTTAATATCCTCAAAATGCAAACCCGTGGTCGGCTCATCCAGGATATACAGGGTCTTACCGGTCGGACGGCGGGATAATTCCGTCGCCAACTTAACACGTTGCGCTTCACCACCGGACAAAGTGGTGGCAGGCTGCCCCAACTTGAGGTAACCCAAACCGACTTGATCAAGGATATCAAGTTTATCAATAATCTGATCATGGCCGGAGAAAAATTTCTTAGCCTCGGTCACTGACATAGCTAAAACATCGGCAATATTCTTACCTTTATAATAAATTTCCAAGGCGTCATGATTGTAGCGCTGGCCGTGGCATTCCTCACACTCCACATAGACATCAGGTAAAAATTGCATTTCAATCTTAACCATGCCATCCCCGCCGCAAGTCTCACAGCGACCTCCGCCTTTAACATTAAAAGAAAAGTGGCCCTGTTTAAATCCGCGCATCTTAGCTTCAGGCAATTCAGAAAATAAATCGCGAATATAAGTGAACACGCCGGTATAAGTCGCGGGATTGGAACGTGGCGTCCGGCCGATAGGCGACTGATTAATGTCAATCACTTTATCCAGATTCTCCAATCCTTTGATTTCTTTATGCTGACCTGGTAAATCTTTGGTGCGATAAAATCTGTTAGATAAGGCTTTAGCCAGAATCTCATTCATTAAAGTTGATTTGCCGCTGCCGGATACGCCGGTAATCACCACTAATTTACCCAGCGGTATCTTAGCGGTAATATTCTTCAAATTAAATTCTTTGGCGCCGATGATTTCAATAAACTTGCCATTGCCTTCGCGCAACTGGCTCTTGGCTTCAATACGCCTGACACCAGCCAAATACTGCCCGGTTAATGATTTTTTATTTTTCTTCACTTGACTAATCGTGCCTTCGGCCACCACTTCCCCACCTAAAGCGCCAGCGCCCGGGCCGATGTCAATCAGCCAATCGGAAGCCTCCATAATCTGTTCATCATGTTCTACGACAATCACCGAATTACCTTTATCACGCAAGGTCTTTAAAGTATTGATCAACTTTTCCGTATTGCGCGGATGCAAGCCGATAGACGGCTCATCCAGCACGTAAGTCACTGATTCCAAACCGGAACCGATTTGCACGGCCAGACGAATACGCTGAGCTTCACCGCCGGCCAAGGTATTGGCGGCGCGCGATAAAGTCAAATATTCCAAACCGACGTTTTTTAGGAATGACAATTTTTTCAACGCCTCGCGAATCAATTGCTTGGCTATCTTGCCTTCGCGCCTATCCTCCCATCTCTTAGTGAAACCAGAAAAAAATTCTTCCAAATCAGTCAAAGATAAATTAGTCACCTGGGAAATATTCTTGCCTTCCACTTTAACAGCTAGGCTTTCCGGCCGAAGCCTGGTGCCATGACAAGTGGGACAAGTAGATACGCGCATATAATCTTCCAGCGTTTTCTGCAGGTATTCCGATTTAGTGTCATTATATTTATCATCCAAAAATTTCAAGACACCGTCAAACAATAATGGTTTGCCGTCAATGGAATATTCCCGGCCGTCGCCTCCAAAAATCAAATCAACAATTTTTTCCGGCAACTCTGCCACCGGCACATTCAAAGAAAAATCGTGGGCTTCAGCGACCGCCTCCAATAATTTCATATTGGAATTCTGGCTGGCAAAATTACGCGACCAGGGCTTAATGGCGCCTTCGGCTAAAGTCAAACGCTTGTTGGGTATGATCAAATCGCGATCAGGATTCAACTTAACCCCCAAGCCGCGGCAAGACGGACAAGCGCCAAAAGGCGAATTAAAAGAAAAAGATCTTGGTTCTACCTCAGGAATGCTCAATTGGCATTTAGCGCAAAAATAATAAAGATTAAAAGGAATCTCTTGATTTTCACCGGAGGCCTGAGCGGAAGAAACGATAATATTTACAAAGCCGTTACTTAAATCCAAAGCCAAAAGCAAGGCCTTGTTCAGGCGCTGGAATGATACATCCTTATCATCCTGGGCTTTAATCTCTTTAGTGATAGGCAAATTATCAAGTTGTACCTCAATAGTATGCGATAAATCCTTGTCTAAAGACAGCTTACCGCCGGAGATTTCATGCGCTTGGTAAAAACTGCCGTCAATACGAAAAATTTCATGATTGACGCGCAGAAGGTTATCAATAATTTTGGTATGATTACCTTTCTTATTGATTACCACTGGCGACAATAGGGAAATGCGATTGCCTTCCGGCAATTTGGATAAACGTTCCAAAATCTGGCCAGGGGTTTGACGGGTTAAGGGTTCGCCGCACTTATGGCAATGCACCACGCCGACCTTGGCGTAAAGCAAACGCAAATAATCGTAAATCTCCGTTACTGTACCGACAGTAGAACGAGGATTAATAGAGGAAGATTTCTGATCAATGGCAATAGTCGGCGACAGCCCCTCAATCGAATCAACATCGGGCTTATCCATTAAATCTAAAAACTGTTTAGCATAAGAAGATAAGGACTCGGCATAACGTCTTTGCCCTTCGGCATAAACAGTATCAAAAGCCAATGACGATTTGCCTGATCCCGACAAACCGGTAATAACCACTAATTGGTCTTTGGGAATGTCCACGGAGATGTTTTTCAAGTTATTGACTCGAGCGCCACGGACACTGATCTGTTTGCGATTGGAAGGGAATGATTTAGGCATAAAATATTTTAGGATATGTCAACAAAAAGCATATCACAAACTGCCAGAGCAGTCAAGATGGAGCCGAAAATGACAAATGCGGACAAAAAAACCGCCGGAAACTCTTGCGAGTCCCGGCGGGGTAAATGTGCGGTTTAACGATGCGATTCAGTGGTTCAGGCGTGCGCCTCAGTAGCAAACTTATAGCGGAAAAGGATATTTTCTTTCGGCTCCTCCATAAGCAATGTTACGACACGCGCTTCCCATTGGAAGCTGGTTTTACGGTCCTCGCCATGAGTATCCTGGATCTGCTGAGCGGAAACCAATTCATTATACTTCACCCACTCCCCACGCTTCAGATAAGCCAGTCCATCCTCGCGTAGCGGCACCTGTGTCCAATGGACACGAGCCACCTCGCCGTCCGGCATTGCAATGGCGCCAAAACCGCGAGACAAATTCCAGAACAAGACCACGGAATGGTCACTTACTACCTCTCCCACCTCAACACAACTGATAGAGGGCGGGGGCGGGGGCGGATTCAGCATCAGTGCTTCCTCGGGCAAGATGCCGTCTTCGTTTTGCTGCCAACCAACGAACTGAGCGGCCAACCAGTCATTCAGTTGCGGCCAATCCACAGTCGGGAAATAAACGCCGGCGCCGTTCCAGACAGCCTGATGCTCACCAATTTTCTGTAAAGTGGCAAAAAATTCGCCATACTGACTGACGATGGCCGCCTGCCAGATTTGAACCCGGCCAAGCGAGTCAATTCCAACCAGATGCAGATTGTTATCTTGCGATTTACTCGTGAAGCACCCGTGCTTATCCGACCAGCTAACCGGCACTATCCGATTGAAATTGACGGTAACTTCCCGATCACCTTTAGCCCAATTGCCGGACCGTTTTTCAACCAAGTTACCCTTGCCATCGGCCAACAACACCGTCCAAGGCCGGAAAGTCAATTCGACTGGAGTGAAGGTGGTAACATCCAGCAACATTCGGCATGGATTATCCGGGCACTCCTCCAATGGAGTTACTTCGCCAGTCATGGGAACATTATTGAGTGTCCCATCAACTACAAATTGTGCGCAAACCACAACCTCCGCTCCACCAATTGCAGGAATAATTCCTGAAGCCTGATTCGTCATGTCTCATCTCCTTGGGTTGCCGGATTATTCCGGCTTGATTATGGATAAAACCGCCTGACTCACATTGTCAGACAGTAATAACACGATGAATGCTAACAATCGGGGCAGTAAGGTATGACATCTTCGGAAAACAATCTTTTTTTAGGTTGTTTGATTTGGCCGCACTCAAAGGCGATTCTCGCTGCCTCCTGACGGTTAACAAACTCCCCACCTTCAGTCACAAATCCCTGCTCCGCGCCAATAAAAAATCCAGGTGGCGCAAAACGACCGTATTTCTGGATAATCCTGCCGTGACGGCAGGCGGTAAATATCTTACCGTCCTTCCTAATTGCCGCCCAAACAATCATCATTCCTCCTGTTTGATATATCGCCCCGTCGGATAACCGCCGGCTTGATATTCCTCAACATACCCCGGCCTAAGTCGGTGATCAACCCAAACGCCGTAAATACACTGACAATGAAAATAACTCTTATAAGTCACTTCTAGTTTCCAAGCGGTCATTTCCAGCCAGGGTCTCGCCGATTCAAAATTATCGATAACATTCAATATCCTACTAGCTTCAGAAACACTGATTCCCTGAGTAGTGTACTCATAATCCCAATTAAACGGAATCCAAGAATGGTTACCAACAGTAATCGCTTCCTTAATGGGATCAATGATCGGCGACGGCTGATTATCTGCTTGTTCCGGATCCCGGGAGCACGAGGCTCCCACAATCATAACGATGATAATGAACCAGGCCATGCCGGTCGCTAAAGCCAGATTTTTCCAATTCTTACTCATTGTAAGGTTCTCCTTCAGCCATTACAGCCGAATTCAACTCGGGCTGATTCCCGAATTAATATATAATTATAGCAAATTTATATAATTTTGTCAATAGTTTTATCCACTCCGCCAGATAACTGATTATTTATCTAAATTTAAATAAAAAATCGCCCAACTAGAAAGTTAGACGATTTTTTAAAATTTAACTTACATTTACTTAATCTTGGTACGTAAGCCGAAAAAATACACCAGTGTCATTACCACCCAATAAATACCTCCAATAAATGATACAATCCAACCAAGAATAGGAATAATGGCGACTAAACTGCAAACAATCGGAACTAAAACCAAAATATAAAACCATTTCTTTTTGTCTTCATTAACCGCAATAAAAGCGGCTTTATCGGCCATGCCCCAGTGATAGATATTAATCAGACTCAAAACAGCCAAAACAATGCCGACGATTACGAAGACAACGCCGAAAATAGCCATAGCGCCCATCATGGCGCCCAGTCCGCCACCCATCATGGCTCCGGCTCCGGCCGGAATTTGACCGGCTTGAGCCGCCTCCATAGCCTGGCGTTGCAATTCTTGCAGTTGCGCCGCGTCAGGCATCGCTCCCGCAACTTGTAAAACTAATGCTAACATATTATCACCCCCTTTCTTTATAACTTATATTTAACTTGCCTAAATAAATTACCCGGCCAGAAACGAACAGGAAATATCATAATCTACATCAATCCGAATCTCTTGATATTCTCCTCGCAAATATCTTGCAGTTTTTTAAGTTCGGCTTCCGCGCCCGGCTTAAACAAATGCTTAAAGCGCTTCTGCAACTTCAAGAATTCTTCCACCGGCTTTTTCCGCGTAATCTTCATTTTGTTAGTCAGCTCGCCGTCAACATATTCCACGATCGGATAATAGCCGGTTTGCACGGCTAACTTGGCGACATTAATCGTATCCTTAGGATTTATACCCCAACCCGGAACACACGGTACGTACAATTGTAAATATTTTGGTCCCTTAACACTTAGCGCTTTCTTAACTTTGGCAACTAAATCAGCCGGATAACCGACGGTAGCCGTAGCTACATAAGGCACATGATGCGCCAAAGCGATGGCTACCATATCCTTCTTTCTGGTAGGATTGCCGAATGATTTTTTGCCGGCCGGCGCAGTGGTAGTATTAGCATCAAGCGGCGTAGACCCTGATGTCTGGTAACCGGTATTCTCATACGCTTCATTGTCGTAGCAGACGTACAAAACATTATCACCCCGTTCCCACATGCCGGAAATATGGCCCAAACCGATATCAAAAGTGGCACCATCGCCACCCAAGGCAATAACGTTCACTTCCTGATCTTTTCCTTCATGCTTTAGAGCATGATAAATACCGGAAGCCAGACAAGAGGGATTCTCAAATAATGAATGAATCCACGGTACCTTAAAAGCGGTCATGGGATATTGCGTCGTGGTTACCTCACTGCAACCGGTAGCGTTGGTCAAAATAGTATTGGGTCCGGCCGTATCAGTCACTAACCGAGCGGCAATAATCATACCGCAACCGGCGCAAGCCGAGTGCCCGGGATTAAGGATATGAGATAGGGGCGCTTTGTATTTTTTCATAGAATTATTTTCCGACAAAAATTGTTTGACTCTTAGTTTTCCCTGCCAACTTAACTGTCTGCTTAATCATTTCCTTGGTAATATCGCGGCCTCCCAACCCCATGATTGCGCCGACAATTTTGGCCTGGCTTCGACCATAAAAGTTGCGGCGGATCTCTCCAGCCAATATTCCCTCTTCGCCCAAGGACACTGACTTATCAATTACTAAAATATTTTTCTTTTTACCGATCAATTTAGATAATTCTTCAGTCGGGAAGGGCCGCAGGATACTGACTTTCACCACGCCAATTTTTTTGCCGGATTTTTTCAGTTCATCCGTCGCCTCTTTTACCGTCCCCAAGACTGAACCCATGGTCACCACTACAGTATCGGCGTTCTTATCGCCGTAGTAATCAACCAAAGAAAGACGGCGACCAAAAACCTTTGTAAACTCTACCATCTCTTTGGCGATTAACTTTTTACTGACCGCCAAGTCAGCATGCAATTCCTGACGAATTTCCATATAATGAGCCGGGGTGGCGAAAGCGCCGAAAGTTAAAGGATTCTTTACATCTAATCTTTCTGACGCCTTGAAATTCGGCAGATACTTTTTGATCTGTTTGCTTTCCGGAACTTCCACCGGTTCAACTACGTGGGTTAGAACAAAGCCGTCCAAATTAACCATAACCGGAATAAGCGCTTGTTCGGCCACCTTGTAAGCCAACACATGCAAATCCACCGTTTCTTGCATATCTTCGCCATAGAACATGATCCAGCCGGCATCGCGCATCGTAACCGCATCTTGCTGATCATTCCAAATATTAATCGGCGCCGAAATCGCACGATTGGCGTCAGTCATAACAATAGGCAAACGCATACCGGCAACATTGAATATCACTTCGGTCATCAGTAATAAGCCCTGCGAAGAGGTGGCGGTGTAAGTACGCGCGCCGGCAGCCGAAGCGCCGACAAGTATGGATAAAGCGGCAAATTCGCTTTCCGACCGGACGTATTCGTAATCCGCCTCGCCATCAGCCTTAAGCTTGGCCAAATCCTCAACGATATGCGTTTGAGGCGTAATCGGATAAGCCGAAACTACACCTACGCCGATATTCCTGATTGTTTCCGCGATCGCTCGCGATCCTTCCAATATTTTTTTCATATTATTTCTCTTCTTCCCTCATAGTTATGGCTTTAACCGGGCAGACTTCGGCGCAAATACCGCAACCCTTGCACCAATCCAAGTCCTTTTCATAAAAGAACTTGCCGGCTTTATTCTTCTCGCCCGTTTTAAAACAAATACCTTCCGGACAAACTTGTTCGCATAACGAACAACCTATGCACTTTTCGTGATCAATCTCCGGATAATGGCTCTCTCGCCAATTGCCTGTTTTGACTTGACTGGTAGTACCGGGCTTGGCTGTTATTTTTATCTTCATACTAATTATTGCTGATTATTTCATAACCCTTCTTGGCAGCGAGAATATTCTTGTCCGCCAACTCTCCGCTGAAACGATTTTTGATCGCCTGCTCTACCGCCGTCATCTTAATGGTGCCGATAAGTCCGGCGAAGGCGCCAAGCATAATCGTATTGATTATCGGCCGGCCTAAAACTTCCTTGGCGATATCGGTTGCGGCTAACGATTTGACTCTTATCCCGCGAGGCAATTTAGCCGTCAACTCCGCTTCTTTGGTGTTGACCAAAACTACCGCTCCGGACTTCAAGTCAGCCAGCAGTTTCTCATCGTTAAGCAATGAAGCGTCTTGGACAATGGCATAATCAGGAGCGTAAACCTGACTGCGCAAACGAATCGGCTTATTATCCAGACGCACAAAAGCCATTACCGGCGCCCCGCGCCGCTCCACGCCAAAACTGGGAAAGGCCTGCGCCTCTTGGCCGGAATAAAAGGCGGCTTCCGCCAAAAGTTCCGCCAAAGTTACCGAGCCCTGGCCGCCACGGCCGTGTATTCTTACTTCTATCATAGTCATTTGATTCCTTTATATAATTTAATCAACTCTTCCCAGGTAACCAAGGGCACAGCGCCCTCTAACTTCTTGCCGTTAACATAAAAAGTGGGGGTGCCACGAGCGCCCAAATCCAAAGCATCAGCAATATCCTCGGTTACCTTTGGCTGATATTTCAATGACTTCAGGCAATTATTGAATTTCGTCAGATTAAGACCGGCGGATTTGATAATGGCATTAAACTCTTCCTCATTATTGAAGTTTCCTTGTTGCAGGAACAAACGATCGTGAAACGGCCAGAACTTGTCCTGCTCTTGAGCGCAATAACCGGCCTGCGCCAAAACCATAGAGTCATCACCCTTGACCGGGTAATTACGGAAAATAAACAAAATATCCTTTTCATACTTATTGGCAATGGTGCGAATAACAGAAAACTCCTCTTGGCAAACCGAGCACTGGAAATCGGCGAACTCCACAATGACTAATTGGGCATTAATATTACCCAAGTATGGACGATCTGTCTTCTCTGCTTTTTGTCGAGCCGGATCTTTCATGGTAGCAGAACTAATACTGGTAGACGCGGCTACAGTTGAGTTGTTTATAGTAGAACTGACGATGTTAAGAAACAGTGCTTCAGTCACGGTTGATTGAGTCGTGACACCGTTAGGTATTTGGTTCAATAATTGCTCTAAGAGCGGATTACCAACCAAAATCTGGCCACTCTCAGCTTGTCCGGCAAAATCTAATATCTCGCGCATTTTCTGTTCCCGTGATGCCACCTCTACCGCCACCAAAGCAAAAAAACCTAAAACCACCAAAACAGCCACACCAAGCAATATCATTTTCCACCAATTACGCTGGCGGTTGTCAATCGACGGATAATCCATAATTGTTATCTTGATTATAACAATTTTTACTCAGAATTGCCACTGCTTGATTTTTTCGGCTCAAGAGTTATAATTCATACAAATAACGACAAAAATATGCTAAATCCCGAAAACTGCGACAGAGGACGCCACATTTACACTGATAAAAACGGCGAGGAGTTTTATGAAGCCACTCCGCCATCAGATCAAGTCGGCCAAGTAGAAACACCCCGATGGGAACGCGACTTACACCAACGGTTATCCGGTGTCGGCCAAAAGAAAAGGAAAACTATTTACGATAGAACAGAATAGCGTCGGATTACAAGCCATGATTTTAAAATCCTCTTGAGTTAACAAGAGGATTTTTTATTAAGAATTTTATTTAAACGTAACCTGACTAAGTAACTGAACAGCCAACCCAAGAACAGCAAGCCAGTCAGCCAAATAAAAGCCAGTAACGCCGGCGGCCAGGATTCCAGCCAGTTGCTGTAACGGCCGATAATCGGCCAATGCAATAGATAAACTTCAAAAGAATAAACACCAAAAAGCTCTAACAGGACAAATTTTGTCTTTTTAAGAATAAAGGCCAGCACCAGACACAGCATAGTAAACAAAGCAATTAGTTGCTCATGCCAAATTCCTTGACCGACGCCGGAATAATAAGCGGTATAAATGGCAGCTATAGCCAAAATAATAACCAAAAACCAACGCCAATAATCAGACTGGAATCTAAGGCGCATTAAAAATTCAGCCGGCCACTTTCTCTGGCTCATTTTACTAAACCAAAACTTAATCTTTTCCGCCACCGCTCGAGACCGGCACCGGTCACGACGAAGGCATAACCGACAAACCGCTTGAGGAGAAACCAAAAGTAAAGCAAATAAAACGCCCAGAGGAAAGGCCAGCGAATGCGTCTGATAGAATTTTAAAACTTGCCCTGATACCGGCCAGCCCGGCCAAAAAGCCAGGAAGCTGACGGCCGTAATCGCCACTGCAGAAAACCAAGGATGCTTGGGCCGGAAAATCAAAGGGAATAATAAATAGTAAAAAATTAACGGTGTCAAAAACCAGAGGGGCGAATTGAGTGAAAACCAAAGATTGGCGGTCGGAAAAAACCCAACAAAAGAAAAAATAACTTCTGAGGACGGATAAAAACGATTAAGTAACCAAGCGTCCAAAGCCAAAAATGAAATCAAAGACAGCCATAGTGGCAAATAAATTTTTAACAACCGTTTTTTATAAAACTGCCCGATCGTTTTAGGATGATAAATAGCCGATGCGGCTAAGCCGTAGCCGGACAAAAAGAAAAACAAATTAACGGCCACGCCGCCCCAAATCCCTAAAGGAAATAAAAAATCAGTGCCGTAAAACTTACCGTAAGTCAGGTGAGAAAAAATCACGCCTAAAATCGCCAAACCGCGCAACTCATTGGATATCTCCTTGGGCAAGAGTCCGGGAGTAACTCGGCGACGCGCGGAAATAAAAACCGCCGTGCCTAAAAGCGCTAAAAAGATAGCGGTCTGGCCGGCGATGTAATTGATGTAATTATTGAATAACATCATAAATCAAATCAGCCCACAGGGCGTAACCCTTATCCGAAGGGTGGAACCTGTCTTGGGAATACACACCGGAAACAGCACCCTGATCGGCGGAAAACGGCTTGACCGAAATAGTATGCAAATCAATCAGTTTCACTCCGGACTCTCGCGCCACTTCGGCAATAACAGCATTATATTCCTTAAGTTCTAACTCAAAATACCAGTTGTAAGGCGGTAGCACCAAATCCCGAGCGCCTAAGTAAGGCAAATTAATCAGATAGATCTGCGCCTGAGTGGTTTGTTGCAATGATCTGACTACGGCCTCCAGATTGCTTTTGAATTTTTCCCGCGGTACAAAATTATGCATGTCATTAGTGCCGATGAACAAAGTAATCATCTGGGGTTGCATCTGCCCAGCGTCAATAACTTGACCGGTCAGAATATCAAAACTAGTGGCTCCGGGCACGCCCAAATTATTGACAATGACTTGCACCCCCAAAGCGACAGAAATTTTCTGCGCCAAAGCTCCGGGCAAAGAAGCGGCGGCGGAAGTAGCTCCTACGCCAGCCGTCAGCGAATCGCCTATAGCCACATAAGTCATCCTTTGCCCCTTTTCCTCAGTCATATAATTTTTTTCTTCCGGCGGATGAATTAATTCAAATTTGGAGTAAATATAAGCATAAGCGCGATTAAGGTATAGACCGATAAGCGCCACGCACACTAGAATAATAATTACTCTACAATATTTAGTCATGGCTTTATCTTAGCAAATTGAAAGCAAAAAAACAAAAACTAGCGTAATAAAAAACGTTGCCGTTAGAGGCAACGTAGTTGAACAAGCCTTGATCAGATCAGGCAGACCGCTCGAATGCAGTTAAAATCCGCAGATTTTCCAAAGCCTTGTCGCGCATCAAGATAAACTGCGGATCAGGCCGAGAGGACAACGTCAATTCCAATCTGGCATTATCATAAATACAAGACAGTGCTGTAAAAATAAAACGAAGAGTGGGCCGATCAACATTGAAACAACCGCCAGAGCAGTCGGTAGCGTCCATAATCTCCTGGGTCTTCTGCCCTATCTTCACTAATATGTCTCTTCTAATAGACGCATAAGGATCAACTGCCGATAGGTCGGGATCGCCCTCTTTATCATTTATAATGTGATTAGCGCAACTCAGCATGATACCAGAAACAATTAGCAGCTCTTCCAAAGTGTCAGCCTTTTCAATCAGCGAGTCTAGGATGACCCGTTCCCAATCCCGACCAGAATAAATATGCTGGTAAAGCCTGTGCCAATCGGAAAAAGAACTGGCTGTTTCCATTAGCCGATGTTTAAGTGGGTCGGTAAACAAATCAAAATCGCCAAAATTACCGGAAAAATGTTCCAAATATCTCTCCAAATCGGCAAAAGTCAAATTATTTAAAAAACTTTCAATTGAAACAAAGCGCTTCTCGGCAATCTTGTAAGCCATCCTCAAGCCAACCAAATCAACCAGCTTCCTGACACTCATAGCCATAATCTGTCTCCTTCTGTTGCAAGAAACTATCCGTTACCCTCTGTTTTAATGTACTAGCCCGCCAGAATCAACATAATCATCATACCTTATCAAATAACCGTGATTATGTCAAGAAGCAACCAAATCAAAAAAACAAAAACTCCCGCTTTTAACGGAAATCTAAAAACCTATTCAGTCGTCTAAGGGTTTGGCTAAATAAATAAACGGGCCATAATTCTTCAAGCCGCCATGTTTAAGACAGGCGTTCAACATCAAAGAATTACCGGGATTCACAAAAAAACAAGCTCCATTAGCCCCTTTCCGCTTCAATCTTTTCAGAGCCTCGTCCGCCAAAAGCTTGCCGATCCCCTGTGAACGATACTGCGGCAGTACTCCCAAGCGATAAACATAGGAAATATAATAATCAAAAATAATTACCACCGTGCCGATAATCTTACCCCCTGATTTGGCTACCATAATGGATTCGGGATCCTGTTGGATTTTTTTTCTGAGCGATTCGCGCTTATCGCATTCGCCATAGAATAAACCACATTCTTCCCAAACAGCTTTGACTTCATCAAAATTCCCGTCAGTATAATTAACAATAGTTATCTCGGGACTGTTATTCGGCATTGCTTGCTTCCTCCTCCTCGATTGGCTTTTAATTGTTAAAGTACTAAAAAAAACACTAAAAAAACAGTACATCAAAACATCAAAAAAATCAAATGGTCAATCTTCAAACTCAAACAGCTTGTCAATCTTAGTTTCTAAAGTTTGAACGACTCTATGCGCCAGCTCCAATGACGGATTATACTTGCCCTGCTCCAAAAAAAGAATAGTTTCCCGCCGGACACCGACAATTTCCGCCAACTCCTCCTGCGTTAAGCCGAACTTGGCGCGTAATTCTTTGATGTGATTTTTCATATTGGCGCTGTTTATTTGCATCCCGTTTTCGGAGCGGGAAAATCCGGCTGGCCATGCTTAATTCACTGGCCGTTTTGGCACAGCCAGCTGTCTTCGCCGGAAAACAGGCGTAAAGCGCTCACAGCTAAAATTAAATAAAAAAGCTTGGAATTAGTCGCAACAACACAACTAATTTCCAAGCTTGAATGCTTAAAGTTCTAAACTCAATTTTTCAGCATGCCGGGGCAAAACCCACGGCTGAACCAAACTTTTCCGATACTGCAGTCCTAAACCTTGGACAAAAAATAGCTTGTGATTCCGGTGAATCGGAGGGGCAAACGAAGGAAAGAGACAGGTAAAAATCAACACGTGTTTCCAATGGCACGTCGCAAGGGCGACTATGATTCTCGCCAGGCGAGTACTCGGTGCCAGCGCAATCAATGCCCAGACAGCCGATTTGACTGATGAGATCAGGATGAGTCAGTAAAGCGGCGGCCATAATATAATGGCACAAACCGAATTCATTCGCTTCACCATTAAAACCTCCCTCAAAACGTCTCTGGGCATGGCGAATACTGGCCCCGCGCCATCTCAAGCCAAAATTAACTGGGATTACCAGATAACCACCGGGCAGATACTCATCCATTTGCCACAAAAAACCGCGAGTCCTGGTAGTGGGACGAAAGCAACTGTTGTATTTGACTTCATCAACAGTGCGTCCTCCAAGAGGCAACGACTTCTGAAGCAACCAAAATAAATCACTTGTCGCTTTGTAGTAACCGCCCAGACAGGAAAATTTCGGCACCACAAGATCAAGTTCAAGCTTCTGGGGCAACGGCCGCTCCTCAAGATGCCTGTTTCCACAAAGATCATAAACGTGGGAATCGTCTAAATCCTTAGTCAAGCCCAATTGGCGCCAAAAATTAAGCTGCTCCCTTACGGAGCGCCGACGAAAATCACGCGAGTAGGTAAAATTTGAATTCACTTTTTCATTGGCATAAGGCAGTTTGTCGGCGTCGGGATCATCATAGCGCCCTTCGATTAAATCCTGCAAGGGCCTCTTAACCAACCTTGGATCAATGGTTCCTTCCCTGATCCGACGGTTCAAATCAGCCTCTTGATCCATGACCCTTAGGCGGGCCAATTCTCGCTCAACCTCCAGTGCCTTTCGCTGTCCCGTTGTCTCGTCCGCGACATTTTTTTCTGTCATGACGAATTCTCCTTTGTCAAAGTTCTTGCCCTATTAGCGCTATGCCGCTCGGGCCAAGCGAAATCCTAAACTATTAGGATATCAAATGATAATAACAAATCTAACAAATTTTGTCAATAATCGCGGTTTAACCAAAAAGCGGCCGTCACCGACCGCTTCTTTTAGAGAAAGATTATTTACCGACTAAAGTTTTTCAATTTTTATTTTTACCTTTTCGCCATTGATATTAACCGCTTTAGCGTCACTGTCAGCTTCAATTAATTCCTGAGCGAGAGTGGCTTTTTTCAATTCTTCGGCTAAGTCTCCGGCGGCAAAAACTCTTTTAACTATACTCCCTTCACTCTGCCAGCTCAGCTTAATCCGCTCTTTGATGGTCAGGCCGGCATCCTTGCGCAAGGTATTGATAGTCCTGACCAGCTCACGCCAGGCGCCTTCAGTTTTCAATTCATCAGTCAGATCAGTATCTAATTCCAATTTAATCTCAGTCCCGCCGGCGAATTCCAGATTCTTGATATTCAATTTATTTTTAATCAAATCCATGAGTTGCCCTTTGTATTCCTCTTCAGCCAGTGACAAGCCGAAAACCGTAGCCTTGCTAAGCGGCTGTCTGATTTTTATTTTAGCCTCGGCGCGGGCGGACAAACCCATCTCTTCTATGGTAGCGGCCAAACTCATTTGTTCTTTCAGCTTATCGCTGAAGGCGGCTGCCTCTTTACTGCCATAAAACTCCTCAGCAATCTGCGGCCAGGTCTCCAAATGAACCGATTCCTTGTCGCCGCCGATTTGCTTGTAAACATACTCGGCGACAAAAGGCGTAAAGGGCGCCATAATCTTGGACAATTCCAATAAGACTACATGGAAAGTGGCGATAGCCTGATTCTTGTCCGCTTCATCATCGCCCTTCAAGCGATCACGTGATGATTGTAGCCAACGAGTGGAAAACTCATCAATAAATTCAGCCAAAGGCCGGGTGGCGCGTGGCAGATCGTAGGCTTCCATATTCTTGGTCACTTCCAAAATCAACAAATTCAATTTCACAAACAGCCATTTGTCTAAAATGTTATTACTCCTGGCTGACTGGGACGCCGCTATTCCGGGAGTTTCGTACAATTTATAAAAACTCAAGATATTATTCAATAACATGGTGACTTTTTGCATCGCTTCCTTAACGGCCTCGTCAGAAAAATTCAAATTCTCCGCGGACATGACTGGTGCGGTTAAAAGATAAAAACGCAACGCGTCAGCGCCGTACTTATCCATGATTATCTCCGGTTCCGTGTAATTTTGCAGGCGTTTGGACATCTTCTTGCCATCTTCAGCCAAAACAATGCCATTAACGATGACATTTTTAAACGCTTCACTGCCTCTGACGGCTGCGGCAATGATATGCAAATAATAAAACCAAGCGCGCGTCTGATCCACGCCTTCGGCAATGAATTGCGCCGGGAAACCAGCTAGAAATTTCTCTTGATTCTCAAATGGATAATGCTGTTGGGCGTAAGGCATGGAACCGGAGTCAAACCAAGTATCCAGAACATCGGGGATTCTGTCCATTCTCCGGCCGCATTTAGGACAGACGATCTGCCATTGATCCACAAAATGCTTATGCAGATCGGTTATTTTCTGTTTTATTTCCAGCACTTGCCCCTTTTCGGCCACCAAATCCCCAAAGGTCTGGCTCGGCTCATAACCGTAAAGCTTACCTAAAAGCGACTTGAGCGTATCCTCGTGGCTGACCAACAAAATATTTTTGCCTTCGTATTTTTCATTTAATTCCTGGTATAACGCCAGAGTTCTTTCCGTCACCTGCCGGACACTCTCGCCTCCGGGATAAGCCGCGTCCCAATCGGTTTTCCACTTGGCAATAGCCTCCTTGGCTCGACCGTCAACATCAGATCGTTCTTCCAGCTCGCCGGCGTTAAGCTCGTTCAGGCGGGCATCAAAAATCAATTCCGCGCCCGTGGCTTCGGCAATAAGCTGAGCCGTTTCCTTGGCGCGCAACACTTCAGAAGAAACGATTAAACTGATTTTTTTGTCTTTTAATTTATCAATGGCGATTTTAATTTGCTCTCGGCCGTTAGCTGTCAAAGGATAAACTCCCAGGCCGCTGCTAAACACGTGTTTGATATTCTTTTCCGCTTCGCCATGCCTGATGGCAAAAAAATTATTCCGATTTATTTTCAATTCTTCCAACTCAGCCACGCTGCCGATGACTTTTATTTCACCGCACTCGCAACGCCACAAGGGAATAACGCTGGCCCAGAACCGCTGGCGGGAAATTGACCAATCGCGCGCGCCCAAAAGCCACTTGCCGAACCGTCCGTCCTTAATATGCGCCGGCGACCAATTAATGCCTTTAGCGGTCTCTAAGGCTTTTGATTTAATGTCTGTTACCTTAACAAACCAAGAGCTGGTGGCATAATTGATAAGCGGAGTGTCGCAACGCCAACAGTGCGGATAGCTATGTTCGTATTCGGCGCTGGCAAAAAGCAGATTATGCCTATCTAAATATTCAATGACTTTCCTGTCGGTCGCCTTAGTATCTTCCGCCGGTTTGACGTTCAGGCCAGAAAAATCAACAACCTCGTCCTTAAAATTTCCATTAAACGTGACGTTCTGAATCATAGGCAAATTCTCTTCCTTACCCAGTTGCATATCTTCTTCGCCATAAGCCGGAGCGATGTGCACTACGCCCGTACCGTCCTCTGTCGTAACAAAATCCGCGGACACAATTTTATAAGCATTATCCCATTTATGCCATTCTTTTAAATCATCTCGATCAAAACAATTCGTAGGAGCACCTGAATAACTACCACTTAATAGTCTCTTACCAATTTTTCTCTTATTATTATCTGGGTTAATTTGAGAGTCTGGTGCTCCGTAAATATCAGCAACTTTTTCATAATATGGAAATAATGGCTGATATTTTTTATCAATCAATTCTAGACTTCCGAATTCTTTGATTAACTCTTCTTTTCCATAACGAACATACGGATCATTACCGGCATCCCGAAAATATGCCATTTCTCCATTTATATTACCTAACGTTTTAAAATATTGTTTGGAAGATATAAAAGATTCTTCAACGTCATTTTTATTGTCATATCTTTTAAATAAAACATAATCCACGTCTTCCCCCACTGCGAGCGCCACATTACCGGGTAAAGTCCAGGGCGTAGTCGTCCACGCCAAAACATAAGTATTATCATCGGTAATAAAATTTCTAATTTTTTGTCCAGCCTTTAATTTAAACTTAGCGATTACTGATAGGTCTTTGATATCCTTATAACCCTCACTAACCTCCTGCTGGCTCAAAGTCGTCTCGCACCGAGGGCAAATATGCATGGATTTATAACCCTCATACACCAAACCCTTATCATATAATTCCTTAAACACCCACCAAATTGATTCCATATAAGGCAGATCCATGGTTTTATAAGAATTATCCATATCCGCCCAACGACCGAAACGGGCGATGGTTTTCTTCCATTCCTCGACATAAACCAAAACCTTGCTGCGACAATATTCGTTGAATCTGCCGATGCCGTAATCTTCAATATCTTTTTTGCTTTTAAAGCCCAATTCTTTCTCTACGATATTTTCAATTGGCAGGCCATGGCAATCCCAACCCCAGCGACGTTCCACATACCTGCCACGCATCGTCCAAAATCGCGGCACCACGTCCTTCATCAGACTGGCAACCATATGGCCGTAATGTGGCGTACCCGTAGCAAACGGCGGGCCATCATAAAAACTGTAAGCCTCGCCGGCCCTGGTTTGTTCCAAAGACTTCTCAAAAATTTTATTGTCCGCCCAAAATTTTTGGATTTCCCGCTCTCTTTCCGGAATCGGATTAACCCACTTTTTTTCTTCCATATAATTAATTATGATTACTATTTACTTTAAAAATAAAAAACACCAACTTGGCTTGCCGGAGCCCTCGCGGGCGGTACCATCTCGGTGTTTGACTTAATTTCAGCTGTTACGGGCTGACCGGCCGATTTTACTCTCCGCTCTGAACGGATTTCTTTCGGCAGCTCCAATGGTGATAACCACTGTCTGGCGCTGTTATGAATTGTTTAACTTGCCTATGCGATATTTTCAATATAACAAAAAACAAATAAAAAGTCAAAAATAAAAATCACCATTACTAATGGTATGGTGATTTAGTTCACTCGGGTACGCACTGCTGATTAAACCAGTTAAAATTAGGATAGTAAGCGTCAAATAAAACCCTTTGACCGCAGATCCAAGCAACATGACCGCACCAAATTCTTTCAGGAATTTGCTCCAAATATTTCGCCATTAATTTACGTAAAAGCGTTTTATCGGCCGTACTGGACTGGAAGCGCAAGGATATTATTATATCCCAAAGTTATCCTAAGTCATTTACCTAAGACAACTACTTTTCAAAGCACATTTATGACATTGGTATTTACTAAAATCCGTATAATGATTCCATTTATCAAAAATTTCACCAATATTGTCAGTTAAAAAATTACCCAAGGCAATGTCTTTTGTTTTACCATCGGATTCTACCGGCACAATTGCCCTCCCATCGGGGTTAATCAAAAATGAAGCACCACTACGATCATCAGAGGATAGGTAAAAAAACTTATTCTTCCCAAGTTTTTTTCCCAACTTTTCAAATTTGGGTTTGACTATTTTAGAGAGGCCGTTGCATTCTGTCTTTGATTGAAAATTTGCCTTATAATAACGCATTAATTCATAAATTTTCCAATATATTATTTTCTTTTTGTATGGTAATAGTAAGTTCTCTATATTTTCTAAATCGTTAATATTATATTTTGTTAAAACAGTGCTAAAATACATTTTTATTTTATTTTCCTTATAGACATCATTGAGAGTTTCAATAACATGTTTAAAATTGCCTTTACCTCTTATTTTATCATGATTTTGTCCACTGGACGCTTCAATCGGAATACCAATAGTGCTGACATACTTATTTATAATATTACGATTTTTTTTGTAATAATCAGTGTTTGTAGCAAGACAAATTTTAATCTTCTTATCGCTAAGATGTTTAAATATTTTTGAAATATCTGGACGTGAAAGAGGTTCCCCGCCAGTAATGCCTACGCCCTTAACGCCACTGGCAGCCAGTTTGTCTATAATTTTAAAGACTGATTTTGTGTCCAAATTATTACTTTCTGGACGGAAACAAAAAGGACACTTCCTATTACATACGGAAGTTAATCTCCAACAAACAATTTTAGGATAAGTTGATTTCATTACTAATGCTTATCAGTTTGCCTTTATGATAGACTATAATTAAGTTCGGTTCAAGTCCCACCGAATACTCTATAATCTTGATACAAAGACACTTCATAATTGGAGTACTTAATAAAGCGGGGCTTACGGGGTGATTTTGGAAAAATTGAGTGGCGGGAATTTACAATAAATATCAGACTAATCAACCAGTAGAGTATTAGTCATGATTTATTCATATTTTTTCACTTGACAATGCGACAGTATTGTGATATGATTAGGCATTACCAAAATGGTATGCTACAACCATAGGGGTTGTGGAAACAGAACATTTACAAAGGAGAATAACCATGACCATCGCTGTCATAGTTCTGTCAGTTATTGTCATTATTTTAATTATCGTCGTTGCCTTTCTTGGCACGGAGTTGCTGAAAAAATTTCAGTTTCTATTTGCATATTACATAGATAACATTGAAAGTGGCCATGCAAAAGGTTTCTTCTACGAAGGATGCCCTTCTGATCAGAAACCTGGGATGCGACGAATCATTATTGAGTCAAAGTCAAAGAAAAAGTTTACTGCATTAATCGGCATGCGTTTTGAAATGTCTCGAAACTCAGGATGCGGTTTTGATCCATTTGGTTGCGTTAAATCCGATCAAAACGGAGTTGCAGTATTCTCTACATATCTAGGTAAGGGAGAGGCACAATTCATGTTTTTAAGCACGGTTGATGACATTGCAATCAGAATTGCTAGGGACAGCGAAGATTGGCAGCCCACAGCAATTTATAAACCGCACTGGTTTCAGAAGATTGGCATTTTTGATTAAAAAAACCGACACAAAGGAGAGATTACGATGAGCGCATATTCAAACGCGTGTTCTGATAGTGAACTGTTAGAGAAGTTCCCGCAGTTTGCGGATCGTCTCGCCCCTTGGCGCAAACTAGCGACTCTGATGGGCTACACGGGGCCAGTTGCATGGCTAGTCAAGCAGGGCTTTACTCTTAAGAAGCGCGCCCAACTCGCCGGGCCTTGCCACGACAATCTTCGGGAAATTCATGACTTGTATTGGTTCAGAGATTATCCCACCGAGGATTGCCTAGTATTTTGGATTCCTCGTCTGGCAGAGGGTAGCATGAGAAAGGGCTTTGAACAAATGGAAGAGTACCGCGCCGAACTCAAGAAGCGCTATGAGCTTCCTGGCAATCATGCGACAAGTTTTGGATCGATCCAGCTTCTGTTTGCTCTTATTTTTGCACATTTCAATTTTACTGGTGGTGAACGTGCATCACTAGATCGCTGTAGTGCGATGTCAGATACCCGTTGTGTTAACGATCATATTTTTGCTGGTTGCTTCTTTGACGATGGACTCGACTGTAATCGCCATGGCTTACATATCGGTGATGATGTCGGATTTTTCCTCCTGGGGGTAGAGAAAATCGAACGATAAAATCCTCAACACAAAAAGGAGAACGCTCATAAAAGTTGAAGTTAAGCTGGGAGATATTTCAAAATTTGAAACAGACGCGCTCATTACGGCGATCAATTCCGGCGGCATGTGGTTCGGCGGTATTGATGGCGTTATCCAGCGCAGTTGCGGAGGCAATATATTCCATAGCCAAGCAGAGGCTGCCATGCCGCTAAAGCATGGCGACACGGTTGTCGCGAATAGCCTCGACTTGCCCAGGAAGAACACCTTCCAAAACGTCATCTTCGTGGTCGACGATTTGCAGGGACCGCTCCATCAAATCATTTACAATGGACTAGTTGCGGCCACAAAAGCGGGCTTCACTTCTGTCACTCTTCCGATGATTCGCATGGGGGTTATGATCGGCGTAGTCGAAAAGAGCTCGCAAGAAGCTACTCGAGAAATGGCCAAAGGCGTCAAGAAATTTATGGCCGAATACCCCGAAAGTAACCTTTTGGTCGCAACATTTGTTGTATGCGACTGCTACGAGCCACTAAAAGTGCAACTCGAAAAAGACCTCAGTAATTAATTAGAAGTACATTAATTAATTTTTACAACGCCGAGGACGGTTAAGTCCCCGGCGTTTTCATTTTCCTAAAATCCTCATCATCCCTATATATTAGCATTAGGTTGACAGATATTTAATGTTATTATATACTGATTTGAAGCATTAGCCGAGGCAAAAAATCCCTTAAAGGGAAGAAAGGACGAGTTATGACGGCTACATCGTTCATTACAAATGATGGGGAGGCTTTGAGGTATGAAGTAATGGCAATCTCGGACGAATTTATGAAAATCATTAAAATGATGCCGGAAGCCTCTAATTGTGCATATGTAAAAATTGCTAATAGGAGAATTGAAGGGGCAAGGAAAGTACTCGTTGTAGCGACTGAAACTGAACTTTGGGAAAAACTCCCCGCTATCGTCCAAGCACTTGCAGACCCCGAGCACCAACACCTTCGTGTCATTAAGGTTATCGGTCATTGCAGAAAGTGCGATGAGGATCAAAGATTAAATCCCGAAGATCCTCCCAAACCGTGCTTGCATCCAATTAGTGATGTAGAAGCAACGATAAATCAGGCATTCAATGTGGATGTCAAAGCTCTTCTTCAAAAAAATCAACCAAATAAAATCAACGCATAACTGTTTTAATCGCTTATTGGGACGTTCCAAGCTGAATGTCCCTATTTTATTTCTTAGATTACCAGTAAGAGCTCCATCGTCACATCCAGAGCGGGTATAAAATAAACAAAAAAGACCTACTTTCATAGGTCTTTTTATATTGTTTCATTAAGTGGGTGACTTTATATCAAGTTACTCTCCCCAAGTGATTGCCTGCACCGGGCAAGCGCCGATAGCTTCGTCAATCTTGGCTTTTTCCGCTTCATAATCGGCCTCCAAAACGGTGGCGATCGGTTTGCCTTCAACTTCCACTACCTTAAAAACTGCCGGGCAAACGGCTTCGCAAGTGCCGCAAGCGATACACGCTTCACTGACTAATGGTTTTGACATAATAAATCTTATTATTTATTTTTAATAAGCTCTTTGACTTTCTGCGACAAGGTTCCGGGAGTAAAATCAGATTTAACCAGATAACCGTTGACCTTCAATCCGGCGGCGCGATCCTTATCTTTCTTTTGAGTCAAGTTGCTCCAAATGTAAACCTTGATCTTAGCCAGCTCACCGTCTTGTTTGATTTGATCAAACAGGGTCCAACCATCCACTTCCGGCATCATGATATCCAACAGCACCAAATCCGGCTTCAGCCGTTTCAGTTCCGCCAGGGCCTTAGTGCTATCGCCGATGATCGTCGCTTCAATTCCTTCCATTTGCATTTTCAAATGATAAATTTCGGCCAAATCAGGCTCGTCTTCAATGAGTGCTACTTTGTATTTTACTTCCGGCATAAATCAACTTTTAACTTTATGAATTTTGACTTCCTTATTATACTACATTCGCTCCAAAGTTTCTATACCCAATAAATCAAAACCGTTAACCAGCACCTGTCTGACACTGACAATCAAGGCTAAGCGAGCCGAGCGCAGTTTTCCTTCAGAATTAAGAATGGTCACCTCCTGATAATAAGCGGAAAAAATCCTAGCCAAATCAAACAAATACTTACTGAGCACACCAGGTTCAAATTCCTGGGCGGCCTCATTTATCGTCCGAGGAAATTCTGCCAATTTGATCAACAATTCTTTCTCCATAGGATCAACCAATAAAGCATAATCGGCGGCCTGAACCGCATCCTTGTTCTTCCTCAAAATACTGTTAATACGCGTTACGGTATATTGCAGATATGGGCCGGAATAACCCTCAAAGGATAACGCCTCCTGAGGATTAAAAACAATCACGCTGTTCTTGCCTACTTTAAGCATGCTGAATTTTATAGCGGCCAAAGCAATCTTCTCGGCCGTAGAGGAAATTTCCTCTTTGCTCCATTCATTATGGCGTTTGGCTGTTTCCTCCTGCGCCAAAGCAGTCATTTCGGCTAAAAGGTCCTCAAACAAAACCACGTTACCTTGACGCGAAGCCATAGCTCCTTCGGGCAAAGTTACAAATTCATAAGCGATATGTTTGGTCTTCTTGTGGAACCCCATTATTTCTAAGGTCTTAAAAAATTGCTGAAAGTAGAAACTTTGGCGGCTGTCTACCACCACATAGGAGGCATCAATCTTGTATTTATCAAACTTCAACTTGGCCAAAGCCAGCTCCTTAGTGGAATACAATGAAGTTCCGTCGGTTTTAAGCAATAAAAATTTCTTCAAACCGTATTGCTCTAAGTCAATAATTACCGCGCCCTCTGATTTTTCAGCAATGCCCTGAGCTAACAGTTCAGCAACGATTTTCTTGCCCGGCTTTTCCACTTCGCTTTCATAAAAAAATTTATCAAACTTTATGCCCAAAATCTTATAAATGCCGTCAAACTCCTGAAGCGACCAAGCGCGGGTTTTCTTCCATAAGGCCGTCCAGTACTTATCACCGGCTTCCAATTTTTTCTGCACTACTTGAGCTTCTTGATGATACTTTTCGCTGGCCTCGGATTTTTGCACCGCTTCGCTGTAAATCTTGCCCAGGTATTGCCCTTTATGTTCTGTCGGTTCCGGATCCTTTTTGTGGAATTTATCCAGCGCCCAAAGGCATTTAGCCACATGAGAACCGATGTCGCCGATATAATTGGCGGCAATAACTTTCTGGCCGACAAACCGATATAAATTAACCAAAGCCGAACCTAAAACAGCATTACGCAAATGACCGACATGGAATTCCTTATGAGTGTTTGGTTGGGAATACTCAATCATTACTTTCTCTTTATTCCAGGACAAACAGCCATACTTATCCTCTTTTTTCTTAATCTCGGAGATTACCGCCTTGGCCAGATATTTTTCATTCAAGAAAAAATTAAGATACGGCCCGAGATTGCTGACTGATCTGACTCCTGTCGGGAGCTTAATTTTCTGTTTTATTTCCAATGCTATTTGATTGGGAGAGATTCTTAGTAATTTAGTTAAATAAAAACAAGGCACAGCTAAATCACCCATGGCCGCTTCCGGCGGACGGGTAATTTCCAATTGGCCGATATCAAGATCCTGTCCGACGGCAGCTGCAATGGAATGCAAAATTTCCTTTTCCAATTTGTTTATGAAATACGGCATATTTACTTGCTTTACGATAACATAAAACCATTAAAATGGCAATGAAAAAAGCACTAACCATGAGATTAGTGCCAATTGGTAAAGTACTTATATTTCTATTTACGACTCCGGCGATGGCTCTTGAGGCGCAGAATCACTTTCTTTATTTTCCGGTTCAGCCGTTTCCAGTTCATCCAAAATTTCCAAAACTCTCAGGCATAATTGTTCATTCTCGCATTTGCCCAGCCATTGCCTGATTTCGGCCACACCTACCAATATTTTAACCTGCTCTTTCTTTGCTCCCAGTGAATGCCACCCCAACAACACTCCCAATTCCAACATGGGGCAAGCCGAAGAATTAAATAAATGATCGGGCGATGGCAAAGGAATATTACCCATAATCCTTCTTTCCTCTTCCGACGGATTCAAATAGGTATAGTCATCCATAGGCAAAAACCATCGTTCTCCCTCTATTAACAAGCCACCCGGCCTCAAATTTCCCAAAATCAAATAATAACAAGTCTGGATAAAAGACGGTTGAGGAAGACAGTAACTGAACGCCACATCATAATCATATTTAAAATGTATGGTTCTTTCCTCTACTGTTTCCATCGCCAACATCACCGTTTGGCCGGCATTTTTGCTAATGACTTCATCCAACTCGCGCAGATTATGCTCCAAGCGTCCGCCATCGGTCAGCCAAGTAACCAGCAGATCTTCTTGCCGCACCAGGAAATCAAGAATCTTATCACCCAAGCTTTCGCCCGTCTTAATTCGTTTTATCAGCTGTTCAGCCAATAACTTCTGATCATTCTGCACCGCATCAACGCGGGCTTGCAAATTCCTGGCCCAAGTCGCATGCTGTTTGACTAGTGCCATCAAATCTTCGACTGTCTGCGGTTCCGCGTGAGAGATAATGCCAGTTGCAGTATTCATGATACGCCTCCTCTGTGGTTTTCTTCGTTTATCTAAGTCTTTTTAATGTTCAATAAGGGAATAGTAGGACCAATAACCGAATTTGTCAATAGCTGTAAAATTGACAAATTAACCGAAAAAAGCTACAATAAAATCAGTGATTGAAGCGGCTACCAACCGCTTACTCCCCAAGAGTCCGGCCAACCGGCTAAGCAATAAAACCAAAGCGTCCGTGTCACCGCCATCTGGCGGAGGCAAAGCGGAAATCCGGGTGGAACCGCGGGAATAACCTCAATTGAACGGAATAAGTTCAACAGGATAAACTCTCGTCCCGAAAATATGTCTTTAACTCAAGATGTGTTTTCAGGATGGGAGTTTTTTAAAAAATAAAAATAAATTTAAAATTCATAACTATATGACCACCTCAAATGAACAACTAGACAAAATCCGCCATTCCACTTCCCATGTCATGGCCTATGCCGTGCGAGAACTCTTCGGCGACAAAGTTAAATTCGCCATCGGCCCGACAATTGACGATGGCTTCTATTATGACTTTGACTTGAACGACCAAACCTTTTCTCCGGAAGATATCAAAACGATTGAAAAGAAGATGGGAGATATCATCAAGAAAAAATTAGAATTTAAAAAATCAGAATCGACCATCGCCGAAGCGCTTGAAAAAATGTTCAATCAGCCCTATAAACAGGAGTTAATCAAGGATTTGGAAAAAGCGGAGGAAAAAACAGTCAGTTTTTACACTGTCGGCGACTTTACCGACCTGTGTCGCGGCCCGCACGTGGAAAATACCAAGGAGCTTGGCGTATTCAAATTAATGAAAACTGCCGGCGCCTATTGGCGTGGCGACGAAAAAAACAAAATGCTCCAAAGAATCTACGGCACGGCTTTCGAAACCAAAGAGCAGCTAGCTGATTACCTAAGAATGATGGGGGAGGCAGAAAAACGCGATCATCGCAAACTGGGCAAAGAATTGGATTTATTTGTTTTTTCTGATTTAGTCGGCAAGGGTTTGCCAATATTCGGTCCAAAAGGCGCGACCATTAAAAGAGAGTTGGAAAGGTTTACTATTGATGAAGAATTGAAGCGAGGATATCATCATGTTGTTACTCCGGATTTGGCTAAAATCGATCTTTACAAAAAATCCGGGCACTATCCTTACTATAAAAATACGATGTACCCGGTAATGAAAATCGACGAGGAAGAACTAATTCTCAAGCCGATGACTTGTCCGCATCACTTCATGTTTTACAAATCAAAACCGCACAGTTACCGCGAGTTGCCATACCGTATCGGTGAGATCGCTCATCAATATCGTTATGAAAAAAGCGGCGAACTGTCAGGGTTAACCCGTGTCAGAATGTTTTGTCTCGCCGATGCCCATATTATTGCCGCCAAAGACCAGGCCAAACAAGTCATTAAAGAAGTTTTAGAATTAATTGATTTCATTAATGGAACGCTGGGCTTAATCAAGGGTAAGGATTATCGCTATCGCCTGTCACTCGGTGACCGCTCTGATACCAAAAAATATTATAAGGATGATGCTTCATGGGATTATGCCGAAAATGTCTTGCGTGAGGTTCTAACCGAAGTTAAAGCTCCATTTTATGAGGCCGCCAATGAGGCCGCATTTTACGGTCCGAAAATAGATATTCAGATAAAAAAGGTTTCAGGCAGCGAGGAAACGGCCTTTACTGTCCAATACGATTTTGTTATGCCGGAACGCTTCGACCTATTTTTTACAAATAAAGAAGGCGAACAGGAAAAGCCGATTGTTATCCATCGTTCCTCCATCGGCTGTTTGGAGAGAACAATGGCATTTTTGATCGAGCATTATGCTGGCGCCTTCCCTACCTGGCTTTCACCGGTGCAAGCTATAATCATCCCGGTGTCGGAAAAATTCACTGACTACGGCCAGAAAGTGTATGACGAACTGCTTGCCGCCGGCGTACGCGTCGAACTGGATGATGCCGACGAATCATTAGGCAAAAGAATCAGAACTGCTGAGAAACAAAAAACTCCCTACGTCTTAGTGGTGGGAGAAAGAGAAACTAAAGACGAGACAGTGGCTGTCCGCAAACGTGGCGAAGGCGACCTTGGGGCTAAATCAATCAAAGAATTCAGCGACTTGATACAAAAAGAAATTGAAGATAAAAAATAACCCGCATTTCAAAAGAGACGCTCTGAAGAGCGTCTCTTTTTATCGTTAAGAATCAAATTCAACCGGAAACTTTCTTAGCCTTTTTCTTATCCGCCAAAGGCAAAGAAAAGCTGAATTTGCTGCCTCGGCCCTTGCCTGGCGACTCGCCCCAAATTCGACCACCCAAATTCTCAATAACCACCCGGGCAAAATACAAACCCAGGCCCGTGCCTTCGGGATGGACAATAGTCATATTCTTGCCCCGCACAAATTTATTGAACAAGCGATTCAGATCTTCAGCTGAAATACCCAAACCCGTATCACTGACAGAGAATACCAATGACTGACCCTCTTGATGCAGGTCAATACTCACTTCACCTTTCTTGGTATACTTAAGGGCATTATCCACTAAATTAGAGGCGACCTCCTTGATTTTAACCATATCGGTCTTGGCAGAGGGAAGATTATCGGGATAATAGACTTCCAATTTTATTTTCTTAGCATTTGCCTTGCTTTGGAACTCATCTTTTAATTCTTCGGCGATTTTAGTCAAATCAACCGGCCGGATATCAAACTCCAAACGTCCGGCCTCAATGCGAGAAATGTCCAATAAATTTTCAATCAAATTAAGCAAGCGTTCGGTGGCAATATGGACTTTTTCCAAATTTTCCTTGACCACTTTAGGCACCTTGCCGAAACTGCCTTCTTCCATCATGGAAATGTAACCCTTGATAATCGTAGTAGGCGTACGCAATTGGTGAGAGGCGATGGATAAAAATTCCGACTTGGCGTCATCAAGCCGTTGCAACTCACTATTAGCCTGTTGCAACTTGGCCAATAGTTCACGATTTTTCTTTAACATCAAACGCTCGCGCCTAATAATGGAAACAAAAAAACAAACAATAACAACGACCATGAAGGCCGCTAAAGCGCTGGTGATTAAAATGACGTAAAAATCATGCATGGGCTTAACTTACTTTTATAGTATACCACAAATAAAACACCAAAAACAACGGCCGAGTTAGTTAGCCGGCTAATCAATCATCCCAATCCGATATTTTTTAATATTACCGGATGATAATAATTCTAATTCTTCACCAACCTGACGATGCAAAAGCTTTTGGCCCAACGGACTATTATAAGCGACGACAGCAATCCTATTTCCCTCGGTTTCCAACCAGCCACCGGAATTATAACTGCCAATTTTAAAAACCATCTTTAATCCTTGGTCATCAGCTAACTCCACTCCATTGCCAATAGCGACCGAATCATTCCCATTGGCCGGAAAAATTATTTCCGCTTGACGGATCATCTTATCAATTTCCGCCAGACGCTTGCCATACAAATCCAAATCGCGCATAGCTTGTTCAAAAATGTAATTATCATGCCAAGTCTCAGAACTCTGGCTGGAGTCTTCGGCTAACTCGCTTTTTATTTGTTGATAATTACTCGCCAACTCTTGTCGTTTGACTATCAATCGGTCATAATCTGCAGAAAGAAAAAAATACTTCATAAAAATTATTTAGCAAAAATAAATTAGTAAAAATAAAACCGCCCGGGGATTTTTGATCCTAACGGGCGGTATTATTGATGGGTTTGTTTTGGCTGAGGCTTAATGGTTTTGGCAAACAGCCGCTTAGTTCAATTTTTTCCAAACTATAAAGCATAATAAACTTATTCTACCCCCAATAGACAAAATTGTCAAGTCTCTATATTTGTCTGATTTGGCGGAGTTTTTTCTCAGCCAGCTCTTTCTCTAACCGGATCACTTCATTTGTATCATCTTCTTCCCTGATCTTGTCCTTGCGGATGAAACCGCAAGATTCGCAACGCTGAGAGATAATCCATCTGCCGCTATGATAATACAGATCGACCGGCCGCATCAAACCGCCGCATTCCGCTTGGCGATCACCCGGCTCAATATCCACATGTTTAGACCATAAACATTTGGGGCAATGATTGGTATAGCCTGACCCCTTAACCTCAGTCCCGCAATACCCACACTTAAAATCCTCAATTTTTTTAATAAATGCCATATGCTTGACATATTACCATGCTTTTGCTATAATTTCAATACCTTAATTAATTTACCCGTAACACTATAAAAAACGGGGCTTGAGGACGAAAAAGGTAAAGCGGCCGATTAAGCCAGTTAGACCGCTCACCCGTTCCGAGTTAATATATGGCTTTTATTATATGAGCATGATCCAACCTAAAAAGGATTCCGTAATGAATGAACTGCTTGAAAGCAAGCAGTATTTTAATTTGCCTAAAACAGGCGAATTGGTTACCGGCAGAATTATTGCCATTGACAACAATGCTATCCATATTGATTTAGGCGGTGTAGCCACCGGCGTAGTCCGTGGCCGCGAACGCTATGCTGAAGCCGAGCAATACAAAAACCTAGCTATCGGCGACACCATTGAAGCGACAGTTTTGGAGTTAGAGAATGAAAATGGCGAAGTGGAATTATCTTTCCAATACGCCGGCAGACAAAAGGCCTGGCAAACCCTTAGAGATTACGTTAAATCAGGAGAAATTATTTCTGCCACTATCACCGAAGCTAACAAGGGCGGTTTATTGGCCAAAGTTGACACTGTTTCCGGTTTCTTGCCTGTTTCTCAATTGGCGCCCGAACATTACCCGCGCATTCCAGGCGGAGATAAGAACCGCATCTACGAAATCCTTAAAAGCTATGTCGGCAAAAAATTCGACATTAAGGTCATTGATGCTAATGAGGATGAAGACAAGCTGATTATTTCAGAAAAAGCTGCCTGGGAAGAAACCCAGCGCGACGTCATAAATAAATACAAAGTCGGCATGATCGTTGAAGGCGTAGTTACAGCCGTAACTGATTTTGGCGTCTTCGTGGAATTTGACGACAAATTGGAGGGGCTGATCCATATTTCAGAAATTGCCTGGCAAAGAATAGATAACCCGCATAATTTTGTCAAAGTCGGACAAAAAGTCCAAGCGGAAATCATTTCCATTGAAAATTCCAAAATCTTCTTATCCATGAAAAAATTAGAGCATGATCCTTGGGTTGGCATTGAAAAAAGATTTGAAATTGGCCAAAAAATCTCCGGCACTATCATTAAAGTCAATCCGTTCGGTTTATTCGTGGAATTAGGAGAAAACATCCAGGGTTTAGCCCATGTTTCCCAGCTATCTGACAAGCCAATCAAGGATCCGTCAGAGGTTGCCAAGGAAGGCGAAAAAAAAGACTTCTACGTCGTCTCCTTGGACTCCAAGAATCATCGCTTAGGATTGTCTTTGGTTAAGCCGAGCAAGACGGAAAAAACCGAAAAGACAGAAAAGGTTGCAGCAGAAGAAGCACCGGGAGAAACAGCTGAAGTCAAAACTGAAGAATCGGCTGAAGACGAAAAAAAAGAAGAAAAGAAAGAAGTCAAAAAACGCGGCCGTAAGCCAAAAAGCGAGAAGGCCAAAGAAGACGAAACCAAAGAAGTGGTAATCGAAAAATAATACAAAAGCGTAACAACGCCACAAAACCCCGTTTATAGCGGGGTTTTGTTATATCGAAAAATATTGTTTGCCAAAGCGCAATATTATGGTAAAATGTTTTCAGAATTGACAATTCGCACTTTTAAAAAACAAAGGAGGTAGTCATGCTAAATATAGCAATCGATTTAAACGGCGGTGACAAATCACCTCATAACATCATCAAGGGCATACAGTTAGCTTTAAAACTTGGATACGTCAAGCCGGAAGAGCTTTTGGCAGTGGGTACGGAAGCGACAGTCGCTCTAGCTAAGAAGAATAAAAAACTCAACGGACTGTCATTTTTATGCTGTTCAGAAAGAATTGAAATGTCCGACAACAAAGAACAAATCAGAAAGAAAAAAGATTCCACTATTGCCCGAGGCGTCAGACTGCTGAAGAACACGAGCGAAGGCGCCGAAGCTTTCGTCTCCGCCGGTAACACGGGCGCGATGGTTTTGTGGGGAACGATAATTCTGGGACGCATCAAACGCGGCCTGCAACCAGCCATCGCCGTGCCCTTGCCCAATGAATGCGGCCCTTGTCTGCTTCTGGATTCCGGAGCAATTCATAACGCCCAAGCCATTGACCTGGTTAATTGCGCTTTAATGGGTTCAATCTATGCCAAAGAAATATGGGGTTTGGAACAGCCGATCATTAAGTTATTGAATATCGGCAGTGAGTCAGGTAAGGGTAATGACACTCTGAAATTGGCTGATGAACTACTCAAACAGCAAAACGGCTTAAATTACCAAGGCAATATTGAGGGTGATAGAATTTTTACCGAACCAGTCAATGTTATCGTTTGTCCCGGGGAAATCGGTAATAACACCATCAAGGTAGCCGAGGGAGTAATGAAACTGATTAAGGATAAGTTGGGATTCATCTGGAAAATTTTTTCTTTCCTTTACGGACACCATAAAAAAACCGACCACGAAGAAATCGGCGGAGCAATTCTTTTGGGTGTTGATGGAATTGAGATAATCGCCCATGGAAAATCACAGCCCTTAGCCATTGCTAATGCCATCCGTCGCGCCAAAATGGAGGCGACAGCCGACATCTTGAGTAAGATCAAAACAGGCCTGACTACCGCCAATTAACCGCAATTACCGGATAATCATCGCACCTTATGCCAAACCGCAAGTGATCTTCTGCGGTTTTTTTAATTTAAAACCCTCCTGTAAGAGAAGGGTTATGTTGAATGATTATGACTGCGCAGGCGCCCAAATATCTCGATTTCAGCTGTCGTGGGCTCACGCCGGCAAATTAGATTACTGAAGGTGCAAGTGCATTCCACTAACAACCGGCCGTTCAGATTAATGAACACTAAATCATGGACGTTATCCGGCATAGTAGCCAAGAAACACGATTCAATAATCATTATTTTCTGCCCTAACTTGGTATCGACTAAAATCGAGCTAATCGCCATAATTGCCTCCTTTTGTATTTGCAGTTAAGAGACGGGGCTGATGTGGTCATCATAGGATGCCGCAAGAAATATGTCAAATTAAAAAAGCTGCCGAAAATTTTCGACAGCTGTTAGTGACACTTTTTTAGTTACGCGTAGATAGAAGACGGCCCCCTGCGTACATTGCTACGCAAGGACAAATGCGCCGCCGCCGGGTGATCAATATTCTTCTTAATCACCCAAACCAATCCGTTATCCTCCATTCGATCGCGATCCCTGATCTGGCTCAAATCGCCGTTAACAATGATCTTGCAACCATCTCCGGGACGGGTACAGAGCAGGTAAGCTTCATACCAGGTAAAGTTTTGGACTTCATCAATTATCACTACTGAGTTAAGAATGGTTTCACCGGCCACAAAATCAATCGGCCGTATTTCAAAAAAGCCCTTGGTTTTCAAATCATTGACCGTATTGATACCTCGCTCTTGAAAAAATTGGCATCCCTCATTCCGAAGCGATTGCAAGGCTTCGCTGATTCGACTGACTATAGCATCAGTATAAGGACCGAACTTTTGTTCGGCATCACCCTTCAAAAATCCCATACCTCTGAAATCATAGGGTCGGAAGACGACTAAGTCTTGATACTTGCCGGCAGCAATACCCTTTAGAGCGTAATGAATCGGCAAAACCGATTTACCGGCTCCGGGAACGCCGTCAAAAGAGACGCCTATAATACCATCATCGGCCAACAAGGCAGCAGCAAAAGCCTGATAAGGACCGACGGGTTTGATTATTCCGGTTTTGTCCCGTTCTTGAAGCTTCGGCTTAGGTACTAGGTTAAAACCAACTCCCTGTTTATAAATTACCATGGCCGATTTGTCTCCAAGACAAAGATAACAACACTCATTAGAACGAAGGTTGTCCAATTGCCTATCGCTGAAGCTGGCTACTGGGATAAATCCTTTTTGATGCAATTCAACCAAAAAGCCACCTTGGCTGTCAAGCAATTCCACCCGCGTGATATCGGAATACAAACGATCCAATAAATAATTTGTTTCATTGTGCTGATAATTTTGCGCTTCTACCCCCATCACGTCAGCCTTAATACGCTGGTTGACATCGCAACTAAGGACAACCACACGACGTTCAGGATAATCAAGAGACCACTTGCGAGCTACCATGACAATGCGATTGTCATTGTTATTCTGCATGCCAGCCGGCAAATCTCCCCATTCAGCCATTTCACAAGAGACAAAGAGTAATCCACCGGCTTGGGTTTTTACGCCCTCGGTCAATTTGCCTTGTTCGCGGTATTTGTCCATGAGCTTGGAAAAATTACGAGCGATCCGGGCTTTTTCACTGACACCCTTTTTCATATTGTCCAGCTCTTCAATTACCCAAATCGGAACTACAATAACGTTATCCCCCAAAATATCGATGATACCGGCGGAATTAATAATCGTGCTGGTATCCAAAACATAAATCTTGGCTTCGGGGTTGACGGGTAATGGCTTCGGCTGTTTCACTGCTGGCATTATACATCCTCTCTCCGGCTAAACCGGTTTTGTTGCCTGTTTACGCGGACCAAGGCCCTACTACTGTTAAATTGTCAAGGTTCTATATTAATAGGTAATCTTAACAAAATATCCACATTTGTCAAGAATAAATAAAAAACCCGCCAAATGACGAGTTTAATTAATATTCTATGTTTTCTATGGATTTTTCTACGGATGAATTTCCGGATCAAGGGCGTTGGCCACGTAAAGATCGGGAACAGTCCCGTAAGTCGCAAATTCCTCACTATTGGTATAGCCGTCGCCATCGGCGTCGCCACTAGGGGCAAAATACTCAGGAAAAGTCATATACTGGGACAAGTTAAGCCGACAATTCGGTATTTTATCGCCAAAAATGAAAGCCATCCCCAAAACCATACCGATTGACCCGGTACCGGAAATATACTTTTCCACCGAATAATCAGCTTGGCCGTCGCCTATCAGCATATGGCCGGCCAAAACCTCTTCCAGGCCGGGAAAAATTAATGACGCTAATTGCCAATAAGTACCGAAGTCAGTGGCGAATCGTTCTTCATTGTAATTCCAAGCGTAATGCAATAACTTATGGTTCAAACCATTAGGCAAGCAAAATTCCGAATCCTTCAGCACTATTTCCACTAATTTGAGTTCTATTACGCAATCAAGGTAGTTATTGCCAGTCGCATCATAGGTTACCGGGTCAGTTCTTTGGTCAATCCAGAGGCTACCATTGACATCGGCAGTATTTGGTTCAAACAAGTCCAAAATACTTCCATAGTCACCCAATATCGCCCGTGGCGCTTCGTAAACTTTCTGATAGCAAGCACAAAAACTGCTAAGCGGTTCCGGCAGGGGGTCGCTGGGATCATCACCTTCATTAGTATTAAGGCAAAAATCTTCGCCTTCACCTTCGCCTTCGCCTTCACCTTCGCCTTCGCCTTCACCTTCACCTTCGCCTTCACCTTCGCCTTCACCTTCGCCTTCCTGAGCGATAATCTTTACAGCGACGATCCGCGAAACGACTGGTTGATTAGTGATATTATTAACTACGCAAAAATAACTACCGGCATGATTGGCGTCAGCAGCCGATACGGTCAGATCGCTAAGGTTGGCCCAAGGTAATAAACTGCCGTCTTGATACCACTGAAAACGCCAAGGTTGAGTGCCAATCACTAGAACCCTCAAAACAAACATTTGCCCCGCTTCAATTTCAATATCCTGAGGCTCAGCCACTATGATTAGGGGTCGATTGACTTTCAATGTGGCGATAACAGAAAATATTTGCCCATGAGGATTACCAACGACGCAAACATAATTTCCCTCATCGTCAATAACCGCCGAAGGAATAATGTAGATATTGGAATTGGCATTAACGATATTCTCTCCGTTTTTTTGCCACTGCCAGCTCCAAGCCCGATCAGCATCACAAATAAATTGCACTTCGCTTCCCGGGTTAACAATGCGGGGAAGCGGCTGAAGGGTAAATTCCGGCGGACGATCATCGCAACCAGTGATTAAGATAAATGAAGCGACACACAAGGCAACACCCAGCAACAACCGCTTATTCATGGTTCTTTCTCCTTTAGGTTGATCATTAATGTAAGGAACATTCAGAATGTATAATTTATACCACTTTCAGTAAAAAGTCAAGATAAAAAAACCGACCTTAATTTAAGTCGGCTTTTTTAATTTGGATATCCTCTTTCAACCAATTCTTGGCAATTTCTTTAAAACGACTACTCAAATCGGTAACAAAATACTCTTGCCGGCCTTTCTGTCTCTGAGGGTTATCTGACAAATACCGTTTAAGCATTTTAACTGCTTCTTCAGCCGGATCAATCAGTTTTACTCGGCGCCCTATTTTATCGGCGATAATTTTCTTTATTAACGGATAATGAGTACAGCCCAAAATCAACACATCAATCTCTTGACATTTAAGGGGATAGAGATACTTACGGGCGATTGTTTTTATTTCCGGTTTATTCAGCCAATCTTCTTCAATTAACGGGACAAACAAGGGGCAGGCCGCGTTTTTCACTTCTATTTCCGAATTAAAACTTTTAATCGCTCTTTCATAGGCTCGGCTGTTAATGGTACCTCTAGTACCGATAACGCCGACCCTGCCCTTAGTTAATCTTACTGCCGCCGTAGCGGCCGGGGTAATCACTTCAAAAATCGGCAATTGATATTTTTGTTGTAACATTTCCCCGGCAAAAGCCGAGGCCGTGTTACAAGCCACGACAATCGCCGTAACCCCCTGACCGATCAAGAAATCAACAATCTCACAGGAATACTTCTGTATAGTTTCCTGTGATCTTGCGCCATAAGGCGTACGAGCGTTATCACCCAAATAGACAAAAGAGCAGTCGGGCAACTGTTTTTTTATTTCTTTCACTACGGTTAAACCGCCAACGCCAGAATCGAAAATTCCAATCATACTACTCTGCCTTTCCCCAAAATTCATCGGCAGACTTTTCCATCTCATCTAACCGCGTGTAATAATCAGCGAATTCATTCAAGTGGGCCAAGGCGATTTTGCCAGTCATTAGAGGATCATCGTTGGTGACATTAGTAGCCGGACCAACAGTGCCATGCTCTAATTCCACATCCATGCCCATACGGAATTGCTCCACATCAAATTTAGACCAATCCAGACCCAATTGTTCGCCGACGGCTTTGGCCTTTTCGACGGTAAATTTCTGTTGTGCCATATAGTTTTGATTCATTTAATCATTTAAATCTTACCACGATTGCGATTTTTGTCAAAACAAAAACCGTCCCGCTTAATAAAGCTAAAGACGGTTTTTACGGCGTAAGACAGCCGTTAGGCCAATCGTCGGTCATACTTTTGATCTAATTCTTTCTGTTGTTTTTGACGACGCAACTTACGAATCCTTTTGCGCGCCACTTGGTAATAATAAGTACCCACCATGGTGCCCAGGGCGCAGCCCAAGGCATAAAGCAAAGCCAGCGACCAATTGTCGACGTTATCAACAATCGTCCGTACCACATAATACCAGATCAAAATATTGATCACAGTAATAGCTCCGCTAGACCAAATTTTGGTTTCCGTAACCGCTTTGGTCCATAGGGTAACTATAAGCATTTCCACGGCGCCCACAAAAAATAGAATGATGCTTATTTTCATAAATTTGTGGGTTTAATCCCGCTGATTAATCCAGGGAATTGTTAATTTTAACGACCTTTTTAATGAAAAAACGCCCGCTCACGCGTACGCTTTATTCATATCTTAAGTATAGCCCTTTTAGGGTGTTTTGTCAATCAAAAATTACACCTGGAAATAATGGGTCTTATTTAATTAATTTTTCTGTTTTTATCAATATTTCAGCCAGAATATCTTTATTTCTAGCTTCTACATTCAAACGCACCAACGGCTCCGTATGCGACGGTCGAAGGTTCAAATACCATCGATCTCCTTTATCCTTAACCGATAAACCGTCTAACGTGGAAAATTCCGCTCCTTTGAACTCCCGCTTAAGTTTTTTAGCCAACCGATTAAAATCCTTTAGTTTATAATTCTTCTCGCCGGAAATTGCATACTTGGTAGAATAATCATTAATAGCCCGCGATAAAGTCAGTTTATTATCTTTAAGATACGACAAAATAAGTAAAACCGGCAAAATTGCATCGCCCCAGACATAATTCTTCCTACGGCCAAACAGACGATAATTAAACATAAAATGGCCGGAATTCTCGCAACCGAAAAGAAGTTTCTTCCGATTCATGGTTTTGATAATATTGGCGTAACCGGCGCGATGGAGCATAACTCGTCCGCCTTTAGCGCGAATCAATTCAGACAGGCCCAGGCCCAGGCGGGCATCAATAATAATTTCTATTTTCGGTTTGTAATCCAAGATTATTTCCGCCAATAAGCAATTCAAATAATATGGTTCAACAAACTTTCCCCGCTCATCAATAAATATCGCCCGATCCGCGTCACCGTCAAAAATCACCCCCAAATCGGCTTTCTCAGCCTTGATTTCTTTAATAATGGATGACTGATTCTCTTTAAGTAAGGGGTTAAGTCCATGATCAGGGTAGGGATCGCCGGAGAAAAAATTCATCCGCGTCGTTTTTACCGGCAAAAAAGAAAAAACCGTTTCAGCCAAACGCGCCCCCGAACCGCCGGAAGCATCCAGAATTACCTTCAGACCTCTTAACTCCTGAGGATTAATCAGAGACAAAACAAAATCCCGGTATTCTTTAGTTACGGAGGCAAAGGAAGCTTGCGGTTTATTAACCTTCTGCGGTTGGACTTTTTCCGTCAAAGCCTCTATTTTCTTCAGTCCAGTCTTTAGCCCAAAAACCCGACCCCGACCGTCGCAAAACTTCACTCCGGTTTCTCCGGCCGGACTGTGGCTGGCGGTAATCATGGCGCCGGCGGGGAAACCATGTTCACCCACAGCAAAAAACAATTCAGGCGTGGCGCAAACTCCCAAATCATGCACTTTAACTCCTCCTTGGCTTAAACCGGACAGTAACGGCCAAAAAATTTTTTCTGATTCTAATCGGGCATCACGGCCAACTACAGCTTTTTTGGCTTTAGTTACTTTGGCAAATGCTAAGCCCAAAACAAATGCCGTCTGTTCATTTAATTCTTGCGGGTACTTGCCACGGATATCATACTCCTTGAAAATTTTAGCAGGTATATTCATGATTACATTTTACCATTTTTAACGGCAATGGACAAAAGATTATCGCCATACATTATGCCTTTTTTATTATCGCCTTTGGCTTTGAATTCCAATTCCTCAATAGCAAAGCCGGCTCGCCTCAGCAATCGTCGCGTTTCTCCCTTAGTGAAAGAATGAATATAACGCCTAGTTTCTTTTCCTGCCGGCTTCCAGGGTACGAAAGCGTCGGACACGCCCCAAACGCCACACTTGATTTTTTCCGGCCAATTAAAAAGGTAAGGCCAATAGCGGAATTTCTTTTTCCAGCCGAAAATCTGCCACAAATTCCAATTGACCATCACCAATCTGCCGCCCGGTTTTAACGCCTGGTGGATATTTTCTAAAACTTTAAGCCGTAGCTTTTTGGTCGGCAAATGATGCAAAACAGCAACTAATAAAACCAAATCAAAACCATTCTTCGTATTGTCATTGCCACTAGAGCGTTTATCTTCCTTGTCATTCCGACCGGAGCGTTTATCTTCCTTGTCATTCCGACCGGAGCGAAGCGGAGCGGAGGAATCGCTTTCATTTCCAAAAGATTTCTCAACTTCGCTCGGAATGACAAAAGCCGTTATATCTCCGACCTCAAATTTCACCCATGGCTTATCTTTGAATCTTTCCTGAGCGATTTTTATCAACTCCTCGCTATTATCTATACCTAAATATCTCACTTTTGAATCAGTAAAAATCTCCGCCATCCGGCCATTGCCACAACCTAAATCCAGAACCCGATCGCCCGGTCTGACATATTTGGCAAAATCGCCGAAACCCTTCCACCAATGACTTCTCGTATCTGAAAAATCAGGCGCGATTCGATTATAAATATCCTTGGTTTGATCAAGGACTCTTCTTATTTTTTGTCTGTTCATAATAAGCTAACTTTAACATTTTTTAAGCTTTTTGCCAAAAAGAAAACCCGCACAACAGAAAGCCGTGCGGGCATAAAATTAAAAGTTCTGCTTTAAGCGGTCCGTTCAAACCAATCGGGCGATGTTGATGGGCTGGACGATTTAAATTCAACTACATTCGCGGCTACGTTCGCTTGCTGGCCGATTTCTTTGACAATCGCGAATAGACAATTACCTTCAAAGGGCAAATGACCTTGTTGGGGCCTATCGGTAAGACCAACCAAGCAACGACCCAAAAAACGCCTCCCACTTGTTGACCAACCATTAAGACAGGCACATTCCAAATGATGCTTGTCGCCAGACCACGGCCAAACTGACCCCAAAGATAAAATCATAAAAAGTAATTGGAGATTAGGGTATGCCGCGCCCAGGGCCAACAACTCGGGCAAGGTGGCAAAACGATAGCCGGGTTTCATTTTATGGAGTTCAGCCAACGCCTCCTTATCATCATGACAACTCTCAATGAGACGCCACAGCTCAATGTCCACCAGTTGCCGGCCAAATCCTTTAATTTGATAATCAGGAATCGTCCCCGACTTATCATATTTTCCTGCGGCAATCATCTCGGGAAGCGTCAAGGAATAATCAACCAACACTCGGTAAATCCCCTTCGCCAGCAAGGCGTTGTTTGCAGCCAAGTTGGCTATGGTCTTAAGCGTTTCCCTGCCCTCCGGCAAAGATAACCGATAAATGCATTCGCCGACATCGCCGCCAAAATCACGAATATAAGAGACCAAGTTAGTGACAATGGACAGTAAAGCACCCATTGCCGACACTACAGATTCTACGTTCTTCCGCTTACTCATTGCGTTCTCCTTGGTCGGCCCCTTGCTCCAGCCCCATGCCAGAGCCGCCGGCTAACCGATTTTTAGGTGCGAATCAGCTTTGCCGACAGGGCAAATACTAATATATAATTATACCGCATAAACGATTATTTGTCAACATGTTTAGCTTTCTTTTTAGATGTGTAAACTACATTATTAGCCAAATTTAAACAAAAATAAAATACAATAATTGAAAATTAAGCGAATTGATGCTATCATTTCCAGATGAAAGGCAAGCAAAAACAACTAGCCGACATCATCTTAAAAATTGCCGAAAGCAATCCTGTTTCAGATAAGGAATTATTTAATATTGTCCGCTCAATTTCAGGAAAACAGAAACTCCCGCCTCCGGAAAAATCAGCTCTGCTTGCCCAGTACCGCCGATTAATCAAGACAAAAAGAATCAAGCCGAACAAGAATCTGGAGCGTCTGCTGACCAAACGCGCTGTACGAACGCTTTCCGGCGTGGCAGTTGTCTCCGTTTTGACTAAACCCCAGCCCTGCCCGGGCAATTGTTTGTTCTGTCCGACGGAAAAAAACATGCCCAAATCATATCTGAGCAATGAGCCGGCGGTGATGCGCGCGGTCCTCAATGACTTTGATCCTTACCGCCAAGTAGAGATGCGGCTTAAGGCGCTTGAAGCTAATGGCCATAAGACGGAAAAAATAGAGCTTATCGTCATGGGAGGTACCTGGTCATATCACTCTACCCGGTATCAAAAATGGTTCATTAAACGCTGTTTGGAAGCGCTTAATGGCAAACCGGCAAAAACTCTGCAAGATGCGCAAAACAAAAATGAGACTGCCAAGCATCGCTGTGTCGGCCTAACGCTGGAGACCCGGCCGGATTATATCACACCCAAAGAGATTATACGCTTGCGCGAATTAGGCTGTACTCGGGTAGAATTGGGCGTCCAGCATACTGATGATGGAATCTTGAAGTTAAACCGTCGCGGACATACGGCCAAACAAAGTATTGAAGCGATCAAATTGCTCAAAAATTCCGGCTTTAAAATCAATCTGCATTTGATGCCCAACATGTACGGCTCTACGCCGGCGAAGGACATGGCTATGTTTAAAAAAATTTATACTGACGGCAATTACCTGCCGGATATGATAAAAATCTATCCTTGCGTTGTTAATGAACACGCCGACTTGCATAAATTATACAAACAAGGCAAACATAAACCCTATACCCCCAAACATTTGCTTGAATTACTGATAAAAATCAAAAGAATCACGCCACCCTGGGTGCGTATTACTCGCCTTATCCGCGATATTCCCGAAACATCCATTATTGCCGGCAATAAAATCACCAACTTACGCCAACTAATCAACGAACAAGCGGCTAAGGACGGCTGGTCTTGCAAATGCATCAGATGTCGGGAAGTTGGGCACCAAAAACAATTACGAATTACCAATTATAAATTGCGAACAATACAATATCAGGCCAACGGGGGTACGGAGTACTTCTTGAGTTTTGAGTCGCCGGATGAAAAAATTCTCTACGCTTTCTTGCGTCTGCGACTGCCGAACAAATCGGAACAACCCGTTTTGCCGGAATTAAAAAACGCCTCTCTAATCCGCGAGTTGCACACTTACGGCCAAGCCTTAGAGTTGGGGGGCGAGGGCAAGGTCCAGCATCTGGGACTGGGTAAAAAACTTCTAGCTGAAGCGGAAAAACTAGCCCGACGACAAGGTTATCAAAAAATCGCCATTATCGCCGGAGTCGGCGTACGTGAATATTACAAAAAATTAGGTTATAATTTAGAAGGAACCTATATGCTTAAATACTTTTAACAATATGGGCATTAACACTACCAAACCGGGAGAAATTGGGATTTTTACCACCCTGATTGCCTCCGGTCCGGTCATTATCCAACAGCGCGACGGCATCCTAAAAACTTTATTAACCAAACATGGCGACAAGCCGATCTCCGAACTTAAATGGAAGTTTTGCGGCGGCAAAGTCATGGTCGGGTCATCACTGGAGGAGAATGCTATTCGGGAAGCCCGAGAAGAAATTGGAACGGAAGTTAAGCTGATCAAACCGCTTAAACCAATAATCGTTTGGAATGAGATTCCGGAAACCGGCGCAGATCTGCCTCAGGCGATTGTCTTAATCCACTATTTGGCAGAAATCACCGGCACCCCGCAAGCCGGAAAAGAAATTTTGGCTCTGGAGTGGTTTGACATCAACCATCTGCCTGATGATTGCGCACCCAATATTAAACCGGTGATAACCGAATATTTAAACAGTTTCTAATACCAAAAAGCAACCGGTTAAAACCGGTTGCTTTTTATTTCCCCTAACTGGCGGGGCAGTCTGATACTTCAATGTTATATTATTCTAATATTTTTACGGGGCGATGCAGGAAGAGCTAAAAAATGACTTACAGCACTTTCTCTTGGAGGAGTTATAATAGGGATAAGTACGATTTTTAACTTTGCAACAAGCGGAATTAGTGCAAGTCTTGGCCACGCAGACATTACTCGTACAATTCTGGGCCGCATTGCAGGTACCGCAATTCAAAGTTCCACCGCAGCCGTTTGAAATGGAACCGCAATTCTTGCCTTGAACCGCGCAGGTAGTCGGGGTACAGACGCAAGCTTGACTGAGGGCCGGCATATTCGCCGTAGTGCCGCAACTATTACTATCAACGCAAGTTCTGGCTTGCGTGCCATTAGAACAAGCACTCCAATCAGCACAAGACCAATTCTCAATGCAAGTCGGCGGTAACGTGCCGCTGAACTCATAAGCACCCATATCCGGCACCGTGCCTTGCGGTACAGCCAAACCGATATAATCGGGGGTCAGACCCAATACTGCACCCTTATTGATTGCCGGAGAAATTGCTTGAAGAGAAAAATCATAAGCAATAGCGTTATTAAATTTAGGATCAACAATCAAAGAATTAACATCCTGTCCGGCCGGTTTAGTATAGGAACCGCTGGGATAGTAAAGATTATAATTAATGGTATTGCCGGTAGCGCCGACAATTCCCAAAAGAGTTTTGTAATTGCCGGAAGTATTGCCGTCCGCCATGGTGCTGATAATATTATTCTTAACTTGCGCTCCGGTTATCAGTGATCCAGCCAAAACCAAACCGAAACGTTTGCTGTTATACACGGTATTATTATAAACCGCAACATTAGCAAAATTATAAAGCTGTATGCCATCGCCCTCGTTATAAATCACGTTATAAATCACGGCATTGCCATTGGTTCCGGCAACTCCATTGACACTGCCATCAAAACGAATTCCTTGAGTGCCCAACTTCTGCCCACTGTTACCCTGATCGATAATTATAGCTAATCCTTCGGGATTATTATAAGTATCATACTGGCCGTAAACCTTATTATATCTGACAATATTATTGCCACCGGTCATAAACAGATTAATGCCGGCGCGGTCATCAAAAATGCGGCAGTTACCATAAACCGTATTATATTCAATAATATTGCCGGCCGTAGTTGCCGAATAAAGAGCAATGCCGGCGTCACCATTATTGTAACTGGTATTATTCTTAATAGAGCCATTGGAACCGGAAAAGCTAATGCCTATAGCGCCATTATTGTAGGCCTGATTATTGAAAACTTCATTGCCCAAACCGCGATCTGATCCGTTGGCGTAGAACATTATGCCAGCGCCATAATTATAAGCATTGACTTGGGAATAAGCCGTTCCCTTGGTGCCGTTGACGATGGAATTTTTTACGGCATTATCATTGCCAGTTCCGGCCACATCGGCCAGAAAATATATTCCGCCATAACCCCAATTATTCATAGCGGAAACTCCATCAACAACCACATTAGAAGAATTATAAACGACCAAGCCGGCCGAAGGAGAATTTTCCGATCGGGCGTTGATAACACTGATATTCTTCAAAGAAATATAGCTTTGGTTCAAAATTAAAACATTCCAAGGGCGGACTTGTTCGCCGTCAATTATCGGACTATTGCCCGAGCCATAAGCGTCAACACTGATCAATGATCCAATCGAACCGGAAGCGGCGATCTGCAATGTCTCTTTAAAAGTACAACCGCGCTGCAAATAAATCTGGTCGCCTGCCCTTAATCCCACTGTCCCCTGCATCTGATTGAATCGAGAAAAAGTTTTCCAAGCCGTGACTGGCGATGTGCCGTCATTAGTGTCATTACTATAGGCATCGCAACCGATGTAATAGGAAGCAGATGACAAAGCTGTTGCAATTCTTGGCTCTGATCCAATGTTGACTGTCGCCAAAACCGATAAGGCGACGGAAGTAGCCGCCAAAACTAATGCGGCTGAAGTTTTAAGATGCGTCTTTGTGAGAGTGATCATAAAATTAGATTAATCACCATAAATAATTATGGCAGGGCTAATAAAAAACACCCTGAAAATTCGGGTGTTTAATTAATTTTACTCTTGTACCGGAACTGCCTCGGCTGATTCAGGAACAACCGGCTGAGTTTTACCAGCTTTGCCTTTTAAAGCATCCTTGAGGTTTTTTCCGGCTTTGAATTTCGCCACAACAACCGTGGGAATTTCAATTTTCTCATTGGGATTGCGCGGATTAATACCTTCTCGCCCTTTGCGAGCGCGAGCGGAAAAAGTGCCGAAACCGGTCAGGACGATTTCCCCGCCGCTTTTCATGGTTTCGGTGGCGATTTCCGTAAATGCTTCTAAAGCCGATTCAGCTTGCGCCTTGTTAAGACCGGCCTTGTCAGCAATTTTTTGAGAGAGTTCTGCTTTGTTCATATATTTGATTTAAAAATGTTTTACTGATTGAATTCTATTAATTAATAGATTAAAAAATTACCTTGCTACTTCATTCCGCCTGTCTATGTTTTTCTTCATGAACTATCTTACTTCCACTGTCTTGTTTATCCTTTCTATTTTTCCAGCCCGACGGCTCTTTTCATCTAACTCAAGATAAATCCCGTTTAATACCGCCTGGCCACGCGACGGCACGTCATGTTTCTTGGAGGTCTGGCCGATTTTCAAAAATAAATTATAAATCTGCTGTTTGTCGGCGCCAATAACAGAATCAGCATAACCGACCATGCCGGCATCGGAAATATACGCCGTGCCTTTGGACAAGATTCTTTCATCGGCAGTTTGCACGTGGGTATGAGTACCAAAAACCGCAGTTACTCTACCGTCAAAATAATTAGCCAAGGCGATTTTCTCTGAGGTGGCTTCCGCATGAAAATCAACCAAATACAAGGCTCGCCGATCTTCGCTGATTATCTTATCTAGCGTCTTGAAAGGATCATGCAGAGCATCCCTTTCCCTATCTCCGCAATCAAAAAACACTCTACCCATTAAGTTTACCACAATTAGCTTATTTTCGCCAATATTTATTATAAGCTGTCCTCGACCAGATTTCTTGGTGGGATAATTGGCGGGACGGATAAGCTTATTATGTTCATCATCAAGCATGATATCACTGCCGGCTTTTTCCCAAATATGATTGCCGGAAGTAAACGCGTCTATCCCTACTTCCTTCATTTCATCAATAGTTTTCTGTGTGGCTCCGATGCCATGAGCTAGGTTTTCTGCATTGGCAATAACCAAGTCTGGCTTATATTTTTTTCTCAAGCGGGGTAATTCTTGTTTAACGGCGTTACGGCCGATTTTTCCTACAATATCAGCAATGAATAAAATTTTAATCATAGTAAATCTTAAAATTAATTTTGACTGGCGACTGTTGAATCATTAACTTTTACGGCCAACCTTCTTGCAAGTTATAAGTTAAACAGTCATTTCTTTTAATTTACTTATCCGATCTTCCACGGGCGGATGAGTGGAAAAAGCGTTGGCAAAAAGTCGTCTGGAATTCTTAAGGGGGTTAGCAATATATAGATGCGCCGTGGCTGAAGAAGCGGAAGACATTACTGACTGATCGTTAGCGATTTTTTCCAAGGCGCCGGCTAAGCCTTCGGGATAACGCGTCAATAAGGCGCCGGAAGCATCAGCCAAATATTCGCGGCGTCGAGAAATCGCCAGTTTTATCAACTGGGCAACCAGCGGAGAAAGTAAAATCAAAATAATCCCGATAATCAACAGAGCGGGATTACCGCGGTCATTATCGCTCCTGCCTCGGCCGAACAATGAACCGCGTAAAAACCAATTGGCTAAAAGAGAGATTATGCCGACCAGAACAATAACAATAGTCATTAATCTAATGTCATAATTCTTAATGTGAGACAACTCATGAGCAATCACTCCCTCCAACTCCAATTTGCTTAACTTATTGACTGCGCCGACAGTCAAAGCGATGGAAGCATGAGCAGGATCGCGTCCGGTGGCAAAAGCATTGATGGCTTGCTCCGGCATTAAATATATTTTTGGTAAAGGGATGCCGGCCGTAATGCAAAGATTTTCCACCAAATGATAGACATAAGTATTGTCTTCCTCTTTTATCTCCTGGGCCTTGGCTGACCATAAAGCCACTTGATCTCCGCCATAGTAACTGAATAAAGACATAACCACAGAAAAAACAGCCGCAATAACCAACGTGCCATAGCCGTAATTAAAATAATAACCGATAAACCAACCGATAAACAGTATGACCGCGGTAAAAATAATTATTAACAGCCAGGTACGGCGTTTATTGGAATCTATTTGATTATACATAAATTTTAATTTATAAAATCCATCATCCTTATTTTAACAAAATTGAGCCAAAAAATAAAGCCCCGAAAAGTTTCGGGGCAGGAGAACTAATAAGCCGTGGTGCGAAGAACCGGCTGAAACAGCTCTGTCCGTTGCTGGCAGATCCCCTCCAAGAGACACTTATTGCATTGAGGCGACTCCTCTTCCGGACAATATTTACGCGCTGACCACATAAACTTATCAACTTCGGCCATGGATCGACCAGAAAAATCAATCACCCGTTCAACTGCGTCATAAACCGCCAACCTGATTGCACGCTCAGTAGTAGAGTCAACCCAAGAACGGCAACTGATACGGTCAACCCAACGATCATCCAGGTCCACCAAACCGAAACGTAAAGCCAAACGCATCAAATGGTAATCAACTATTGGACGCCATTGCGGACTATCCGGATTGATCTTAAAAAAATGTTCTGGGCGATTGGCCAGGGCCATGGCTAATAACATAGCTTTCTTAGTGAACGGATCGCTAAAGCCGGAAACGTTCAAAGTCAAAAAATTAACAAATTCTAATAATTTCGGATGTTGCTCAATAATATCAAGCGGCGTTTCAAAAACCCTGGGAAGTTTAAAAAAGGAACGCCCATACGCGGTGGTCAGGATGTACCTGATTTCCCAATCTGGAAAAGGCACCGGGCCGTTGTCATCACTTAGAAACTTTACGAAACCGTCAGGCGACAAAGAGGCCAAATTAATTGGCTTGAAAAAGTTAGGGTCATTATCCAACGCCTTTTTAGCCAACTGCCACAACAAACCCGACCCTTTGATTCTCTTACCGTTTAAGGTACCCCAAAGAGGTTCGCTGTAACCGTCGCAATCGCCATACCAAAAACCGAACTGCTGGGAACAGACATAAAAAAAGAAATCCACGGTCGCCGGATGATTAAGCGGCGGGTACATGCCACTAGCGATAATCTCTTCGCCTTGGGCATTGTAGAAACTGTAAAAATTCAATAAATCACCGTCCGGTGGCAAACTTTTCAAATAAACAGCGAGTTTTTCCACCGCTTCCGGATTGACAACAGCAATCTCCTGGCAATCGTCGACTATCGCCTCAGTCAATTCACCTTCAGTCCCGGCTTCAGCCGCTTCAGCGGTGGTTATCCTCATAATGCCAGCGCGACTATGCATGACTATTCCTCCTGTTGGTTGTCCGATCTGTTATCGATAAATTATAAAAGTGCTGGCTTATTTTTATCATATTGCCAACAAAAAAGCAAGGCGTTACAGCCTTGCTTTTTTTAGTGACAATTTGATTTAAAATTTAACCTCTACATTCTGTTTTTCCGCTTCTCCGGCTTCAAAAAAGTCATACTTTTTGAACTTGAGCAATTGATTGATCAAGTTATTGGGAAAAACTTCGATTTTGGTGTTAAAGTCGCGGACATTGCCATTATAGAATCTACGGGCGGCTTGGATCTTGTTTTCTGTATCAGACAACTCTTCCTGTAACTTTAAGAAATTCTGATTAGCTTTCAAGTCGGGGTAGCTTTCCGCCAAGGCAAAAATTGATTTCAGAGTATTGGAAAGCTCGCCTTCGGCCTTAGCTTTGGCGGCCAAACCGTCGCCGCTAGCCATTGCCGTATTTCTAGCTTCAATGACTTTTTGCAAAGTCGCCTGTTCGTGGGCGGCGTAACCTTTGACCGTCTCAATTAAATTGGGAATCAAATCATAACGACGCTTGAGTTGGACATCGATGTCCGACCAGGCTTCTTTGGCACGATTGTTGGCGCGAATCAATCCGTTGTATAGCAATACGACAGCAATAACTGCCACGGCTATCACAATCAGGACGATCCATAAGATGTTTAACAGCATATTTTTGTTAAGATTATAGACTATAGATCGTTCACTCTATTCAGGATAGCAATGATCATTGCCACTCTAAACACGACAAAGTAAGTGAAAAACCTAAAGTTAAAATTTTAATTATTAATCGCAAATTACTTTATCTGGCGTATTCGGTCACACGTTTTTCGCGAATGACATTGACCTTAATTTCTCCGGGATACTTTAATTCGGCTTCAATCTTCTCGGCAATATCCTTGGCCATTTTAACTGCGCCTAGATCGTCAATCTCGTCCGGTGTAACAAACACGCGCACTTCACGGCCGGCCTGAATAGCATAGGCCTTGTCAATGCCGGGGAAACCAAGAGCGATCTTTTCCAGTTCGTCCAAGCGCTGGAGATAATTCTCATAACTGTCTTTACGAGCACCCAATCGTGCGCCGGAAATAGCGTCGGCAACCTTGACAATAATACCTTCGAAAGTAGATGGCTTATCATTGTGATGTTCGAACACGGGAGCGATAATATCCTCGGTAATACCAAACTTCTTACAGATGTCCCGACCAATTTCCGGATGTGTGCCTTGGACTTCATGATCTACGGCCTTGCCGATATCATGCAGTAACCCGGCCTTCTTGGCCACAGCCACATTAGCGCCCAACTCCTCAGCCAATAACGCTGATAGATTGGCCACCTCTGCTGAATGGTTCAAAATATTTTGACCGTAAGAGGTGCGATATTTTAAGCGACCCAGAATTTGCACTAACTTCGGATCCAGACCAGTAATACCCAACTCATAAACCGTGGCTTCGCCGGCCTTCTTAATGTCAATAGCCAAATCTTGCTTGGCCTCTTTAATGGTTTCTTCAATGCGGGCCGGGTGGATACGACCGTCAAAAATCAATTTCTCAATCGCTTTCTTAGCAACTTGGCGGCGAATCGGAGAAAAAGACGACAAAGTAATCGCCTGTGGCGTATCATCAATAATGATTTCTACGCCGGTCAATTGCTCAATAGTCTTAATATTCCTGCCTTCGCGACCGATAATGCGTCCCTTCATCTCATCGTTAGGTATATCCACAACCGAAGAAGTCGTTTCTGCGGCATGACTGGAAGCGCAACGCTCGATCACGGTAGCCAATAGCCCTTTAGCCTTCCTTTCCAATTCATCACTGGCTTCATTTTCCAATTTTTTAATGCGATTAACCAAATTATCGGCAATCATGCGTTCAGCATTCTCCAAAAGCACCTTTTCCGCTTCGGCTTTGGTTAAGCCGGCAATCTTTTCCAATTTGGCCAACTGGTCTTCTCTGATTTTCTGAATTTCTTCCTTAGTCTTATTGATCTTGTCGGCCTTGTCGGCTAAACCGGCTTTCTGATTTTCCAAATCCAGAATTTTCTGATCAAACATGGTTTCGCGCTTCTCCAACCTGGATTTAGCACTGTCCATTTCCACCTTCACCTGTTTAGCTTCAACCTTCGCTTCATCAATAATTTTTAAAGATTTTTCCTGAGCGGCCAAGACAAGCTCTTTCTGCTTGGCTTTGGCCTCAATCAGCATTTTTTCAATTTTTGATTCCAAACTGTCTTTTCTTTTTTGCGCCCAGTTCTTGCGCATAAGGTAGCCACCGCCAAAACCGACAAGTAATGTCAAAAAAGCGATGATACCTGAAATAATGATTTCCATATTTCTCCTTCTATAATGGTAGGGAGAAACCTGCTGACTTCACTTAAATTAGGCAAAAGACGAGTTAATCGTAAATAACGGACAAATGGGAAAAAGACGGATAAGCCCGCCTAATAATCATCCTATTTCATTTTTTTCGCCCGTTTAAAATACGAGATTTTCACAAAAGTATTAGCAAAATTAGATAAAATTCGTCTTTCTCCAAGCCAACAAGATTCCACCCGAACACTTAATTCTTATTAATTATCTAATACTATTCTATCACAAAAACAGTTGCGGGTCAATCCGGCTGTTTTTCCTAAGCTTTTCGGTAATTATTGTCTTATCACCTTGTCAATCAAGCCATACTCCAAGGCTTCATCCGGCGACATATAATAGTCGCGATCCGTGTCTTTTTCAATCTGCAACAAAGTACGGTTGGTATGATCGGTCAGAATCTTATCCAGCTTATTCTTGACTTTCAGGATATGTTCGGCGCGAATCTTAATATCGGTCGCTTGCCCTTCAGCCCCGCCCATCACTTGATGAATCATGATTTCTGAATTAGGCAGAGCCAAGCGTTTGTCCTTGGCACCACCGGCCAAGATTATCGCAGACATGGAGGCGGCGGTGCCGACGCAAATAGTGGAAACGTCAGCTTTGATATGCTGCATAGTATCATAGATCGCCAAGCCGGCCGAAACCGAACCGCCCGGAGAATTAATATAAACTTTAATATCCGACTTGTCATCCTGATTGTCCAAAAATAATAATTGGGCAATAATGGTATTAGCCAGGGCATCATCAATAGGCGCGCCCAAAAAAATAATCCGATCTTTAAGTAAGCGTGAATAAATATCGTAAGCCCGTTCACCCAAGGAACTTTTTTCTATTACAGTAGGAATTAGATACATATGATAGGAATAATTAATAGACAACAACCTTATCTTACTATAATTTTTGTTACAAAACAATTAACTTCCCATTTTTTTCCACCACCTGCCAAGGAACCGTAAAACCGGCGGCTTTCTTGTGTCCGCCGCCGCCGAACAAACGGCAAAAGGAGGCCAAATCCACATCATCGCGCTTGGTGCGCCAACTAGCTTTGACTTCTCTGGAGGACAATCGAAAAACAACAGTAGCGGAAACATCAGTGATAACATTTAAGAAATTGGACAGTCCTTCCACTTCTTCTTCCTGAATCCGGTACCGGCGCAAATCATCGTCTTTAATATAAGTGAAAGCTACGCCCAACTCCTGATTGATCATTAACCGCGACAAAGCTTCCCCCCACAACCGCAAACCGCCGATGGTTTTGTTTTGTATGGCGAAAGCGAATAATTGATTGATTTTAACGCCATATTTAATAAGCTCTGAAGCGATAATTACGGCCTCGGAGTTAGTGGCGGAATTAGCAAAACCGGAGGTATCACTAATAATGCCGGATAGTAAGCAAGTGGCGATACGCCGATCTAAGCATAAGCCGATAGTTTTGAAAAACTTGTAAACTATCTCGCAAGCGGAACTGGCTGAAGCATCAATAGCATTAATTGAAGCATAACCGGGATTGGAAGCATGATGATCGAATGAAGCCGTTGTTACTCCCGCCAAGTCATCAGCAGTCATTTTGGCCATAGCCAAATTAGCGCAATCCAAAAATACAATCAAATCCCAAGGCCGCTTAAGAACATCCCGGTCATTAATTATTTCATCTATCTTAGGCAGGTAGTTCAAGGAACCCGGCACCGGATCGGGCGTATACAAAACATAGTCCTTGCCTAGGGACTCTAAATACAAGGCTAAACTTAAAACCGACCCCAGAGTATCTTGGTCGGGGCGCTGATGACCAACCAGAAGTATTCTGTCAGCCTGCAGAATTAAGCGATCAATTTGTTTAAATGCTCCGTCTAACATAGTAAAGTCAATTGCTTATCTTAACGGAATTAGCGATTCTTGTCAAATATGGTATAATTAATGGCATATAATTCATAATGCTTGACAGATAATAAAAATTATAAATTATAAATCATATGAATTTGGATAATTTAAAAGCTATCAGATCGCGGGACAAAAACCAAGTTGCCGAGTCTATCGCCAATCTACCGAAACAACTGGCTCTAAGTTGGCAAGCAGGGGGGAAATTCAAGTTACCGGCCAGTCACTTAAAAGCTAAAGCCATTGTATTCTGCGGTATGGGCGGATCCAACTTAGCTTCGGAAATGTTACGGGCAATTTTTCCTTTTCAATTGCCTTTCACCCTGGTCCGCAACTATAATTTGCCGGCTTTCGTAGACAAAGACACTTTAGTTATAATAGACAGTTACTCCGGCAATACCGAAGAAATGATCTTCTGTCTGAAAACAGCAGTCAAAATCAAATCCAAAATTGTGGTTATTTCTTCCGGCGGAGAATTATCGGCCTTAGCCAAAAGAAACCGCTTGCCTCTTTTCAATCTAAATCCCGAATTTAATCCTTCGCGCCAACCGCGCTATGATATCGGCTCACAGTTAGGCGCATCTCTGACAGTCCTGAAAAATTTTACCACCATTGAGGCAGATATTGATTCTGCCGCAGTATTTCTGGCAAAACTCGGCCAGACCCTGATGCCAGTTATCCCCGCCAGAAACAATCCGGCAAAAACTTTAGCCCGGCAACTGTCCGGCAAGCAAATTTTAATTTTCGGCGCCGAGCATTTAGCTCCTAATGCGCATATCCTGGCCAATCAATTCAATGAAAGCGCCAAACAGTTGGCTCACCCGTATGCCATTCCCGAACTCAACCATCATTTCTTAGAAGCGCTGGCGTTACCCAAACCAGTCGCCAAAAACACCACCGTCTTATTCTTATCTTCCGCCACTTACAGTCTCCGAATCAGTAAAAGAATAATAGTCACGAAAAAAGTCTTGGATAAACTGGGAATAAAACATCTAACTCTGGAATCAACGGCTAACGACAAATGGCTATCGGCTCTGGAAACCCTGGCTCGGGGCAGTTGGCTCAGTTTTTACCTGGCCATGTTAAACGACGTCAACCCGGCGCAAATACCATGGGTGGACTTTTTCAAAAAAGAATTGGAAAGATAACTTTGGCTAACCGACGATGGCCGGCAACCCATAAACAAAAATAAAACCGACTCGGTTAGCCGAATCGGTTTTATTAATTGAAATTTTCTTTTATATGCTTTCCAACTGATCCAAAACAAAATTAGTTATGGCGTAAGCGGCAAAAATAATAACCAACCCGATAATAGCATTATAGATCATTTTCTTGGCCTTCTCTACTTTCTTTTCATCACCTTGAGCCGTCATCCACCAGAAGCCGGCATAAATAACAATCAAAACCAGAATCACTCCCAAAACACCCAAGATAATACTGATTGCTGTCCCAATCATTGGCATCAAATCACCACTGCCGAATTGACTTTCTAATCCAGTCTCACCAAGGAATGTCCTGAATTCAACGGCGCGGACGATTAGCGGCACGGACAAAGCCATTGCGGACAAAGCCAGAGCTATGCCCTGTTGGCCGATTTTTTTAATCATTTTTTTCATAATTTTTATTTTAATTATTTTAATACTAACTTTTTAAGCTGCGGCTCTAACCCCAATCGTAAGTAATATCATCTGGATTGGTCGGCGAACCCTTGACTTGTTGCGAAGTAATTGCTTGACTGCCTGATCCGGCCCGTTGCAACTGATCCAAAACGAAAGAAGTGATCGCCCAAGCACCGGCGACAATAGCCAGACCGATAACGGCATTATAAATCATTTTCTTGGCTTCATCCACCTTTTTCTCATTGCCTTGCGCCGTCATCCAGATAAAGCCGGCGTAAATCAAAAGTAAAACCAACAAAGTGCCCAAAATACCCAAAACCGCCTGCACCACTCCGCCGACAATCGTCGGCAAGCTCCCTCCACCGATTACTTTAAGTCCGGTATCCTGGCCGACACTGCCCAGATTAGTCAAGCCCTCCTGGACCTGCGCCATAACCGGAGAAACGGCAAAAATAGTAAAGATGAATAATGTAAGAATTGAAATTTTAAGAGTCTTTTTCATAAGAAGAAATTAGCAGATCACAAAATATTTTATCATCTCCTAATCTCCCCCTAAGGGGAGAAAATAATTTTGACTAAACTCCAGTATTACCGACAATTGATCGCAGATTACTCATGACAAACATGGCAATGGCGTAAGCGGCAAAAATAATGACCAAACCGATAATACCGGCATAAATCATTTTCTTGGCTTTGTCCACCTTATCTTGTTCGCCACCGGCAGTCATCCAGATAAAACCACCATAAAGGATGATCAAAACCGCAATAACACCCAAAAATCCCATGGCCACATTCAGGATACCGCCAATAATGCTGTTGAGGTTTCCCTGTTCAATTCCGGCCGTACTGGCTATAAGATCCAAGTCAATGCTTTGGACGTCCTCTTGCGCGCTGACCAACACCGGCAAAGCGAACATGGACATGGCCACAACAACCAATATGGAGGCCAATAATTTCTTTAAAGTTTTTTTCATTCTTGTCACCTCCCTTCCGTGCTTGCAATCGTCAAATTTTTGATTGTGATCGCAGCTGCGACATCGCAATACTTTACCCGACAAAAGCAAAATTTAAATTATTATTTTAGAGCACTATTTATATTGAATTCCTTTACTCCTTAACTGGTAGGAACCAAGATACTGAAAATATAAGTAACAACGGCGTAAGAAGAAAAAATTACCAGTAGTCCAGCGACCGCCCAAATCATGACGGTTTTACCTTTCTTGACGTTATCGGCACTAATACCGGCAGTCATCCATAATATGCCACCGTAAATAAAGGATAAGAGAGCGGCAATGCCGACTAAGCCTAAAAGCGCATTAATCAACCGAGCGGCCAAGGCGGGAATCGGCTCGCCTGGCGGCAGATTCAACGGATCAACCAATTGAACGGCGTAAACTGAAAACGGCGCGGCAGCCAGAAACAAAAGTAACAGTGTTGTCTTAAAAAAGTTTTTCATAAAATTACTATTAACCGCAAGTGGTTCCAAAAGAACTACCGACTAAAGAAGTAAACAAGAAATTAACTATGGTAAAGGCAGCCATAATTATTGCCAAAGCGATAACCGTATTAATCATCAAGCTTTTGCCTTTTTTAATCTTATTCTGATCACCGAAAGACAACAGCCAAAACCAAGTACCACCATAAATAAACAACAATAAAGCGACAATGCCGGAGAGAGACAAAATCATATTGGTGCCGGTAATTCCAACCTGAAGCAAATCGCAAAGACCGCAAACGCCGTTACAAAAACAGTCCACGCTGATATCTTTGAGTAAATAGGAAGACGGGCCAGTGGTCGGCTTGGCCGTACAGGCGGCCAAAACTGCCGGAGTATTCAACGCCAGCAACACCGAAAGAACAGCCAATATTTTCAGTCCTTTTCTGAACATAAGCGTATTATAACAAAAATAAAGCAATTACAAAAGCTAATACTGCTGGGTGACCGTTTGATTGATTTTTTCCACAGCCACGCCGATAATCTTAGATAATTCCTGTCGGGGATCGGACATCTTGAGATACTGTTCAATCATTTCTATTACGGCTTGTTTGGCCGCGTCGAAATTCTTGCCCTTGTACCAGCTGAAAGCTGAAGGCGCTTGATAAGCCGAAGGATACAAATCTTCATTGCTCAATTGGCTATCGCGCAGATCGCGGAGAGCAGTCGGTTTGGAGGTCTTAGCCAAAAACTTTTTTATTTCCGGATAACTCTTATTAGTTCCGGCGTCATTAATGAACAACAGAAAATCCCAAGACTCATTATGATGAGCAGAGGCTTTAGTCACAGTCTCTACCCAATAATCAGCGTAATTCTTACTGGGATTGCCGGCAATCTGAGGAATCGGCGCTACGCCGAAATTAACTCGCGATTGCGCTCGCACCTGAGGAATATTAAAATTATAACCGAAGAAAAAAGCTAACTTGCCTTGGGTAAAAGCATCAAAAGAGTTAGGCAGAGAGGCATCCCAAGAATAGACGCGTTTTCCTACGGTGGCGAAATCAGTATAGAATTGCAACCCGGTCTGCCCGGGATTGGCTGTCTTGTAACCGCCACTGCCGTCCGCTTGCTGGATATTCTTAAAAAAGGTGGCATAACCATTGCCATCGGCCATGGTGGCTCCGGCTTGCATCATTAGGACGGACAAAATATCAAAAGCATAATTAATATTATAACCCATACCTAAAGCCGCGCCCGCCACCAAAATTTTCTGAGTATCGGAGACTTTGGTGATCTTTTCCACGGCGTCCTGAAACGCTGACCAATCGGTCGGCACTTGAGCGATGCTGTTTTGATTCAATAAATCCTTATTATAGAACATGATAAGCGATTCCAAGCTGAGCGGCAAGCCGTAAATCCTATTGTCTATAATCACATCATTACTGACGGTATCAAAAAATAAAGACTTGATTTCCCTGATGGTGGGCGAGGTTTTGGTTCTTAACTCAACAACTTGTTCTTTCTGAATCGTGCCTTTTTCTATAATGTAGCCCATCTGGTATTTGGCGGGCAAGGGCGAAATCTTATTCTCATATTTGGGCAGCCAAGTAATAGGAATAGAAAAGATATCCGGTCCGCGGTCCTCGGCCAAGGCGTTAAGCAGATAGCTCTCATACTCTTCCATGCGAAACTTGCGGTAATTAATGGTGATATTGGGATGCTGGACTTGGTAATCTTTGATAATTGCATCAAAAGCGTCAGAATCATCCCAAACGCGCCAGTAACTTAAAGTGATCGGCTTAACGGCTTCCTGTTCGGCAGAGCTGAGTAATTTACAGCCGAAACCGGCGGTAGCCATCACTAACGCCAACACCACCAAAGCAAAAAGATAAATTTTAGTATTAGTCATAATATTATTCTTACTCATAATATTATAACATAAAAACATAAAAATATAAAAACAACTTAAAAAAATCACCCCCGGAATCCATAATGGACCCGGGGGTAAAAAATGTTCTTCTGATTTAACTTCCGGCTTGACTTTGCCGGTACTCGGCCAAGAGTTCTTGCAAACTCTTCTTCTGCTCTTTGCTGACCGAGTGTTTTGCGCAAGCCGTCGGTTGGGCAATAATTTCCGTCGCCCGGATACTGACATTGGCCGTTATTTGGGCGTTGTCAGCGGCGGCTTGCGCGGCTTTGGCTTTCTTGTTAGCCGTATCAGCCAAGGCGCTAACATCACTGATTGACGTCGCCATCAACTCGTCATACTCCTTGGTGATGGTCGACTCAATATCCCAGATGCCGTTAGTCAGCAGTCGTTTGATTTCCTTCTCGGATTTCTGTCCGAGTTCGGAATCATCGCCGCCCCGATCTCTAATTGTCCGCCATTTAACCAGGAGCTGCTCGTTCTCGGTCTGGACGCGTTTGTCCAGCCGGGACTTAGCCTTGGCCACGCCGAATGCCAACGCTTCATTCGTCACGGACTGAGCTTCATCCGTCACAGACTGATTAGCCGCCAAGGCGATCACACGTGTCGTCAACGAAGACACGTCCTTTTTCACGCCGCCGACTACAAACGCAAAAAACAACATCATGCCCAGGCAAAGTAAGAGCCCGTAAAAAATAAACCGGGGGACGGCTAACGCGGGCTTATCCTGGCTACCGCCGGATTGTTGATCTTGTTGCTGATCCTGAACGCTTCCACTCAATTGACCACCAGACATGGCTTCTTCCTCCTCTTTGGTGATTGCCGATTTGTAACCAGTAATTCAAAAGTTAGTAGGTGCTTCCGGCTCACGTTGCCGAATCATTCCATTATATCATACTTATAATATTTTGTCAATACCTTTATCAACTCCACTAGCCGGCTGATCACACATTTTATCTAAAATTAGATAAAATAATATATAATAATCAGTGTTTTATAAGTAATTTCTTGAATTAGCCAAAATATGGTATAATTAATATTAGAAAATTAATCAAAATTTATGGATAAAGAATTTATCAAATCATTTTTGGAAAAACTGATGGCTGAAGCCGGTCTAGACCAAATGTCCCAAGAATTTAAGGCGCAATACATGACTAAGTTGGAAGAGCTACTCAACCAACAATTAGGACTGATTCTTTTGCAAAACCTTGACGAGGCCAAACAACAAGAGTTCCAAGCTATGATTGATAATAAAACACTGGACAATGCCAAAATCCAAGAACTAGCCGATCAAATTCCTGACTTTGACCAAAAAGTCAAGGATGGCTTAATTGCTTTCGCCAATGATTTTGTTGCTTTAACTCAAAAAAACGAGCCGGCATAACTATATTATGGCCAAAAAAGTTCAAAAAATCGTCACTAAAAAAATAGCCACAAAGGGCGACCTGGCGCGAGAATTAAAAAAACTGGATAAATTATATCGAGAAACAATGTTGCAATTAAAAAAAATAAAAAATGAAGGCCGTAAAATGATAGAAGCTCAACAAAAAAAACTGGATGAAGAAAAAATCAAAGCGATCTTAAAAGGATTAGGCAGATAATTTATGACAAGAAAAAAAGATGAAAAAACATTGCCAAAAGACGGCGGAGCCGAACAAAAGTTTGGCTTGTCTTTGAATGAAAACCCGGAGTTAGCCAGACTACTTGCCGAACTTGATGCCGTATCCGAAGAACAAGCGACGAATAATGATTTAAACACTGCTGAAAGACTTCTGGCAGAGATAGAACATGCCATCGAAATGGAAGCTGCCGCTGCCGGCGATACCGCTGAATCCAAAGAGGCGGCGGTTAAACAAGCAGAAACTTTTTCGGCTACGGCTAGAGCAACTAATGCCTTATTGAAAAGTTGGCTGGGGGGAGAAGATGAAGAAGCAAGCACTAGCGAAGCACCGGTAACCTCGGCCTTGCCCGAGGTGCCTGATGCGCTTTCTGCTATACTTGAATCGCCCGACGAGGTCAGTGCCTTACCGCCTATTACCGAAGACGCACCAATTCAAAAGACCACCCCGGCATTGCCGACACCGGAAACGACAACAAAAAAAACCATCCCGGCAGAAGCACCTCTTGAACCGGAGGAGCCTGAATCATCACCACTAAGTCCGGAAGAATTATCATATATTTTAAGCACTTTGGAAACGCCACCACCGGCTGTCGTCAGCAAGAACCTTGTTGAAATATTCAACGAACTCAATTCCCAAAGATTAGTTGCCGGAAGAAGAGGCAATAATACTATTGCGACCTTGAGTCCTGATGAAAAATTACGGGCTAAATACGAAGCCGGCTTTGCTTCCATTAAGACAATCAGAAAATCAGAACTGGGGAAGATACCGGGAAACCAATTGATAGAAATACTATCTAACCCCCAGAAAAAAGAAAATACGGTTTTGCTGGAAAAAATAGTCAAAAATTATGCCGAGGCATCCGGCTTGGATGAGAAAGCAGTAAGGCAAATCTTCCAACAACAAGAAAACAAGTTGCGTCAGGAAGCGCAGAAAAAAATAGCTGGAAGTAAAAGCTTTAAGAAAGAAGCGGGTAAGGCCCTGGCTAAAAGCGCTCTGTATATCGGTGGTGGCATTGGCATTTCAATTGCTACCGGCGGCCTGGCATCTTTTTTCTCTCCTTTGGCTATTGGCGCCATTAGATTGGCGGACATTCACCTCGTCGGCAAAAAAACCAGAAAAGAAGAGGAGGAGAAATTGCAAGAAATCAGGCAAGAACTGACTGAAAACGAATCAGCGCAAAAAGATTACTTAAAAGGATTCTTTGCTGATTTGGCTATAGCCAAGCAATTGCAGTTAGGCCAGAACCGAGAGGGTTCATTAGCTGACTGTTTGACTGTCAACCCCGACATATTGGAAAATGTTTCTACCGTAGAGGTGGCTTTTGATACCCGGGGATTGGAGGCCTTAGAACAACATTATAACCTACTAAACAGAACCAACGCTGATTGGCTGGATAAGCACCCTTGGGCCAACAAGGCGGTCAAAGGGGTAGACAAACTCTTTCTAGCCGGCGGAAGCAGTGCCGGAGAAAAGACTGTCACCAGCGCGGCCTTGTTTGGGATCGGCCAAGCTCTGCGTTATGGCGGAGCCGGCGCTTGGGGCAGAAGAGTTGTCAGCGGACTCGCCGGCGCCAAACTGGGAGCAGTCGGAGCCGAATACCTTAGCGGGAAAAAAGGTTGGGGAGAAAAAATTAACACTGAAAAATATATTATTGATCAGGAGGCAGAGGCTAATGATATTTTTGAAAAATTCAAAGAGTTAGAATCAGAAAAAACAAATCTTGACAGCAAAAAATACAAACGAAACGCCGTTAAAACGGCGGGAGTTATCGCTGGAGCCTTAGCCGGAATAGCCCTGGGAGAAGCGGCCGGCGCCGCGGCCCATAAAATCGGCTCTTGGTGGCAGAATGAACCAGCTCCGTCAACTAGTAGCACCGAAGTTGCCTCAGTTGAAACGGGAACTGCTCCGGCGGCCATTGCCAAGCTTGAGCATACCGAGTTTATCCCACCCAAAGAACAACTAGGCCTGGCGACTATTGGCAAAGGCGAGGGTATCGAACACGCCCTGCATCGACAATTGGAAGCTAACGCCAAAGAACTCGGCTATGCTGGAGACCTGGAAAACAAAAACGCCCTGCATCATTGGGCTGGCATGCGAGCGCATCAAATCGCCATTGACGAACATTATGTCGATCCGAAAACCGGGGCGGAAATCCGCGTTGCGGGCGGCGGCATTGGCCACGCTCAATATCTTTTAGATAATAAAAATCACGTCCACGAATTCATAGATAGCAAACCGGTCGGAGAGCACGGCGCCATGATTGCCAAAGAATTTGAATACCTGGAAAATAAGCCGGGGACCGCAGCCGCCGAAGTTACTGCTCCGGCCGTCACTGCCGAATCACCCATTTCTGTAACAGCAACAGAAAAAATATTAAGCAACATTGATGCCAAGTACCCGGGATCGGCTGAGATCCTTCAGACTGCCGCCATGGAGACGACTGGTCAAACTGACCAAGAAAAACTCGCGGTATTAACCGATTACTTTTACCATCATCCGGAATTCAAACCGTCAGTCGGCTTAATAGAACTGGTTTCCAGCCATGATCAATCGGCGGAAAAACTGCTGGAATTTTTAGACCACCCGGAAGTGGCCGGGAATGCCAAACTAATCGGGCTCATCAACACTAATGATATTTTTCGTAACCAGAAAAACATAGCTGATTGGCTGGAAGTGTTGCATGGCTCGGCTTTGGGTCGTAGCCAAGGAGTAGGCGGATCACTGGAAAGGGTTTTTCAAACCAATGGCTTAAATGGTTATTACAAAAAAGAATTTAATATGCCGGATTTTGAAGTGTCGCAAACCCATGTCAGCGCTTTCACCGGCGATGTTACTTTTAAGACACCAACGCCGATTAACTTAGGATTAACCAAAGGACAAGCGCCGCTGATTGATTGGCTTTATGATCCGTCAAAAAACTCCTTTAGGGCCACGGTTAATTTCCGCGGGCAACTCCTTGGTGAAGTCTTTGCCGCCAAACCAGGAGAGAATGACCCCAATCAGATTCTTGTCCGGACTTTTGAGTCATTATTAGACAAACTTAAAGATAAGATTGCCGGCAAATAGCGATCTATTATAAAAGCCGCCTCATCAAGCAAGGCGGCTTTTTATTTTATTACTCCAAAGAAATCACTAATAATCCCTTGTCTTCTATTTCCTCCTTAGGCCAAAAAAGCTTATCTAAATTGAATTTGCCGACATAAGTCACCGTCTTTTCTATAGACCTGCCGGTATACTTTTCTGTCAATGGATCCCACTCCTCTAATACCAGAATATCGCCTTCGCGCACTTCAAAGTCATTCAGGCGCAATTCATACTTTTTCTTGCCTGAAGTCACGGCAGAAAAATATTGGGGCCAAATTTTCTTATGTATTGTCGCCATATGATAATCACAAAAAATAATGAATTATCTGGCGAACAATCTAAACATCCAGCCCAATAAACTGAAGCCTTTCTGCGCCGTTCCCAAATAATTGCCAATTTCCAAGTCGGCCTGCTCTAATATCTGTATTTGCTGGATCAGCATCTGCTGATCGCCTTGATTCACAAACTGATCTTTAATTTGGTTTAATTGCTGAATTTGCTCGCGGTTTTGCTCCAGAAATTTTTGCGCTTTATTTATCTCGCCATAATCGGGACCGACAAAAAATTTGGCTAAACCGCTTCTGTTTTGGACTTTCTCCAAGCTGGCTTCCAGATTTTCCCGATTCTGATTCTGCGACTGGGCAATCACTCTCACTTGCTCACCGATACCGCCGTTTCTCTCGGACACTTGCAATAATTCCTGCACGGCATTGGCGACCTGGCTTCTTCTTTGTTGCGTAATTACAGAATCCATGCCACTTTGGCTTTGTACCGCCTCCTGTCCACCAGCTTGAATCTGATTCTGGTTTTGGATTTGCCCTCCCGCTTCGCTTTCATCCCGTAATTGTTGCTGTGTCCGTTGCTGTACCGGTTCTTCAGCGTTTATTCCTGTGGTGTTTCCGCTTTGAGCCTGCTCGTTATTCTGTACCTGGATCTGACTGTCCTCCCCTTGGTTAGTGGTTTGAGTTTGTTGCTGAGTCTGACTATCGGATCCGTTATTACTGCCCTGATTAGCGGCATAGGCCTGACCGGCAAAAGTGAGAGTTGCCACTATGGTGACAATCGTTAAAATTTTATTTTTCATAGTTTTATTCTTCTTTCCGCTTGCCCGACGCTAAGCGCGAGCTAAGCATAAAACAAAGTTAATGATTAATAATCTCTTAAGCGCCTAAAATAATCGACTTGCCATTTCAAACGCGATAAAAGATCTGCTAAGTATAGTTATAACAAAATACAGAAATTTGTGCAAATGAAAAACAGAAAATTTTTAAGAGCTAATTATTATTGCATCCCGAAAAAGATACACTGATTGACAAACGAATTACTCCATGATAGATTATCATAACTACTATAGATAGTGTCCGGTAATACAACCAACTGAAAACAAAGGAGACCGACAAATGACAGAGCCATCAGTTGAACGTTTAATCAAAGATGCGCATCGCGTTCTAAATAATCCCTTTTGGATTCCCGAGTTAGAAGCAAATCGGGTATTTGAAAGAATTCATGATGATCATGATGGAACGTTTACCGGCCGTTTAATGGTGCAGTTTACTAAAGATGGAGACGCTTGGATCAAAACCGATAAACATCACGGTCCGTCATTGCGTTATCGATCTCCTCTCGGCGGAGGAAGCAGTCCCAGGGTAAAAAATGCGCTGATGCTCCTGGCGCTGGCTATTAAGCTGGACAATGAACAAAGACCGCAGGAAGTTATTAATTAACGCGCTAAAAGCACAACAATGCCGGAAACAAGAAGTTTTCGGCATTTTTTGTTACCAGATTTGATACTCATAAAATAAGTACCTCATATTAGTATTGTTTAGCGGGACTTATGGAGTGATTTTGGAAAAATTGATTAGGTAAGATTTTCACCAGTTTTCAACTAAAATTAGATAAATTTTAATAATTTATAATAATTTTTTAGCTAAATTTAGAGAAAATATAATTAATCTGTGGATAAATATATTGACAAAATAATATCCATATGCTATAATTATATATTCCAAAGTATGGAATATCGGCCTTTCAAAACGTGGCCTTAGAACGCCACTACAAGGAGAACGGACATGGTATATGCAACGATAATTTGTATTGTGGCTGGAGTCGTGATGTTTGGTTACTTGCAGGGGTGGTTCACCCGCACGAAAAACACGCAGGAAACCGAAAAATCGAAATGGCAACCAGAAGTTACTCCGGAAAGCATCCGGGTAACCACTGAAACACTGGGGGAGGAGACTGCTCAAGCCGAACAAAAGGAACAAGAACAGCGGGCGCGAGAGCAACGCGAGCTGGAGGAGTTCCAAGCGACCAAGCGGTTATGCGAGGAGAAGGGTGTCAACCTATTCAACTACATTGCCGCTCAAGACAAGAATTGCCGGCAGCGACTTGTCAAAAACATTTCGGCCGATGACATCAGAGAATACTGGCCGGGGAAGAGCCCCCTGCCGTTATGGGAGGAAGAAAACGAGCTGAAATACGCGTGTCTGGTTTCCGGCAGTAGTTGTAGTAGTTTCCAAGAATTTAGCGAACTGCTTGACTTAGTCGGCAAGATGCGGTTTGACTACAGCGCCAAACGCGCCTACATCGATTCGGCGCCGAATGTTTCCAAGAAGTTTGAGTTGATCCGTTTATTCAACTTGGACTGCAACTATAACGGACTATTGTATCAGTGTGTTGCCGAACTGGATCAAGTAACAACACTTGAAATGGTAGGACAGATCGACAGCGTCATGCAGAAGATTGTCGAAATCTTAGAGAGGACCGATACCAACAGAAACTTCTATTCCAAAAGAGGCGAGAGAGAAGAACGACGAGAATTACTCGGTAAGAAAATTGCCGTTGCGGAGGCGCGAATCATTGAGAACGCTTGTGCCGCAACGGACGATCTAGATCTTCTTGCTTGCTTGGCTAACAGAGCTCGAAATATCACTTATAAATGCCTAAGCGATGCAATTGAAGAGCAATCGCAAACCATAACAAAAATAGTGCTCAAGAAGTTGCTGGGGCTCTGTACTAATCTGGGGGAAGTCGAACGCCTGGTAACTTCAAAAGAATGGCTATCATATAGCCAAGATGAACGAGTAATGATCGACTCTTGGTTTGTTGCGGCCGTCGCTAAATGCGAGTCCCTGGAAGCGATCAATGATTTCCAATCCGCCATGAGTGCGAAACAAATAAAATTGTATGGCGGATTGGTCAATCGCCGCGCCGTCCAACTGCAACTCGCATAAAACACATATCCAGCCATCCGGGTTTTCTCGGATGGCGTTTTTATTTTTTCTAAAATCCCCTCCGTCCCGCCTGTCCGCCGGTAGGTATGTCCGCCCTAACCATAAAACAATATAAAAAGATCTGCAAAAGTCAGGTCTTTTTATATTGTTTTAGTTTATGGTGTGTTTACAAAAAAATTCGAACCGATTTCACCCCCAAAAATTGATGAGCGGGCGAATTTCCTCCCCCAACCCCTCCATCCGCCCGTCCTTTCGGATTGAAAACCACTAAAGAACCTGGAAAAATATCGGCTCGAACTTCATTTTGGAAGCCAAAAAATTTGAATTTCAGGCCAAAACTGGTTGGCGAATTCTGAAACTTCTGCCCGAAAATCGGGCAAATCTCACTATGCGGAGAGGGGGAGATTCGAACTCCCGAGGGGCTATAAACCCCTGCCGCTTTTCGAGAGCGGTACCTTCAACCACTCAGACACCTCTCCAAAATAAATCATTTCTTATACCTGATATTCAACGTTGATACGGCCAGAAGTATCCAAACTAACAGGGATAAATCATTTTTAAAATAAGGCACATCTACTAAGCCGTGAATCAATATTTCCAGAATTACAGCCAGAAAAACCACGCTGGCGATCTTATCAAACGGCCATTCTTGGCTATAGCGCCAAACAATGGAAAAAATATTCTTCAAGTTATCATAAACGAGCTTACCCGTTAGCCACAAAAAAGCGCCGATGCCCAAAATCCCTGTTTCACTCCAAAAATTAAGCAGAATGTTGTGTGGATAAGGAAAAACCTCAAACCAATGGGTATGATAAGGTAAAATGGAAGCCGGATAACCGGCCAAGCCGCCGCCAAAAAGCCAATGATCCTTGATCATCTGCCAGGTTTCACCCCAAATCAACCGGCGGATAAAGCCGGAATAATCCTGCAATGATATTTTCTGCCAAATCAACTCGCGTAAGCCGCTGTTGAGCAAAACAATTATAACGGAAAAGGCCAAAAATATCAAGGCATAGGCGCGGGAACGCCGATTGAATAAAAGCAACAAAAAACCAACCACCAAAACAGCCAGCATGGCTCCTTCCGATTGCGCCAGAACGATAACACTGAAACCAACGATAATCACTAGCCACTTCAGCCACTGCCGCTGACGGTTGGACAGGTAAAGCAATAATGAATCCTGATTGCGATAAAATAAAAAACCGACAAAAGCAATAATAATCGGCCCAAAAAACAATCCTAAGGCGTTAGGGTAACCATAAGTACCGACCACCCGGTCAACACTGCCACTGGCAGTCAAAAACGCTTGGGGTACTCCCCAGCCAATAAACTTTTGCACATAACAAATCAACCCCATATAAAGCACTGACAAACCCAAGCCCCAGAACGCTCCTTCTATTTGCCGTCGGACAGTAATCAATGAAATCAAAATAAAATAAAATAAAATCGGCTCCAAAAAATAAGCCTTCCAAGCGCCCAAGGCCTTCAATGGCAAAGGTGAAACAAAAACCGCAACCGTAGCGGCAACCAGAACAGCCAAGGCTGGGTAAAATAGAGGGTCAGACTTGATAACTTGCCAATTAAAATTCCTTTTCAGTAAAACAACCACGAATAAAATCAGCACCATCGCTTCCAACCAAGTAAAAGGAATAGTCAGGATTTGAAAACGCACGACATAAGTCGGCAATAAAGCGATAATCAGGTAAGCGGACCAAAGCGGACGATAATACGCCAAAAAGAAAAAAAGAATAGCGGCTAAGCCGAGAAAAAACATTGGGACCATATAATTTTATATTTTTTTTAATTTGATCATATCCATTACCTCGCGCTTGTCATAACCTCTAAGCAAATAAAGAGCGAGAAAATAAATAACTGCGCCGATAATCACTAAAGTCAAAATATTTTGGTTCAACAGCGGATAAAGGCATAAACCCATAACTAACGAAGCTAAGAGGGATTTACCCAAAACCCATAAATTAATCCTAGCCTTGGTTTCCCGACGCAAGACATAAAAAGCAGACAGAGCAATAACTGTTTCTGTCGCCAGAGTAAGAATCGCCGCGGCCCAATAGGAAAAAATAGGAATAAAAATCAAATAAGCCGCTAAAGAAAAGACAGCGTCAAAAAGATAAAACCAAATCATTTTTTTCTGTAAGCCGCAAGCCACAATAGCGTAGCCGGCCAAAGCGCCGAAATAAATCATGGCTGCTCCCACAATCAAAATCCTTAATGGCCCGGCGGCAATAACAAAATCAGCGCCGGCCACAAACTCCATAATTTTCTCTGCCAAAAGCCAAGTGGCCATAACCATAGGTACGGCTAAAATAGCCATAAAATCAAAAGATTTCTGTAGAGTCTTTTCAAATAACACTTTACTGGTCAAATAAAACTCGGTTAAAAGCGGTAAAATCAAACCCAGAAACAAATAAGGAAATTGAATCAGTGTCTCCAACACCTTGTAGGCCGCACCATAAATACCGACTTCCTCGGCCGGGCGAACCAAAGACAAAATAATCGTATCAGCGCGAAAGTAGACCAAGGTCAAAGAAATGGTAACGGCTAACGGCCAAGACACATCCCAGATTTGCCGCCAAACCTTAAAATCAACTTCCAGTTTTAAGATCAGATGTTTGCGCGCCCCGATGACTAAGTATAGAAAATTCACCAGACTGCCCAAAGACACGGCGACGATAACAGCCAAAAGACCCCAATCCAGCATAACAGCCAGCCAAACGCCCAGCAGTAGAATGAATCTGCCCCAGACTTCGGCGATTGCCACTTCAGCCATAGCCATTTGCTTCTGATATAAACCGATCAAAACCGATTGCAAGGAAATAAAGAAAAAAGAAAACGAAGCGACGCCAACACCCAGTTTAATGGCCAATGGGTAGGGCAAAAACCAAACTAAAGCCGATGCCGTACCCAAGAAAACTATGGCTGAAAGCAGACGGACCGTCAGGATATTGGCAAAAATTTTATGCTGATTAACTCCTGGACGGGACAGCATCTGCGCCGTGGCCATCTGCAAGCCGAAATCAATCAAGACGCCGAAAAACTGCAAAAAAGAAATAATGGTGGTGTAATAGCCGAATCCTTCACGACCCAGATAGCGTGTCATCAGGGCGATGGTAATCAAACCCAAAACCGTACCGGCAAATTTGCCGACGATTTGCCAAAAAGTATTCTGAGCGATTTTTGCCGCTAAACCCATAATAATCTATTACGAATTAATAACTGAAAAAATATTATTTGACCCAAAGTTTTTTTGCTTCATTCCAATATTCCGGATAGTTCTTTCCTGTTTTCATATAATACCACCATTCCGCGCCCCATAAATACGCTTCGTCAAAACCGGCACGACGAGTAAAGGCAATATTTTCTTTCAGCTGATTCAGGCTTAATGACAGATTATGATCGGCCAAAGACATCTGGGCCAAATTGATGTTGGGCTTGTGCCAGCTTTCTGCTTGCAACTCCGCCACAATGACCTTTTGAATCGGCGTCAATATTTTTATCAGTTGAACGCGCAACCAATAAAACGCCGGGGGAGTAAACCAACGAAAATAACCGACCTGCGGATTATAGACCACGCGATATAAGGTTGTACCTAAAATCTCTCCTCCAACATGGGAAATAGACCACCAAGTTGATAGCTCACCACTGTCAGTGACCAAAATCGGCTTGGCCGTAAGCTTCTTTACTTGAGCGACTTCTTCTTTCAACAACAACCTGTTGGGCGGTGGACAGATGCCGAAAGTGGACAAAAACGGCTCATTCTCCACTTGGAAATACTTAATCTGCTGATTATCCTTATATCTGTTGACTACCGCTTGAACAAATTTAAGTTGGGCTTCCTCAGCGTCAATCGCTTTTAAATCCTTGAGCCACTCAGGGTCGTGACATTCAGGCCAGCGCGGCAGACGACGGCCCACTGCCAGAACTATTTTCACTTGGCGCTTAGACGCTTCATTGATCTGCCAATCCAAATCCTTAAAATCATAACGGCCGTTAACTGCTTCAATCTGATTCCAATAAGCGGACAAGCGAATGTTATCAACCTGCAAATCATCCAAAATGGCTAAATAAGCCGCTTGCCAATCCAAACCCAGTTCGGTTTGCGCATAGACTGAAGAAAAAGTGACGCCCCATTCCATTCGTGTTCGGGAAAAATCAAAAAAGTAACTGCCGGCTATGGCGCTGACTAAAGCCAAAAAAATCAGAAAAACTATTAGTAAAAACCAATGGCGACGGAAAAAAAATATCATAATGTTTAATAAACTTCTAATTATTTTATAGGGCTAAAACAGCCAAGCCCGCAATAATAAAAGCCGTGGCGATAATTTTCTGCCACATGATTTTACTGGTCATTCTTTCTTTCAGAACGCCGGGCCAAATTTTCTGCACCACTATGACGATAAGCAATAAGAAAGCATATTGTAATCCCTGCAAAGCATTAATGATAGCGGTCGCACCGACAGAAATGGCAATAGCAAAATTAATCAAAATTGAAGCTAAAGCGCCGGAAACTTGCCCGAAAATCAAGAGCCCGCTAGTCTGGCCTTGAGGATGACGCACCACAGCCCAAAAAGCACGGCGATTGCGCGGCCAGGCAAACAAGCATAAAGCGAATATCAATGAACCGACGCGCGTCATAACAAACGGCGTAATGAAACTGCCTTGGGAATTATAGGCATACTTGGCAATAATCAACGATACGGCAAAAAGTATGGCAGAAAAAACAGCAGCGTAATAAGCGGTTTTGTTGGCTTTGCCCTTGCCATAAGAGATTAATACTGTACCGATAATAATAATAATAAAAGCCAACAAGAATTTGCCGGAAACAGACTCGCCGACAAACAACCAGGCCAGGGGTAAAACGATTAAGGGTTGCAAACCGCCCAGAAAGGGAATGATGCGCGAGGCCTCGCCCTTATTCAAAGCAACAAACATTAAATAAATTCCGGCGCCGAATAAAAAACCGGAAATTAACTCCCAAACTAATTGCGAGCCAGTCGGCGGCATCCAATTAAACGGCAAAAGCACTAACGCCAAAACACCCAGAAAACAAATAATAATAGTATAAACGGCTGGATTAGGAATCTTTTTATTAAGTAAGAATTTATCCGTTGCCAAAGCGGCAGCGTTTAAGGCGTAAGAAAGGATAGTAATAGGCAACCAAAGCATAGAAAAAATATAAATTAAATTGCAAATTATTCTTATGGCTTTATAAATTTATTAGCCCTTAACTCATATATCATAACATAATCTGCTGTTTTAAGCCAAACAAAAAACGACTCCCGCCGGCACGACAGATAGCGGGAGCCGAAAGCAAGTTACTATTATGGCTGAAGGATCTGATCTTGCTGACAATTACTATCAATACAGATCCTGACTGACTGGATTTGAGCGAACTGCATCAAAGTATTGGTGATTTGCGCTCTAATAGCGGTAACAGCGCAAGAACCGGCAGCCTTATCAAGTTGGGAATCAAAATTCACTTCCAGCGTGCCATCATCATCAATCTTAACATACTTTAAGCGAGTTCCCAAGGGGATAGCGGAATAATATCCAGCAGCCTTATCCGTGGATGACAACGGCTGTAATAAGCCGATAACCGTATTCACAATATTGGAATCAAACTTATCATCAACCTCCCTTTCCAACGGCTCCACCTTGGAGCAATCATTGGAATTGGGATTGCTGACCGTGTTGCCGTAATAGGCGATAATTTTTATCTTAGGCCAAACCGGCACATCATCGCTAGTAACATTGACTTGGATTTCATCCGGCACTTCTTCAATAATGCTAACTTTGCCATTTTCCAGCGCTGTAGAAACTTTTACCGTTCCGTCTCCGTCAACTGTTTTATCCTGATTCATACTACTGACAATCAACCAAACGACTGCGACAACGATAAGTAAGGCCACCACCGCAGCTATAATGGTTTTCGGTTGCGGCCGATCCGATTTAGGCTCTTCATCTTTCTTGACCTGTTCTGATGGTATTACCACTTCTGTCATTTCCGGGCTGTCCGGCGATTCCGGCTGATTCTCGGTTTCAATTATTGGCGCTCCACTCTCCGCATCTGAAGATACTTCTGTCTCTAATGTTTCGGTTAGTCCTTTTGACTCTTCAGTAATCGCTTCTTCTGCTCCTTCGGCTTCCGCCTTAGCTTCCGGCAAGACCGCTTCCTCCGTTGAAACAATAACATCGGCAACCGGCAAAGCTGATGATCCCTGATTATCCGATTGATTGTCAAGAGGCAGGGCGGATTGGATTTTTTCCTCTTCAGTCATATATTTTTATAAATAATTAGATGATATCAGCTTGGCCAAATTATATAACATTACGGCCAAACCCGCAAGAAAAGAAAAAATCATTAATTTCCTCATATAAATGGCGGGTTCACCGTCAATATTGCGACTCAAATAATAAATCAAGGTGCAAGCGCTCAAAAACAACAGGGAGAACATAACCAAACCAAACAATTGGTTACCCCAAAAAAAGATTACCGCCGCGATGATCAGTAAGACATAAAAGACATAAATTGCCGAGGAGATGATTATTTCCATATAGTTTCAATTTAGGCTAAAAATACTTATCAGTCAAGGGGGAATAAATCAAAAGACAATAAAAACCGCCCCAAGGGCGGTTTTAAATCAAGCAGGTAAGGAGAGTCGAACTCCTGTCACCAGTTTGGAAAACTGGGATAATAACCGTTATATGATACCTGCGATCTGCGGTTATATTAACATAAATCAACTAAACAATCAAGATTGACAAAAACCGATTAAACCTTTACTATTCAAGGACTGAACCTTGACAAACCTTGGGAAGGAGGTAATAGATGAGCCCAAGAAAAAATAAAAAGAAAAAGAAAACTCCCGACGAATTAATAATGGAATGGTTTACTTGTGATAGTAGTCTGCATCCTGAATATTATGGCCAATTCTGTCTCTGCGCCGGCTGTCGACCAGAAAATTATTGCATCCCCATTGATGACGGCGGCGGCTGTGTTATATGCGAAGGGCCGGTTACTGAATGTGGCGGGCCCACTGCCGAAGAAGAGGAAGAAGATGAGATAAACAGGTATGCTTAAAAATTACATAAAATTCTGCAACAATCTAATCACTGTAATAAAATTGTAATAAAGAAAGACTCAAAGGAGAATAAGCCATGCCATTTGAATACGACATTTTCCTAGGTGGTCCGTCGGATCGCCACGCACCAATGCCTTATCGAGCACAAATTAAAGCCGCCTTTCCTGCTTTAAGGATCTATGACTGGGAAGACTACAAAGGCGATGACTACCAAGCGCATAATGATGCTATACTGGCGCAATCACTGATGATGGTTTCGCTGGTGCCGGGATTTCCCATGCCGGGCATTGGTCCGGAACTTGGTTATTTCTATCGTTGCCATGAAGAACGAATTGTAAGGGGTCGCGAAGGATTATTCATTGGTTACGAAGACGGCAAAACTAAGAATGCCGATCTTGCGATTTCTAACCTGAAAATCAAACGAACCATACCAGTTCATTATGTCATTCTGATCTGGCCGGACGAAGTCAACCCTGATTTCACCAAAAAAACCATCGGCCATTATGGCTTGATTATCCCGACAATAGAAGAAGCGATTGCTATAATGAAAAGTAATTTTAAATCTATTGAAGAATTTAATGATTATGAAACTGCCTGCGAAGTAGAGAGATATAGAATAGTCCAAAAATCAGCCAGGGTCTATGAAGAACGCCAGCGAGGTGGATTGCGATTTAGGCGGAATAAATCACCATGGGAAAGAGGTTAGATTAATCCAATAACAAGATAGAAAAACCGCGCTAGCGACATGCGCTTCGGAGACCAAATCTTATGAAAGAACAGCCAGCAAGAGAGCAACACTATAACAAAAATGTTTGGGTCAATCCGACTACTGAATCAGTTAGACGAGAGGAATGTCTTTGTTTGAATTGCGACGATTTGAAATCCGACCAACCGGAAGGTTGCCCGGTGGCTAAGAAATTATACAAACTTTGCAAAGGAGCTGATATTGCTCTGACTGTCACCCGCTGCCCGTTTTTTGCAATATCCGAATCCGCCAAACAAGCGATAGTGGAGGCAAAAAAAGAACATCAAAAACAGTTGGATGCTTCAATCGCCGATCAATTAGGATGTAAACCACCGGTTAGAGACGATCTAGAGAGATCTGAAGAGAGAGCCGAAGATCCTTTACAAGCCGAAGATCCTTACTGGCTGAATCACCACCCTTTCAAAAAAGGCGGCCAATATCCCGGACCAAAAAAAACCGGCTTATAAGGTGATCGGGCCAATAAAAGAATTATGTAAAATTGAAACAAAATCATAACCCCAAACAGCACTTTATCAAGAGCGAATAAATTCGCTCTTTTTTTATTCAACAAAAAACTGTCGAGGTTTTCGACAGTTACGGCGATTTAGCTACACAATACCCGCGGCTGCCTACTTTCCCCACAAGGAGTATCATCGGCGCTGGAGGTCTTAACTGCTGAGTTCGGGATGGGATCAGGTGTATCACCCCCGCTAGAGCCACGGAAATTCTATAGCTAAATCAGTAAAGAAATGTTTATGAATCGTTGCGGCTTGTGCCGCAAAACTCATGGGTGTGACAGCGAATCGCATGTCCCGACAAACCGGAAACCGGTTAGCGGGGTGTTATCCATTCTTGCGATTAAACTAAACCATTAGTATCGCTCGGCTGAACGCATTACTGCGCTTACACCTGCGACCTATCAACCTCCTCGTCTCGAAGGGGTTTAATGAAATCTAATCTTGAAGACAGCTTCACGCTTAGATGCTTTCAGCGTTTATCTTAACCGAACGTAGCTACCCAGCGATGCCCTTGGCAGAACAGCTGGTACACTAGAGGTTCGTCACTTCCGGTCCTCTCGTACTAGGAAGTGGCCTTCTCAAATTTCTGCGCCCATGGTAGATAGGAGACCGAACTGTCTCACGACGTTCTGAACCCAGCTCGCGTGCCGCTTTAATTGGCGAACAGCCAAACCCTTGGGAGCTTCTCCACCCCCAGGATGCGACGAGCCGACATCGAGGTGCCGAACCTGGTCGTCGATATGGACTCTTGGACCAGACTAGCCTGTTATCCCCGGAGTAGCTTTTATCCGATGAGCTTCCACCATCCTACATTGAATGGTCGGATCACTAAATTCTACTTTCGTAACTGCTCGACTTGCAGGTCTCGCAGTAAAGCTGGCTTGTGCTTTTGCGCTATCACTCCGATTTCCATCCGGAGCTAGCCAACCTTTGTAAACGCCTCCGTTACATTTTGGGAGGCAACCGCCCCAGTTAAACTACCCACCATACACTGTCCCTCTCCCGGATTACGGGAGGAAGTTAGAATTATAATATAATAAGGGTGGTATTTCACTGGCGCCCGAAGGCTCCCACCTATTCTAAACATATTAGATCACAATTCAGTGCAAAGTTGTAGTAAAGCTTCACGGGGTCTTTTCGTCTAACCACGGGTAGGAGGCATCTTCACCTCCCTTGCAATTTCGCTGAGTACTTCGCTGAGACAGTTGTCAAGTCGTTATGCCATTCGTGCGGGACGGAACTTACCCGTCAAGGAATTTCGCTCTAAGTTTCCTTTCTTAGGACTCTATCTTCATCCCGATGGGATGCTTAGCGTTTGGTCTCTGGGGATTCTAAAAATCGAGCTGGCGTTCGACGGTTCATTTGTTCAATGATCCTGGCGATTTGTATCTTTCCATTCTCTTTGAGATGCTTTCCTTGTTTTATCAATTTTATTATCTTGATAAACTTTTTGAAATCATCCGCTTTGGCTGTTTGCAACCGGTGAGCGGAGAAAAATGGAATTATAATTTCAGATAAGTCACTGACTGATCTTACACAATAACGATAAAGATTCTCTTGATGATTATCTTTCCGACGGTTGATATAAATCTTACCGCACCGAAAAAATTTTTTAATTTTTTCCAGCGCCTTAAGACTTCTTTCTCCCTGTGTAATCACAAATTCAGGAAAAATCTGCCATCCTGACTTGGTAGTGTGATTCTTGATGATGCTGACTGAAAAACAGCCTTCGCCATCAGTAAAACCAACTATCCAATGCTCGAATTTTAGCCTTTCCTGCTGATTAATCGGCATAAATTAAGTTATTTTCTATGGTATAATTTTACCATAGTTTTGCCGATTTTCCCAGCATATGGCTAAGTATTTTTGGACCATTCTTATATTACTATAAGAAGAGGTAGCGTTAATAGATAACGGTCCCAGTCCTTTTGCATCCGAATGCTTCCGATGCAAAACCTTAGGACCGTTATAGTTACGGCCGGCGTTCATCTGCGCTTCAATTCAAAGCTGCCCCGGTAAACCGGTTGACCTCTCCTCTTAACGTTCAGACACTGGCCAGGCATCAGCCCCTATACATCAGCTTGCGCTTTAGCAGGGACCTAAGTTTTTGGTAAACAGTCGCTTGACATCTTTAGCTGCGCCCCAAATAAATTTGGGGAGGCCTTATCCCTAAGTTACGGCCGATTTTTTGCCGAGTTCCTTAGCGAAGTTTCTCTCATACACCTGAGGCTACTCGCCTCATCCACCTGTGTCGGTTTAAGTACGGTTGCCTTGATCTTAGCCCTAGAAGTTTTTCATGGCACTCGGTTTAATATAATTGAGTCCGCCTTGCGGCTTCCTCTGCTGGCGTATTCGTTGCTTAATGATCGGCGGATTTGCCTACCGATCACAACTACTAACGTCATCGTCATAGCCATAGGACGATATATCTCCCCTGATGCGTCACTCCTTCGGAAAATCAAGCCAGCGCAGGAATATTAACCTGCTCGTCCATCGGCTACGCCTTTCGGCCTCGTCTTAGGACCGGCTAACCCTGGGTCGATTCTCGTTGCCCAGGAAACCTCGGATTTACGGTGTCTAGAATTTTCATCTAGATTCTTGCTACTTATGCCAACATTCTTACTTCCTAGCAGTCCACCGCGCCTCACAGCTACGGCTTCGTTCCGCTAAGAACACTCCTCTACCACTCTATATAAATATAGAATTCGCAATTTCGGTACTATGTTTAGCCCCGATACATTTTCGGCGCAAGAAAACTTGACCAGTGAGCTATTACGCTATCTTTAAAGGATGGCTGCTTCTAAGCCAACCTCCTGGTTGTCGCGGTCTTGATACCACCTTTTACACTTAACATAGATTTAGGGACCTTAATTGGCGATCTGGGCTGTTTCCCTTTTGACTGATGGACCTTAGCGCCCATAGTCTGACTTCCGAAATAAAGATTACCGGTATTCGGAGTTTGATTGAAGACAGTAACCTTGCGGACCTGTCCTCATTCAGTGCTCTACCCCCGGGTCTATTTTCGAAGCTAGCCCTGAAGCTATTTCGAGGAGAACCAGCTATCACGAAGTTCGATTGGAATTTCTCCGCTATCCACAGCTCATCCCCAAGTGTTGCACAGCTTGTGGGTTCGGGCCTTCCCAGACTGTTACATCTGGTTCACCCTGGCCATGGATAGATCACTTCGTTTCGGGTCTTATCCGCGCTACAATTGTTCGGACTATTAATCCTCGCTTTCACTATGCCTTCTCCCCGAAGGGATTAAGCAAGCAACGCAGAATAAACTCGTTGGCTCATTCTTCAATAGGAACGCCGTCATCCAGAATTCGTATTGCTACGACCTTGGACTCCGACTCGTTTGTAAGCAAATGGTTTCAGATACTATTTCATCGCCCTAACCGGGCTGCTTTTCACCTTTCCCTCACGGTACTTGTTCGCTATCGATCATCAAAAGTATTTAGCCTTGCCATATAGTCATGGCGGATTCCTACAAGATTTCACGAGTCCTGTAGTACTCTAGATTATAACGACGGAAGTACGATTCTTTTCGCGTACGGGGCTTTCACCCGCTTTGGCCGGCTGTTCCAAAACCGTTCCGCTAAAAATTTTATTCCGCTCGGATATAAGTGCAATCCGAAAGTTATAATCATCACCCCAAAGCAGCAACGGGCACTCCTTTATGCCGGCGCTACGCCTTCCCCTTGCGGGAAAAGTTTCACACCGTCAACACTGCTAAGGTTTAGGCTGCTCCGCTTTCGCTCGCCACTACTCGCGGAATGCAATCCATAGATCCGTGTTCTGCTTACGCAGAAAACGGAACTAAGGATTCAATTTTTTCTTTTCCTCCAGCTACTGAGATGTTTCACTTCGCTGGGTTTGCGTTTGTAACCTATGAATTCAGTCACAAATGACGCGGGTTTGCCGCGCCGGGTTTCCCCATTCGGATATCTCCGGATCAAAGGTTGCTTGCCACCTCCCCGAAGCTTTTCGCAGGCTGCTACGTCCTTCATCGCCTTTTGATGTCTAGGCATCCACCATTCGCCCTTAATGTTTAATCGCAAGAATCTGGATAACTCTTAAAAAGAGTTTTTCCTTATTTTGTATTTTATTACTAAAATACTAAAAGTATGTACTCATTAATAATTGCAATTCGCTGCCACGCCCATAAATTTTGGCGCGACATTAAATTACCCATTTCTTTACTATACACTATTCAGTTGTCAATGTTCCCAGGTTCAGGATATTTGACATTAACTTCCGCAATTTGAGCGATAAATTCCATTATCGATCGGATTCGGAAGCTAACAAAAAAACCGCTTTCTCCAAGCGGTTCTGGCGGACACTAAAAAGGTTAGTCCGTTTGACTTGGAGAAGAATTATTGGTGATGTTTAATCTCATATTATTGTTCCTTTCCAATATGCCCTCCGGCATTTATGGATTAAAGAGACAAACTAAGCTGAATTTTGGCTCTGCAAAGCCGAATCTTCAGTTATTCAACGGTGTCAGTCAGATGTCTACAATTATATGTTATTTTTTATACAATGTCAAGAGATAAATAAAAAAATAGAAAATATACGGATAAATAAGCACGCGGCAAGACAAAATTAATGAATAATTTGCCTAAATTTAAACAAGTTTTATAACTTTGTCGACAAAAACCAAACAGATCAATCAAAAAATAGCTTCTGTCTCCCAATTCCTTTATTTTCTGACTTATATAATGAAACTGCTGACTTTTCCCCAACTTCTCCACTAACCATTGACTTTTCACCGCTTATATGATATTGTGGTACGAAGATCGGCACATTCAAAACTTAAAAACATTACTGCGCAAACCAAAACAGCCATAAAAGGCAAGGAGAACATCATGGAAATGTTACTTTTAGCAATTAGTTGGACTTTTTCGTTATACTTTGATCATCTGGTACGGCTTGGCACCGAACTGGCATTTTTTGCCATTTTTTCAGCCTTTTTCATCCATTTACTGGTTATTATCGTAAACGGCGCCAAATGCCGATTCCGTCGGAAAGATTATAAAGCTGTTTGGCTACCACCCGATTGGCTAATCGCTTATCATGCTTTTATTTATTACTACATTATTCTTTTCACCTCGGGAGTCAAAGATAATTTCAATGAGACGCTGGACGGCTGGGTAGAATGCGGTAAAAAGAGACTGCTTAATGAGCACCCTCTGGATATCTCACTTAGTGCAATGATTTTTATTACGTTTGTATTAGGAGTATTACTCCCGGCAATGGTCGCGGCTGGCACCTGGCTTCTCTTGTTTTCATTCGGCACATTACTGCTTATGATTGTTTCGATAATCGGCTTACTACTCAAATACACTTGGTGGTTATGGCTGATCGGCGGAGTTGCTTACATTATTTGGCGCGCTATCAAAAGCTATCAGCTTAGGCAAAAGGTTATTGACGAGGAGATTATAGAATTGAAATCAGCGCTGTTCGCTATAGCAACGTCAATTGCAACAACCAACGCCTCCCCAAACCCAAAAAAGCCGACGCGCGCCGGAAGGCCGAGAGCGAAGACGAAAAAGAAAAAAGAAACACCGCCCCCAACAGGAAAGGACGAACAATGAACGCGTTAACTATCTTTTACATCGGCACGTTAGTAGCCGCATTGACGTTTTTTGCTTATTCGGTTCTCCCAACCATAGTCTTGGTCAATGGTATCAAACAACGTCATAACCGCCGACGACCTTTCGAGGTTGACTGGTTACCTCCATGGTGGTGGATGGCCTGCTTTTATGCCATCGACTACATAATAGACTGTTTCCCTTGGATAATTGGTGATATCAGAACCTACCAAACGTACGCTAACGCAAGACCTAAGGAGATAATTAGAGCTATCAATGAGGTAACGAAAGACGAGGTCATTGACGGATTTTTCGCCGTACTTCTCTCTTGTCTGATAATAGCAGTAACCTGCGGCACGGCCGTCAGTCTGGCTTTGGTGACGGCCAGTCTGTTACTGGGCTATCTATGGTGGCTGACTTTTCCGATCATTATTACCTATCTCATTTACCGATTTTTTCATCACAAATGTCAATCAATCCAAGAAAAGAAAAAAAGATATGACGAGAATCTGACAACTATGAACCAGCTGATAGCTATGAGCGAAAGAATGTGTGACTGCGTTAATGATTTGCGCAAACGATTAGAAGAAACAGAGGCTAATACGACTGATCAAACTACCGCTGTTACCAATGTTTGTGCGAAGAATATAGGACCACCGAGACAGAAACGAGCGGATACCCCCAAAAAGACGCTAGATAATAAGCCAAAGAACAAACCAACGCACACCAGAAAACAGCCAACAACGAAAAAGAAAAAAGAAACACCGCCCCCAACAGGAAAGGACGAACAATGAACACTCTGCTCACTCTTTGCCTTTGGCACTCTCTCTACATCGGAATATTGATAGGCTCATTAACGCTCTTTACTTGGTCGACCATACCGGTCATAGTCCTGGTTAATAGCATCAAACAACGACACGACCACTGGTGGAGTTTCAAAGTTCTCTGGTTACCGCCCCAGTGGTGGATGGAATGTCTCCATGCGCATGATTATCTATGGAGTTACCTATGGGAAAAAAACATCACCAAAAAGATTAAGGGGTTCCCTATCCCGACATACCAAGAGTACAGAGAAGAGAATGCTAAAGCCGTTATTAAGTCTATTGAAATGGAGCTTGGCTACGGTGTTATCAGTAGTCTGTTAGGCGCAATTTTTGTCTGTTTAATGGGCGCAATAATCCACGGTATGGTTGCCGGTCTGGCCCTAGGGATGGCCAGCTTATTGCTTATTCTGTTACTTTTCTCGTGGTGGCTGATATTGCCGATCATCGTTGCTTACTTCGTTTCCTTATTCTCCTATCGCAAGTATCGCGAGTACCAGTTGACTCTAAAAAAGCAACGGGAAGACAATGAGAAGCTGCAAACGATGATTAACGAATTACAGAGGGATTATGACGAAATAAGGGATCAGTTACAAAGCTGTCCGGAAGATCAAACCGCTTACGAGCGAACTGATACGGTAAAAAACATTCCGGCCGGCCAGGCTGTTGCTACCGCCAACGGCGCTGCTGCTACCGCCGATCCCGCCCCGGAGCAACCCCCAGAGCAACCCGTTGATAAGCCGGAAGGGGAATCGAAAGACGGCCCGAAGAAAACGAGGATGACGCGGAAGGCGGGACGGAGCAAACCAAAAGGGCCCGACGCCAACGGCTTCGGCTCATAAACAATCAGCACCTTACGCCGACCAGCTTGCCTGGTCGGCTTTTTTATGCCAAAAAATTACTAAAAAGTTAGAGAATAACCACAAAAATTATCTAAATTTAAACAAAAAATGCCTAAATGACTACTTTAATCCGAGACTGTTTCTATTATTATGACAAATTAGTTGACAAATATTATTTTTTTTGCTAAGGTAATCAATCGCTTTATGCCAAAGAATTTGGCGTAAGGGTGCGGACTTTGACAACTTAATAGCTTTAAAAATAAGGAGGAAAAAGTAAATTAGGTAACACCAAGATACACTCAAGTATTATTGGCGATTAAACTGTTAGAAACAACCAAAAGTCGCGCCGCTTAGCGGGCCGGCGACAACAAGGAGCTGTAATCATGACGACAGAACAAACGGGCGGTGGAGTTGACGGATCTAATTTCTTGGATAGTATGCTACAAAATTTGGATACCGCCAGCCAAAAGTTGGAGCAAGAACCGGCATCAATAAATTTGGGCTTTGATATCAACGCCATACTTGGCGATATGCGACAAGGTCTGGAAACAGCCACCAAAAGCCAAGGTCCGACTCTTAGTATAGACATCAAGAGTCGCTTAAAGAAGGCCGACTGGGAGCAAGTTCGCGCCAGTTTGGCCAAAGAAAAAACGGACTTGGCCGGCATGATGGCAAGTCTCAATATCATACTGGAAGGATTGGGAGCCGAGGTAATCCAACTCAAAGAAATGACGCCACAAGAACAGGCGTCCCTGGTACAAGCCGGAAACAGAATTAAAGAGGCTGAACTTGCCTTAGCCAAGGCCAAGGCCAAACGTTTGTTCCGCCAAAGCGCCATCCGCAACGCCCAGACTGACTTAGCGTCGGCCCAACAATTGGAAGCGGCGACCAAAGAACGTATCAATAAGGCAATGCGCGATCGCCTCAGCAACGCAACCATTGAAGATAGTCTGACGGCTTACAAATTGGCTTGCGGTCGGCTTTTGAAAGCCATGCAAGCTCGCGCTCAGTCACAGAAAATGCAACTGGAACAAGACAAGGCGCAGAAACGGGCGGCGTTTGAAACCCACACGCAAGCAAACGAAGCTTGCGAAAGACTTGACCAACAGATTGTCGCGCTCAAAGGTGAGTTGGCCGAGGCCGAACAGACATTGGTAACAATGGATAGGACAGACAAAGGCTTTGCCAAGCAAGACCAGAAAACTTCCGATTTGAAGCAATCACTGAATGCCTTGCAAGGCAAATATAATATTTGTATGGCAATCGCCCAGGAAGCGCAAAACTTTGCGCATCAATTGGACCTTCATGTCCAAACACTTAATGACCTTCTGACCATCAATCTCACCTGGCAAGCCATGATCACCAAACAGGTGGAATACCGCCAGACAACGGTGCGTTCCTGGTTGGAAGCCACTAAATCCCATCAAGATTTGGCGACGGCCGAAGAATTGAACAAAGCCGGCCGGGGAGTTGACGCCAGAAGTATGGCCAGTATGGCGGAAATCCGAGCCGCGGCCCAAAAAGCGTTGGTTAAAGCGCTTCAAGAAATACCGGAGTGGCTCAAACTCTACCACGAAATTATGGCGGCTTCCAATCAACAGGATCGACAATTCAGAAATGACGTAGAGGAACAAATTGAACTGTTTCAAAAAAACTACGGTTTTGATCTGAGAAAAGAATCATTCTTCGGAGGAGATGAGGGTAAATAATACACACAACTACACGCAACGGAGGAGATCCTTAATCTTGGATCTCCTCCTTTTTCTTTCAGTATGGCTAACGGCCATGAAAGGAGTTGTTATGGGAGGACTATCATTTTTCGGCCAAGGATTAAGTACGGTTAATATTACCCCCGCTGATTTAAGACGATCTGCTGACGAGCTCAATAGCTTAGTCGGCGGAGATTTTACTGATGGAGGCAGTATGGATTTTGCCTTACTGGAAGATACTGACAAATACGTCAAGTATTTCGCTCAGCAGCTCCGGGTAATAAAAATTCTGCTATCCTGGTGTCATAAAATCGGCAACAACGCCGATAATCAAACCGGCATCATTATTGATTTTCTAAAACGTTTTTCTTACACCATGGAATGCCTAAGAATGAAATATATCCACAACAACCAGCATCGCCTGCGAGTGGACTTGACCGAGTCCGGCTTTCCTAATTTTATTGAGCTTGATAATCTAAGGATTGACTATCTGCAACGCGATGAACGACTGGCTAGTTTGCCCGGATCGGACCGTCTGAAAAGGACAGCGCTGGAATACATGTTCAATCAACTGACTGAAGCAGAAGATATTCTGGCGATTTTAGGCGAAAGATCTTATTTTTCCATGTTAGCGGAGGACAAATTATTCCTGCCGTTTACGGCTGGAGAATTGACAGCGTTAAAATCAGACAATCCTAAGGCGCGATGTTACAGTTTCGCTTGGGCTTGTTTTGATTTTACCACTAACCGCCCCTACTTATATCTGATGAATTTTGAACATGACAATGATTGCGAACCATTGGAAGAGTACGGGCAAACCTGGAAAGAATTCTTGCACATCATTACCAATGTCGGCTCGCGGGCTCCCCAGCTCGGAATCCTGGCTTTGGATATTGATGATCGTTTGGTTAATATCCATCCTAAAATTATCAGGCGTATCGGTTTAGGGCCGTTATATTCCAAGTTCCTTTGCGATAACCTGTCAGCAAACACTGACAAATGGCAAGAAGCTTGGTGTCGGATTATGACGGAATTCAGCCGGAAAGAAGACGACTTTGTCTTATTGCTGACTGAAGAAGAAGTTATTTCCGAACGGCAAGAAGTCTATGGCCGGCCCTTGCGGCGCAAAGTCCGAGAAGTTTTTAAGATCAACGAACTCTCCATGGAATGCCAGCAACGGCACGTTTCCGCAGTCAGACATTATTGCATTCTGCCTCATTGTTTATTGCAACAAGCCGTCAATGATCACCAACTCTCCGAGTTGGGATTTGCCAGCTTCAAATACATAACCTTTAACGGGGAGGACTTGATTAATGGGAGATAAAAACGGATCCTGCGTGCCGATTACGGCAGAGCAACTCAGATCTTTTGATGCTTTTGCCGACAAATTAATAAAAAACGCCGGTTGGCTGCCAAAGAAGCCGCTAACACCTCCTTCGACCGCTGGCGGATTAAAGTTTAGCGAATCAGCGCCGATGGAGGAAAGAATCAATTGGCTGGAGCTCGTTAAACCATACAATCCCAACAGAACAATTAATTCAGGCAACGTCAACCAACTGCTTAACTCCTTATACACGGGAATCGGCATTGGCTGTTACGTGGTGGAGATGTATGCTAAAAGTTCGGGATTGGCTAAACTGCTTGATGACAATTCGCGCCAACGACTGAATGAAGGGCAAAAAGCGGAGTTTTCCAAAAAACTGGCAACGGCTGCGGCCGTCGCCCAGTTCAGCTTCGCCTCTTTCGTCTTTTGGTCATTGTCGCGTTACAAGGGTGAAAAGTTGGATTCCCTATCCATGGACTTTCCGGGCTATCCGGAAATCTGTCTGACCGACTATCTGCGCGGTTTTAACTGCCTGCTAGTCTATATGGGAAAATTCGTCCAGGAATCAGGAAAAGTCAGGAATGATTTGGATCTGCTCAAAGCCGTCCAAGTGGCGGCTAAAGGAGCACTGGATGAAATCAAACTGCGTCGCGACTCGTTGGAATACACTCAATTCTTTACCGATATAACTTACAAGTTGGCAGGGGAAGATTTTACCATTTCCGGTTTTGAAAACGGACTAAACAACGCGATTAGCGTGGAGTTCAAGCGGGTTGATATCAACACTATTGTCGGCAATCGCGATGCCAAACGCTTTTTTCAACGATTGGCAGTACGCACAGCTTGTTATAAAGTAGCGGAAAGACGCAACGTCATGTTTGATTTAGGAGGTATGCCGACCGCCAGCATAGGGTTTGGCATTCCCGGTACGGGTAAAACCATGATGATTGGCGCCTTTTCCACCATGCTTTATGATCTCTGTCAGTGGTTGGAATTACCTTATGTATTTGATCCTCATCCCCCCAATATCGTTTCTACCTACCAAGGCGGATCCAGAGAACGGGCCGAGGAATGGTGGCAACGTATCTTAAATCCTGACAGGATTTCTTTCGGACCGGCCGATGATGCTGAAGTTAATTATGAAGACAGGACTCGCCAAGGCGTATCTGCCGGTGTCCGTGAGGTTATCGGTGCGGCTCTGACCAATTTGGAAGGAGCTTCGGCTATTTGGCGAGGCAACTCCGTAGTGTTCTTTCTGACTAATATTCCCGACCAACTGGATTCGGCTCTACTGTCGCGTATCGTGACCCGCTTCAAAATTGAAGGAGCCACAACGTGGCAAGATTTCCTGGATCAGGACCACCTATGGTGGAAGCGCATCGCCGAAATCGATCCTGCTTTCATCGCCATGACCGATCCTGACGATTACAAATACTTATTTGCCCAACGTTTAATCGGCAGTATGGCCGAGACCTACGTCGGCTATCAGCAACCCAGGGAACGGACTATTTTGGATATTTTCAACCGAGTGAACAAAGAACATGATATTAATGAACAAAAGTTTTTTGCTAAGCTCTATCAAGAAGTCCAAAGACAATTCCCCAAATTCAGTTCGCGCGACACCCGCAATATTCAACGGGCCGTTGATGATCGGCTATTAGACTTTGACTTACCTGAAGAATGGATGTCCGATCCGGAAATATTTTTCCGTCAACCCTACGACCAACAAAAGATTATGGTATTAGGATTAATGCAACAGAATATGCGAGGCAAATCGTTCGCAGAAATCAGGTTCCAAGAGGCGATGCGCTACCTGGACAATATGGTAGCAATTGTTGACTTGGGTCATCGTCGCGAAGTGGAACGGGCAAGCGAACAAATGATGATTCAACTGGAAGCCAACCAGGCAGTCCAAAACTGGCTGGAATCGCACAAGTAAGACCTCTCCTAACGGAGGGGGTTATGGTAAAAAACCTAACCCCCTCCAAAATATTGGCGGGGTTGAACTGAAAGGAATAAAATGGATAAATTACTTGCTGATGCCGGATTATTCGGCCAAGGATTGACTCTGGTGGACACGCCGCAACTTATTGAAAGATATAACGATTGCCTTAAACGATTGGGACTTCCCCCGACTCAACTAACCTCATTTTCCATTGATGGCATCGGTTGGTCGCCGGAAATCGCCCAAGAAACCGGCAATCCGCTGTATCTGTCACATGGCGTGGCTAATCAACTAGCAATAATTCTTTCCCCCGATCAAGAGCATAAACCGATTTACTTTCCCTTCAGTTCGTTTGATCGTTCGCTGATGGCGGAGTTCTTCAAAAAGTTCCGCCAGGTTATTGCGGATATCACTACGACTTCCGGCATAGCCCTGGATATTGATCAGGAACTGACATCTTATGAAACAATCCTGGATCTGCTTTTAGTAGAAGATATCACGGTTATAAGTTATTGCGATGACTTGATTCAAGCGGCTCAACATCAAAGAAAACTGACGGAAGAATTTCTTGCCCCCGGCAATAACTGGGCTAACAGGGAATTAACCCGCCAGCTTATCGCTAGCGCTCAAAAGTATGGCAACTTGCGATACCGTACGGTAGAAATACCGGACTGGCGCTACGAAAAATTAGGCTGTTTTTACAGTCGGGCGCTTAACGGCGTTTTTGTCTTCCGTAATCTGCCGGGGGGAGACTTCATGGTTGTTGAGGATGGCAAGCTGGCCAAAAAAAATCGAGCAACACAAATTGACATTTTCCCATTGACCAACAAGCATTTAATCGATCGATTGGAAGAAGCCGGACTGATCACTGTTAATCTTTCCTGGTATCGGGAGCACCCCGAAATCCTAGAAGAAAAACGCGATTGCCTGCTGATTGATATCCTTTCCGCCGCCGATCCCGAAATTGATTATCTTCATTTGACGGAACCGCAAAAAAAGGCGCGTCTGAGAAGCCTTGGCACCAAAATTCCCAAAATCTACAAAGATCTGGAACGGCTGATCAAACGCTTAGAACAAAACGAAGTTGAAAGTTTTGATGAATTGTCAGATGAACTTAAACTTTTGCTCTTGCAACCCCGTCCGGACCTGGAAGAAGAAATATGGGAATTGGTCGGCATGCTGATTGCGCGACTACAGCCCTGGCGGCTGCTTATCACTTTTATCTGCGATAAGAATCTGTTCTATAAGCGCTATGACGGTTGGCCTAAAGCAAAACAGCTCTGGGCCATCGCCACGCTCAAGAAACATTACCGACCAAAAATGAACATCTTAAGAGAAAGAGCGTCTAAGGAAGAACTAACTGATTAACGTAAAGGAATAACTTTCAACTAATGCGGTTGCCAACCGCGAACCAAGGAGAATCACCATGCTAATTTTTTTGTCGTATGCCCTGTTGTTCACTGCTCTCGGTATCGTCTGGTTCGGTCTTGATAAATACTTTGGGGTAGTTGTATTCTCTTTCGTTTACAATCTGACCCACAGTAAGCGCCTACCGGCCGATCAAGTCTCCGGTTTCATCTTAGGTCGTAAAGCGCGAGGACGCTTTTACTCGGCCTTGCTTCTGGGTTTCATTAATTGGCGATTATGCCTCTATATGATGGTGCATGGCCCCGCAGTCAATTCCTTCTTGTTGTTAATGGCTGTCGTTTTTACGATGGTCGGCTTCTATTGCGGTCCCATGGTTATGCGACTCTTGGGCAAGCGTGAAAGATTACTGAAGCATCTAGACGTAATCGACAGGATTGAAACCGGAGAAATCCAAGTCGGCAATGAAGCCAAAAAGAAAGCCAGAAACTGGTGGAATAACTTAACCGGCGGTTTAGCCAATTGGCGAAGCGCCCTTAAAGACGCAGTTAGAACGGCTAATCAGCCGGAACAACCAGTGGTTATTACCGCGACTCCTGCAGAAACAGAAGAACTGCCGGCAACAACGGCGACTTCCGAGCTATCCGCCCTGCAACAAGAACTTGCAACTGTGCAAACCAGCATTAATCTTGTAGGCGACAAGGCCAAAGCCACTCCGTTGAATGATGAACGCTTAAGGGCGGCGAGAGCTAATCTAAAAGCTTTTGCCCGAGGTGAAAGCAGTCCTGGCAGCCCTGAAGGAGTAGTGAATAACTCCGACCAAGAAAGGGAATAGGAGATAGCACCATGAGTGAAAAACAAGATAAACACGGTCGGCTTTTCTGGCTTTTCAAACACAGCGCCGTCTGGTCAATGAATTTCGCTAAACGTCACTGGTTGATTTTTACTATTCTCCTGATAGCAACCGGCTTAGAGCTATTTATAGCTCGCGGGTATGTATACGGATCCGTCATTACTGTCAGAAAGTTCTTTGGTTCTTTCTTGGCGATTATTGCGGCCATAGGCATTTTCCGTTGGCTGTACCGCAAATATCGATGGCGCGGTAAACTACTGTTAGTAGTACTCTATCTGCTTATTGGCTTCGGTATTTATGAGGTCGGCAAGCCGATTCATCACTATCTGGCGCAGTATTACTGCTACAAAGTCAATGATTTCGTAGAATTGGAGCAATTACCGGAAACGGCTTACGAGCGGATCTTACCGCTTAACTCTGTTTTCTCGCAAGCGCGGGAATTAGTGCAAGACAACGTCCAACCGGCTGAACCGCATTTTGTGCGGATCGGCAGTCAATACCGTTTTACTATGGGCATTGAGCCTACTCCTCTTTTACCCCGTATCTTCTCTGGAATTCGCCAAGTTTATAATGTTGATGGCACATCTCCGGCTCCGGATTGGGGGTTGCAAAACCTAATTAACGTCAAATTCGAAACTGGAGAAAACCTTAAATGGAGCAGAAATACTTACACCGCCGTCAGCCGCGCTTTCGGGTTATGGCGTTACTTCAATTATGAACCGGACGGAGTTATCTACCTTAAAGACGATTCTGGAAAGATGGTGCAAGTAGTACCACTGATCCGTTGGAAAGGATTACTGTTTCCACGGCCGATTTTTGGCGGAGTACAGATAATTGAACAATCGCCAGACAACGTCTGGCAAAGCATCAGGCGAGTCATGTTCGGTTGCGGCTATTATGTGCCGCCGGCCAAAATGAAAAACCACCCATTCCTGGATGGACAGAATGTCTTGTCTTATAAAGTATCCCGTTACATTGCTGAAAGCTTCAAGTTCCATAAAGGACTATCCGCTCCTCTACCTTGGATACATAACGGCGATGTCAGAATCGCCAATATGCCCGAGGATATGAACGATCAGCCCTTCACTATCTTTTTCCGTCTGGGGCAACTCGGCGGCAAAGACGCTCTTTATCACTACTTCTCGCTTCAGCCTTACTCGGAAAAATCGCAAGGATTATCCGTCTCTTTGTTCGTGCCGGCTGACGGCTTGAGTAAAATATTCATTTTTTCTCATCATCAGAAAGAACCAATGCTGGGAGTAACCGCCGTAACCAATAAAGTTATCGGCGATCATAAATTCTTTGACTGGACAATCAATCGACCGGTCGAGCAACGGCCCTATATCACCAGGGTAAACGATAAGATCCGCTTCTATTGGCTGACCACTGTCGTTACCTTGGACAGTAATGACCCTAAACACTATATCGCCGGCAACCGTCCTGATGTGATATTGACTGATGCAGCCAACCAATGCGTTTATTGGATGGAATCAGCCGACTCTGGCGCTTGGAAGAATCAATTGGAAGCTAATGTCAGCTTTAAGCCGGTTATGGGGGGCCTGCCTCAAGCGGAAAGAGTAGAGCCGACGACCGCTCCGTCGACTTCTGCGGAATAGCTGGTTAATCGTTCATTTAAACAATTTTAGTGAAAAACAGACGAAGCCGCTAAGAGCGACTCGTCACCAAAGGAGAACTATCATGTTCGTCGCCATTACAATTCTGGTTATCGGCCTCTTCGTTGAATACAAGTTTAAGGTAGCGGAAAAATACCTGGTGCCCTTCTGGCGCAGTACAGTAAAGCCCTTCCTTATGGGCAAGGTCAAGCCGTTTATCACAACGAAAATTCTGCCGGCAGTGGCCAAACTTTTCAACATCCCTGTAACCCGGCAACAATAAGCACTTTCCCATACCGCTCCGACGCTTCTGTCGGAACGGTTTTATTTTTACTTAAAAATCCCGGCTTACGGCCGGGATTAAAATTTTATTACATGCTATTTACAAATTATTGAACTTTAAGCATTTGCTCCATAAGATTAACAAATACTTTAGCGTTGACTTCCACATCAGGCATAGCGCGATGAGCATTACGATTTTCGTGTCCAAAATGGCGAGCCACCGCTGTTAAATTATATTGCGGTAAAGACAACAACTTACGGGATAACTCCAGAGTATCAATCATTTTATGTTGCGGTGCATTCAAAACGTGGCGTTTAATATGCGACAAAACAAATAGCCAATCAAACTCTTTAATATTGTGGCCGACAATGATAGAGCCGTCAATAAAAGACAAAAACTCAACCAACACCTGACTGCTGGGTCGGCCATTGACCAATAAGTATATCTCATTTAAACCATTAATCTTCTCCACCTCCGGCGGAATCGGACGAGTGGGGCGGATTAAAGCTTCAAAACGAGCCAATTCTTCATCGCCGCGCAACCGAATGCCGGCGATTTCCAGAATTTCATCCCGCAGTGGATCCAAACCGGATGTTTCCAGATCAAAAACCGTAAACTCCGTCTTAAGGAAGCTCTGGTATTTTTCTTTCAATTGTTCCGCTGTCATGTTGTTTGTCATAATATGAATATATTAACGGAATAAAAAAAATAATTCAACTTAATTAATTTTCCGACAATAATGAAAAATAATTTTAAAAAATATTATTGACAGTTGTGGATAACTATTGTTGTCAAAAAAAAAGTATGCTATAATATATTTAGTTGAAATAGTTTTTGCAGAGAAAATCGTTTCAGCTTACACTTATAAAAGAAAGGGGGTGAGCTATCTATGGCAAAAAAGAAAAAAGCGAAGAAAGCTGTGAAAAAAGTTGCAAAAAAGAAACCAGCAAAGAAAAAGAAAGCTGCTAAAAAAAAGAAGAAATAAGAATTTTCTCAAGGGAAAAATCCCCTCTCTGCAGAAGGGGATTTTTTCTTTGGTAAAAATTTTGTTTTAATTTCAAAATTTTTTTTTCTGTTCGACCCTAAGTCGGGCATTTTTTATTTTTATCTTTCCAAAAACTCCGTCATAACCGGCGGAAATCTCCACCTGGCCTTGACGCATGGCGATTATGGCTTCGGCGACTTCCGGTAAAGTGATTTCCCTCAATTCCGCCAAGGATGAATCCAATAACACGGAAAACTCATTGGCATGGCGGACTAAACTTAAGTACTCTCTCTGGACTTTCTTGGAACTTTTGCCGACTTCCAAAACGTCGGCGATTATTTCCTGCAAAGGAATCAGATTCTTATAGGGAATGAACTCATCCGCCTTGATCTCGCTCCGATCGGCTAATAAGCTAACCCGATTGAGTACGCCTAGAACAAGCGACTTGCCGCACTTAGGACATTTGTTATCCAACTGTTTGCTTTTTTCCGGCACGCAAAAAAAACCGCAAGCGGCATGGCCGTCAATATGATACTTGCCTTCTTCGGGAAAAAACTCCAAGGTCATCAGAAATTTTTTTCGATCTTTTTCTTTTATTATTCTTCTCAGTTCTTGATAAGTGAATTCGTTTTCCTTAAAATCAAATACATTAGCTTCGCGTCCGAGATTGGCTGGCGAGTGCGCGTCAGAATTAGAGAGCAGAGTTATTTCATCCAAACATGACAAACTCCAGTTCATTAATGGATCGGAGGATAGCCCCGTCTCCACTGAAAAAATTTTCGGTGTCAATTCTTCAAAGCATTCCTGAAGCGAATCAAATCCCGACTTGGAACCGAACACGGCAAACCATGGCGTCCACACATGCGCGGGAAAGACGATAATATTTTCATCAATCTCAAAAGCCAAACGCGCCAGCTCCTTGGCCGACAAGCCGATAATCGGACGACCGTCGGATTTGAGATTGCAGCCGCGATTAATTAACTCTTGAATTAATTCCTCCGCCGCTTCAATTGACGGCAAAAGCAAACAAATATGTACACGACGACATTTCCCTCCTTGAGTATAAATACAACTGATTTCTCCGCCTAAAACAAACCTAACCGTGGAGGGGTCGTCTTTAAGCCGAAAAAATCCCTGTTCCGCTTGAATTAATTCTTCTTTAATTGATTTAAACCAGGCCGGATGAGTGAAATCACCGGTAGTAACCAGTCCTATACCCTTACGCTCACACCATTTGGCGATATTGGGTAAAGTCAGATCTTGACTGCAACTGCGGGAATATTTGGAATGGATATGGAGATCGGCGATAATTTTCATATTAATAGTATGGTAACAAGATTGAACTCTTTAGGCAATATTAAAACCGGAGAGACAAGCTCTCCGGCCAAAAAAGTACGTTTATCTTTATGTCATAATCACGTGACAGGTTAGAGAAGCAAGAAAGCAGACGGCGGCCAGAGCAATTGCAATGATAAGTTGCCTAAAATCTTTTTCTTCCATCTTTGTTGAGTCAAAAACCATCAGGGAAGCCAATAAAAGAATAATTCCTAAACCATAAAGCAATATTGTCAGGATAAATGTAATCATGGCTTTCCTCCTTATTTGTTACGACCATTACCACGTCCGCCACTATTTGTAGGACGAGCGGACCGGGATCGATTGACGGGCGCACTGCGTTGTGGCGAACGAGCGGGCGACACGCTATGAGTTGGCCGAGACGACCGGGCGGGTGCCACCGATCTTGCCGGCGCACTGCGTTGTGGTAAACGAACCGGCGACATACTTCGCGTTGTCGGTCGAGCTGGGGCTACTGATCTCGCCGGCGTCTGCGGTGTTTGTGGCCGAGACGGTGACGCATGAGACGGCCGCGACGGTGCTTGACGCGAAGGTACCGGCGAATGGTTTACATTGGAATTGTGTTGCTGTCCGGGCGAAGTCGGCCGGACAGTTTGGGGCGCACTACGCATCGGTCGAGCTGGGGCTACTGATCTCGCCGGCGTCTGCGGTGTTTGTGGCCGAGACGGTGACGCATAAGACGGCCGCGACGGCGTTACCGAGCGATTCATGCTGGGACTGCCATGTTGCGTCTGCTGTCGTGGCGGTGACATGTGTTGCGGTTGCCCATGCCTGGACTCAGGTCGCAATCGCGGCGGTTCATGCCGCGATGGCGAAGAATAAGATCTTGGCCGATGATGAGTCATTGAAACACCATAAATACCCACATTCACGTCAACATAACCGTGATGATGACCGGGCGACCGATGAAAATGACTGCGGTAATAAGACGTCGGACGCCAATAATAATTTAATACCACATAATCAACCGGCACCGGACGGACCCAAACCGTATCCACGCCGAAGTAGACGCGATGCGTAACACTGCCGACAACGTAATAATAATGATCAGGATCGGGATAGACAACTTCTTCCGTAATAACCGTTTCTTCAGTAACAGTCGTTATGCCGTTTTCCGATGTGGTGGTAACGACCGTTTCAACTCTTCGATTAGTGGCGCAACCCGACGATAAAATCAAAGCGGACGCCAGGATTAAACATAAAACCACGGCTGAACTTTTCATCTGTATCTCCTTCCGGTTAAATCCTTACATTAAGAACATTGCTTGTCGGCGGAACAACTACGGGTTGCCCGTCACTTCCCTGCTTCTTTTTCGCAAAAGGACTTAAATTATGATAACAATTAAAACAGACTTGATTTTTAGAATCGTAAATTCTGGTTAAACGGCCGCACTGACCGCATCTTTCCGGCTCAATAAACGGCAATTTACCCATATTTTATCTCCATTGTTAAGGTTCAATTAATACCAAATTGTATCATAACACTAAAAAATTGTCAATAGTGATTGCCAACAATTAGTTTATAGATAATAGGAGCGATTTCCTATTCGGCAATTTAGTTGCTAAAATGCAGTTATTAAATAAATCAAAAAAATAAATATTAAAATCCTGATTATCGGCAGTGGCTATATTGGCAGCCGTTGTGCCCAAGAATGGAGAAACGAGGCTATCCTATCAGATAAAATCATCAATTCAATTGAAGATGTTACTGATATTTTAGAAGAGTTTTGCCCGGATGTAGTTTTAAACGCGGCGGGAATTGTCGGTAAGCCGAATGTTGACTGGTGCGAGACTAATCAATTGGAAACAATCAAAGGCAATACCCTATTGCCTCTTATGATTGCATCGGCCTGCGCAAAAAAAGATGTTTATTTACTGCACATTGGCAGCGGCTGTATTTTTTATGGCCAATCTCCCGAACCAAAGGGTTGGAAAGAAACTGATTTCGCTAATCCGGAAGTAGTTTATACAAAATCAAAATATGCAGCCGACCTGGCCTTAATGAATCTGCCTAACGTCGGCATTGCCAGAATCAGGATGCCCATCGATAATTTACCTTATCGTGGCAACTTAATTGATAAGTTAACTGCTTATAAACAAGTCGTTGACGTGGAAAATAGCGTAACGATAATTGGAGACATGATAAAAGTTTTTTATCAGTTATTAACAAAAAGGGCTGGAGGAATTTTTCATGTCACTAACCCCGGAAGTATCAGGCACAAGGAGATTCTTGATTTATATCGAGAGTTGATTGATCCACAACATGAAAATAGCTGGATTAATGAAGCTGACCTGGTCGACCTGGGACTTGCGGTAAAGAAACGTTCTAGTAATATTCTGCAGTCAAAAAACTTGGCTGATTTAGGTATCACCATGAGACCAATTAAAGAAGCTTTGAGACAAACCCTGATTGACTATGCTAAAAATAAACGCTCGGATTCTTGACTTTTTATTAAAAATTCAGTAAACTGCAATAGTAAATCAAGCTTTTAAGTAAAGATAAAGATCCTGATAGGCAACGGGGTGGAGTATGTCGGTAGTACGCGCCCATGGGGTGGTTTAAAATCCGCCCAGGATTTTAAAAGGTTAGAAGTGAAATAAGCGCGAGAGCGCGAAATTGAACGATCGAAAATATGCCAGTGGCATATTTTCGCTAACCCTGGACGAGCTGAACGAGAGTGAAGCGAGATTTATCTAAATACCAAAAATAAAATCGGGGTGGAGTATGTCGGTAGTACGCGCCCATGGGGTGGTTTAAAATCCGCCCAGGATTTTAAAAGGTTAGAAGTGAAATAAGCGCGAGAGCGCGAAATTGAACGATCGAAAATATGCCAGTGGCATATTTTCGCTAACCCTGGACGAGCTGAACGAGAGTGAAGCGAGATTTATCTAAATACCAAAAATAAAATCGGGGTGGAGTATGTCGGTAGTACGCGCCCATGGGGTGGGTGTAGACGGGGTTCAATTCCCCGCACCCCGACATGAGAGAACGTTCATAAGGCTTTATTCAAACTTAAGTTATCCCAAACAAAAACCAGCTATTTAATATAGCCGGTTTTTGTTTACTGTTAACCAATTCTAACCAAATAAAGCAAGTAATCCAGCTTACAAAACAAAAAATTATATTTTGCCACTTTCATCCTCCGCCAACTATTTCAAATAAGAAATCTTTGGATTTTCATTTGAAAGAAGTTTTAGCCGGCTTCAATGCAACCGTCTTAATCCTTTGAATTAGGATCATAACCGAGTAAAACTTCTCGCCCGTCTTTATAGCCATCGCCGTCGCTATCAGCGTTAGTCGGCTGAGTATTATAAATGTCGGTCTCATCACTATCAGATAAGCCATCATCATCAGTGTCAATGAAGGCGGTGTCATTTTTAATATAATCATTTTCAAAACCGGACTGAATGATAACTATCTTGCTTTCCCATCCTGATCCAAACCACTTTATTACAGCCTCTTCGTTTATATACTTTAGACTATTATCGCCAAAAATAATATAAGTTCTGAGACTGTTATCAAATTTAATCAGCCTAGATCCAGGATTGACATTGACATGCTCGCCTTCCGGCAAAGCATCAAAAGACGCCTGAGTGACTATTTCCAACTGCTGTTCTTTCCAGGTACCGGTATGCCAAGTCCAATAAGTCGCTTCATTAACATATAGATGCCTATCACCATTCTCAGTTACATGATAAATAGCTGGATTATCAGCTGTCTTTACCATTCGGCCAGTGAAATAGCCGGCCTTATTCGCATAATTAATTATTGTTGAGTTGGCAGCTGGGCCAGAAGAATTAGAACTGCCGCAAGTCTGGCTTTCCGCCGGTCTAGTGCTTTCTAATTTACAACCGTGACTATCAGTACAAGTCCGAATTTGTTTACCATTAGAACATCCCGACCAGGCCGTGCAATTCCACTTTGGCGAGCAAGTTATACTGCAGGTTTGAGACATCGCCGGCCTACTGGTAATAGTGCCACAGCTATTAGTATCAGTACAGACTCTACTCTGACTATAGCTGGTGCAAGCCGACCAAGTGCCACAAGACCAATTTTCTGTACAACCGGAAGACGGTAAAGAGCAGGACTGATAAACTATTGGTTTATTCCTAGTGGTACCGCAAATATTGGAATCAACACAAGTTCTAGTTTGACTACTATTAGAGCAGGATGACCAAGCACCGCAGGACCAATTTTCAATACAAGACCCTACTGATCCTAATTTTACTTTGATAGCGATATCTTTTGAAAAGCTGGGTATTGTTCCCGTCAAAATACCGTTCGTTACTTGAGCTTGTGTCTCACTAATTATTCCTCCTGTACCCCAGGTATTATAATACTGAATATTATAAATGCCATTACTGAAACCGGGTAGCGAAAATGTCGCACTATTAATCACTCCATTATTTGTCAACCCATATTGGCTACCGATATCGTAAACCCATAAATAAGCAGTATTGTTTCCCACCAAACCGATACTACGCAATATATGCGAATTAAAAACGGCTGAAGTCGGACTGCTAAAAGCATAGTTGGTTATACGAATCCAATCAAATCCAGTGTTTTTTACCTGAACAGTATGCGACCCGGCGGGAATATTCACTTCATATTGCAAATTAGTAGCGCCACTCGGTGGAGCCACTGTTTTCACAATCACTCCGTCTAAAGTAATACTCATGCCATTATTAGCATTAGCCGCAACTTGCGGAATATTAACCTGCAAAACCGCCGGCGCATCAAAATTTGTCAGTAAAATCGGATCAGAACGCAAATTTTCATGCCAACTTCCGTGCAAATGACCGGTCATCTTTGAAAGCCCCTCTATTTGCCCATACTGATCTACGGTAAATGTTGTTTGTTGTGGAACATCGTAAAACAATGATAACCCAGGAATATTTGCCTGAACTAATGGTTCATTAGACTGCTTCTGCGTAGTTAAATTAGCCACAGTACTTACTAATGCCTTGTCTCCTAAACTCTCACTGTTAATATATAAAAATAAAGGTTTATAAAGTTTATAAAGTTGTAGATTATTAACATAGGGAGCCTCCCAAATATGTGCGCCTGATTTTAGATGGAGCGCCTGCCAGATAGCGTTATGCATATGCAAACCTTCTAGAAGCTGCGAACGGTACGGTTCAGAAAAAGAATTATAAGTGCGTTCAGGAGAATTATTATCAGCACTTAAGCCAAACTCCGCCGTAAAAATCGGTTTCCCATACTTACGAAGCTTTTCCGTTACTGTTTGCGTATAAGAAAAAATATCCGTTGAATAAGAGTGGACCTGCACTAAGTCTATGCTCGGGAGTAGCCAAAAAGGATCCTCAAAGGACTCATTATAACCAGCTTCAAGACTAGTTGTAATAAGATGATCAAAAGAATCGATATCTTTTAAGAATTGCGCCATTTCCGTATGCCACGCAACAATCGCCGCGGCATTACTGCTTGCTCCACTTGAATATCCGACTTCATTGAATAATTCCCAACTATGAATAGCGGTAGAATAACCCCAACGAGCCACAATATAACGATATTTATTTTTGGTCAAACGTCGCGCTTCCGTATTAGTAAAAAACTGTTGCGGATCGGTCAGCCAACCGCCGTAAGCCGCATTGGCGATGTTATAAGGATTATTACGCCACTCATCATAACTTAAAAACTGCTGAAAATACTGCAGAGTAAGCTGGATGGCAATATTATTCTGTTCAGCAAGCTCTAATACATGATCCAACCTCCAAGCAATTTCCATGCCATATTGACCCACACCATGATAATAAGGTGGCGGATTATATATATTATTCGGTGTCCATTCTATGTTCTCTCCAGTATTATAACTAGTCATCCAAACTCGTTCCCAAGTAACGCCATTATCGACCATCTTCTGAAAATGCGTAGTCCACCAAGCTATTCCAGTATCGGCTCCAGCGCAATTTTGATTATAACCAATAGGAACAAACTGCTCGCCAGTCGTCCGACGCAATAAATATGGATCGCGAGAATCAATGCGAACAAAGCCTTTTTTAGATGAAGGAATACATTGAAATGTATTCGACCCCGAAATAGTCTGAGTGCCACTATTATCAATTACTCTAATTACGTAATTATGCGTACCAATTTGCGTAGGAGTAAAACGCGCTTTCCAAGAAGGGTCTCGGCCGTTGCCATAACGTTCGGGATTAGTAGAAGTAATATCATATTCCATATAGTAGAAAGCAGGAATGATTTTTTGTGTACCGTCAGGCTGTGTAAAAATTACATCAACTTTTATTTGGTCCGCATCAAAGGGATTTTTATAAGTCGCGGTGTTCGAAGGATCAGAATAATTTCCTTCCAAAATGAACGTCAGTTCAAATTTTTCATATTGACCGATACTGTTTGAGTTTTGGGATTGTGAACTGACCAAACTATCGCCTGTCAGCGCTTGGGCTACATTAATCTTTTTTACTGAGTTATAACCAAGAAAAATCAAAATAAAAATAATTGATAAAAAAACAGCTGATCCTAAGTTTTTAAGGATAGCTGTCCCGATTCGACTGACTGCTTTTTTTGTTTTTTGTAAAAATAAAGTCATATTTACTTTATTCTTTGGTTTAATTATAGAAGAATTGAGTAATTCTCTTGATTTATTTTAACATATTGGACGGCTTCCTTTCAATACCTCGGCTTAGTCATACTCCCTCATGCTCTATTCATAAAAACTTCAAATTAAAGTCCAATTATTTTTTACCGCTTTTGCCTGCCGCCGGCAATAAATCCCAAATCAAATCAAACCATTTTCTGTAATCATGCGCCAGTGTCTTATCGCGCAAAACAAAAAAACTAATATCATCATCCAATTCCTTGGGGCTCATGCCGGAATAAATAACCACGTAATCGCCAAAAATTTCCAATGATGAGTTAGAGGAATATTTGGCGGGTAAAAATTTATACGCCCCACCGATCCATTTAATCACCTCCGGATGGTTTCTTATTTCTGCGTCATAAATATATTTTCCTTTGATTTTCTTCTTTTTCCATTCCTGGCAAGCCCGGATGCTGAAATTCTTGACGCGCGGATCAAACCACGATCCCTTACTGCCTAAACCGTAAACGTTTCGGCCGGTTTTTAGGATTAAATTAATATAACTCTTTAATCCCCTGACACCTTTAAAAATAGAGATTTGCTGGGTCGGGCTCACCAAATCAAACTTTTTAAGCATACCCGGAAGCGCGGTTTCTAATTCTTTTACCTTCTCCTCAACGAACTCGCGCAATTTTTCCGGGCTGACTGGGGCGTAAGTCAAGGTTTTCCTGGGCATAATCTGATAAACCAATCCTTGTTTGATTAAACGATGAATGGTGTCATAAACATTGCGCCGGTCAATGCCGGCGTGCTTGGAAATGGCGCTGACTGTACCGGTTTTTATCTCCAAAAGCGCATTATAAATCCTGGCTTCGTTGGTTGACAGGCCAATATTATTTAGCACTTCAATATACATATGTTTTTTAATGATTTTTGATGGCTGACAGCATTATAACCTATTTTTTTAAAAAAGTAAAAATATGGTGGTATTGACCACCATTAATACAATATGATATCCTGGGTAGTTAGCAACGGACTAACAGCGGCACTTTGACAACCAAACAACAAGGAGACAAGACATGGAAAAGACTTTGGCTGAAACACTAAGAGACGGAATAATTGAGAAACAAATGAAAGAAGAAAAAGAAAGGGAAATAACCGCTTCTATGTTATATTCTGCGCTGGAAAGACGAGGCGAGATCAAAAAGCGTGGCTGCGGTACTCCTCCCCTTGATGATATGCTTGCGGACATGATAGAAGAAATCAAACGCTTTCCCGAAAAAAGAAAAATTCAGAAAACCCTTATTGAATTTGGTAATCCGAGAATGAATAAATATTTTTGCGCCAATTGGGAAAAAATAATCAATAATTCCGCAGTCGGAAAGAAGGTTCTCTCCTTTTTTAGGGAGCAGGGATTCAAATGTTGTTTTGAGATTGACACTGAAGCATACAAGTTTTACGGTAGTTATGAACATGATATATTTATCAGAATAGTCGTTGAGTGGTAAAAAAACAAAGGAAAGTGGTCATGAAAGACTTCAGTAAATATCTCAGAGAAAACGGTTGGAAGTACAAAGATACTCCCAGAATAATGGTTCCGCTACAAAGATTATCGACTATGCGCGCATTCCCTACTCTTTCTCGGGAGGAAATCAGCCAACCAACTATAAAAAAAGCAATGTCACTGGCTACTGATCGGCCGGTTCATAAAGTATCATTCCTATCCTTAGAACGATTGCTTCCTCAACCTGAGTGGATGTCTGATGGAATTTATGGACACATGAGAAGAAAACTTACTAAAGACCATGAATATTCTGTTGACTCCCGTTCCATGGATTTTATATCCAAAATATTACTAGAAAGTATTGATTACTATTCTGAATACTACAAAAACCAAGAAAAAAACCATAAGGATTTAATGAAGGAGCTCAGGAAAAAATGCGGACCGGGTATTACTCAAAGCTTTATTAAACTATCTTATAATACTTACCTTAATTATGATTATATTGATAGCGTTATTGAAGATTTAGTCACGGGCTACGAAAGGTGTATTGCTAAAAGTTTTGGAACTTCCGATTGGTTAGTTACCGATTGTATTGGAGACTGGATAAAAAAATTTATTTTCGATTATCTGGTTTTTCTCCGTCTGGGAAATACTAAAAAAGCCAATTATTCAAAACGCATGATTGAATTGACTAGACGAGGATACTTTATTTTAGGTTTCAAAAATATGGAACCGGAGACATTAATACTTGTTTGTCGTTAGTTTAAAAAATCGTACAAAAAAGCCGAGCAGAAATGCCCGGCCTTTTTCTTAGACGAAATTTTTAGAAAGTTCTATCATGTCGGGGTGACAGGACTTGAACCTGCGACTTCTTGCTCCCAAAGCAAGCGCTCTAGCCAACTGAGCTACACCCCGATTTTGAATTCAGCCCCGCAATCGGCGGGGCTGAATTAATTCTGTGCCGAGGGCGAGAATTGAACTCGCGACACAAAGATTTTCAGTCTTCTGCTCTACCACTGAGCTACCTCGGCATTCTGAATTTTAAGTTTTAAGTTTTATATTTCAACTTCCTGTGCGCATACCAAGATTCGAACTTGGGACCTCGTCATTATCAGTGACGCGCTCTAACCAACTGAGCTATATGCGCATAATTAATTTACAATTTTCAATAATATTACTATAACAAAATTGTATTTTCTTAGCAATCTTTCATTAAAAAATCCCGACTCCCGCTCTTCCGCGGTGCGGGATATAAAATACTAATCTTTTTAGCTTTCATTCTCTTTGGGAAACTTAAAGATTAATGCAACATCAAAAAATCTTCCTTCCCCTATCAGATTATTCTGCATACTGACGACGCTTACTTCTCTATGTTCTAACTGCTCACTCATAGCATCCAAAATTTGCCTGCCTTCATCATCGGTGCATCCATCTTTATCTTCCATTTCGCACTTAACTCTGACTCTGATGCCAAAGCTTCCGGCGGGAATACCCAAATTTGATCCACCCATTGGGGTGTCAACTAAAAAAGCTTCCCTGACTCGCATTTGTCATTCCTCCTGTCTGTTGAATCAATATTTCAATGAACGAAATTAAATTTGACAACTAAATAGCGGTAAAAAGTTTAACCAAACCCATTCTTATGCTTATTCAGCATAAGAGCGACCATGAGACAAACTCGTGAGAGCTGTCTCAATTTCTCCTTAGAAAGGAGGTGATCCATCCACAGCTTCCGCTACGGATGCCTTGTTACGACTTCACCCCTGTCATTGATCCTACCTTCGTCCGCCGCTAGGGCAGCCTTCGGGTATTACCAACTCCCTTGGTGTGACGGGCGGTGTGTACAAGGCCCGAGAACGTATTCACCGTGACATGCTGATTCACGGTTACTAGCGATTCCAGCTTCATGAGGTCGAATTTCAGACCTCAATCCGAACTGAGATTGGTTTTGGGGATTAGCTCCACCTTACGGCTTAGCGACCCTCTGTACCAACCATTGTAGCATGCGTGTAGCCCAGGATGTAAGGGCCATGCTGATTTGACGTCATCCCCACCTTCCTCCCCGTTGAGCGGGGCAGTCTCTTGTGAATATTTAACACAAGATGAGGGTTGCGCTCGTTAAAGGACTTAACCCGACATCTCACGACACGAGCTGACGACAACCATGCAGCACCTGTATAGCACTCTCGAAGAAGTCCAGGTTTCCCTGGATTTGCAGCTATATTTCAAACCCTGGTGAGGTTTTCCGGTTACCGTCGAATTAAACCGCATGCTCCACCGCTTGTGCGGGCCCCCGTCAATTCCTTTGAGTTTTAATCTTGCGATCGTACTTCCCAGGCGGGATATTTAATGCGTTAGCTATTTTAGACGTCACTGACAGGGTCGATACTGCCAATGACTAATATCCATCGTTTAGGGCGTGGACTACAGGGGTATCTAATCCCTTTCGCTCCCCACGCTTTCGTACAACAGCGTCAGTTGTGTTCTAGTTAGCCGCTTTCGCCTCTGGTGTTCTTGCCGATATTAACACATTTTACCGTTACACCGGCAATTCCGCTAACCTCTACCACACTCTATCTTCCCAGTTCCGACGGCAGTTCCACAGTTGAGCTGTGGGATTTAACCGTCGGCTTAAGAAGCCGCCTACGTACTCTTTACGCCCAATCAATCCGGATAACGCTCGAGGTCTCTGTATTACCGCTGCTGCTGGCACAGAGTTAGCAACCTCTTATTCCTCCGGTACCGTCAGATTTCGTCCCGGAGAAAAGACCTTTACATCCCGAAGGACTTCATCAGTCACGCGGCGTCGCTCCCTCAGGCTTTCGCCCATTGGGGAATATTCTTGACTGCAGCCACCCGTAGGTGTCTGGGCAGTGTCTCAGTCCCAGTGAGGCGGGTCGTGCTCTCACACCCGCTATCCGTCATAGCCTTGGTAGTCTTTTATACTGCCAACTAGCTGATAGATCATAGGCCCCTCTCTAAGCGATAAATCTTTGCTTGTCGGACATAGATCCGACAGGCGCATCCGGTATTATCCCAGCTTTCGCTGGGTTATCCCGAACTTAGAGGCAGGTTACCAATGCGTTACGCTCCCGTTTGCCAAGGGTCTAAACCCTTTCGACTTGCATGCCTTAGACACGCCGCCAGCGTTCATCCTGAGCCAGGATCAAACTCTTATAAAAGAAGAATGAAAGGGTTCCTTATCAACACCGAAGTGAGATAAAAAAAATTCATTCAACTGGCTTTGCAACTAGATTACGATCAGTTGCCAACCGTTTTTTTCGCTTTATGACTTGCGCTAAGGGCGCACCGGAGAACCGGCTGTCATAAAGTTGGATTGAAAGTATTGTATTGAATTCGATTTACTCCGCGGGGGCGGAAACGAATTCATAAAAACTCAAATTTAAATTCTTTGGTTTGGTGCTTTTTACCACTATTCAGTTGTCAAAATACTTTTCCTAACAGTCATTTTTCAAGTTAAGAAAAAACAGAGGGATCCGATTTGGCGAACTTTGTCCTGGACAAAATTCATTTCAGATACCACTGTTTTCCCTTTTTTATACCGCTACAATATTAGTATTGGCGGATAAAACAACTTAATTTTGATTATCTTTTGGGAAAGAGTTTGGTGTTAAGTTTTTACCCTCTAATTTTATCTTATTTTAGAGAGAATGTCAAGAATAATTAATAAGTAATAATACTGATGACCAAAAACCATTACATATTAGCTTAATTTAGCCAAAATTGTACAAACAAAAAACCGCCGACCGAAGCCGGCGATTTTTGAGTAAATTCATTTATACACAGCATTTGCACAAACTCATCTACATTATTCAGCGACTTCATCAGCCGGGGCCTCAACGGCTTCCGGAGCGACCTCTTCGGTGGCTTCTTCAGTAGCCGGTTCAGTAACCGGTTCAGTAGCTGCGACTTCTTCAGTCGGGGCAACAACGGCGTTATCGTCGTCTCCTAAAAATTGGAATGACATGTGTTTATTTTTATTAATTAGTTGCTAATATAATCTTAAGCTGTAAAAAATATTCTGTCAATCAAAAAAAATAATTTATTGTTTTTTGCTTTTTTTTCGACGCCATTCTTCCACCTCGCCATGATGGCCGGACAATAGCACTTTGGGCACTCTTAGTTTCTTGCCATTCGCCACAAAAATTTCCGGCCGAGTGTAATGCGGATGCTCCAGATAGCCAATGGTTGCATGCGATTCATATTCTACGGATTCTTGCTTGCCCACAAAGCCGGGCAGGTGGCGAGATACAGCCTCAATAATTACCGCTGCCGGCAATTCACCTCCGGCCAAAACATAATCGCCGATGGAAATCTTTTCATCCACCAACTTTCCCACTCGCGCATCTACGCCTTCATAACGCGGGCAGACAAAAATCAACTGATCATATTTAGCCAAACGCACTGCGTCTTTCTGGGTAAATCTTTTGCCATTTGCCGCGGTCAAAATTATTCTTGTTTTGACTTTATGAATTTTTGACTTTTGGCTTTTGACTGCCTTAAGAGCCTTATAAATCGGTTCAATCTTAAATAACAATCCGACTCCTCCGCCGTAGGGCTTATCATCAACCGTTTGATGCCGATCAGTCGTCCAGTGACGCAAATTATGCGCCTTAACAGTAAGTAACTTATTTTTTTGCGCGCGCTTAAATAAAGACTCATTAAAATATGACTCCAAAATTTCGGGAAAAATTGTGATAATATCAAATCGTTTCATATAATTGCTTCAGACAGTTCAATTATAACAGATAATTTAAAACCGGCCAAAATGACCGGTAAAGTGTGCTTGGCAATTATTCTGCCGGATTCTCCGCTTTTGCCGGAATTTCGACTTGGGGAATTTTTTCCTTCGTCGGCAAGGCCTGCATGGTTTGCAAAATTTCCAACGCCGTTTGCCTTATTGTCTCATTAGTAAAAACAAAAAAATATTCATCAACAAAAATCGCTTCAGTTAATGTTGCATTAACATAGATCGGTAAAGGCTGACCAGGGGAATAATCACTGGGAGTCCATTGTTTGCTAACTGAATCAAAAACGCCGACTTCAACCCGTCCCGTACTCTCAATATCCGATAGAATAACGACTAAAACGGTTCTGTTTATAAAACTAATGCTAATAGCCACGCCGCTTTTACTTACCGACCCGATAATATCTTCTTCTTTTATCAGATCAAATCCTTCCTTAAAATTAAAAACTAAAGAAAACATTCCTTTAGCCAATGCTTTGGTAACTGGAACCATTCTAGTATCTTCTATTTCCGCAGAGAATACCAGATCTTCCAGCTTTTCTGCCGCCCTATCTATCTCAATCGCTTTTGGGGCCGCATCTTCATTGCTCATAACTGATTCCTCCTTTAGTTGTTGATTATTAATATCCAAACACAGCAAGTCTTACATTAATCCGGACTGTTTGATCCTAAAATTTAAAGGGCTTTTTACCTTCTAGAATATACTGTAAAAACAAAGTATTGTCAAGACTGGCTTAGACAAACAAAACACCGCCCCGAGTGAGGCGGTGTTTTTATGTTTCTGATGGCTTTATTAGATGCTCAAGTCATCAACCATATCAGTATCAACTCTCTCAGTGTCCGTTCTTTCAGCGTCCATAGGACGAGAAGCGCGAGGACCTCTGGAACCTTCCGGTTCGTCGATCTTTAAGTTAACTCTGGCGTTATTCTTAGCGCCGATGATTTTGGCCAAAGTTCTAATCGCTTTGGCGGTCTGTCCCTGGCGGCCGATAACGTAACCGATATCGGTGGGGGCAACGTGGAGGGTCAATAAGACGCCTCTTTCGTCGACAGTTCTGTCGACTCTGACATCATCGGGGTTGGCAACAATCGCCTTGACGATGGTTTCTACAAACATTTGGTCTTTCTCAGCCATATTCTTTGCTTAATAATAAACCGATAACATTTCCACATATCCCGATTAAGCGGAATAGCTGCGAAAATAAGTTATCAAGGTTCGTGGGGTTTTTCTACCCTTCACCTGTGTATAATTATAGCAAATCAAAACAAACTTGTCAAGAGGATAAAAAATCAAGTATAATAACAATAAGAAAGAAAGAAATCATGTTTTAAACCTCATTCCTTTCATTATAAGCAAATATATATGACTGATAATTTAGGCCCATCACTGGAGGATCTTACAACTGAAGGAGAGACGGCCGAAAAAGAATCAACAGGCGGTCAGCTCCAACAAAAATTAACGCAAATAAAAATTAAAGAAAAAGAGGACGAGGTAGCCAAAAACGCCGATGCTTTAGGTTTGCCTTATATTAATCTGGTTGGCTTCCCTATTTCTCCCGATGCCCTAAGTTCTATTGACGAGTCAACAGCCAAAGATACTCAAACAATCTGTTTCTTCAATAACGGCTCGGAACTGCGCGTGGGCTGTGTAAATTATAATAATGAAGCCAAAAAAATATTAACTGCTTTACAGGAAAGGTTTCACGCCAACGCTTTGCCTTATCTTATCTCCCGGCATAGTTTTGAACGTTCCGCCAAATTATATGATTCTTTACCCAAAATCTCTCGTTTAGTGGGTGGAGTGGAAATAAAAAAAGAGGATATTGAACGTTTTGAAAAAGAAATAACGACTTTTAAGGATTTAAATGAAAAGATCAATAAGGTCAATATTACTGATGTAGTGGCGATTATTCTGGCGACTGGACTCAAAGCTGAGGCTTCAGATGTTCATATTGAAGCTGAAGAAAAAGGCATCGTGGTGCGTTTGCGCGTAGACGGTGTCTTGCATGATTCGGCCATGATTGAAAAAGATAAATGGAAAAAAATAATTGCCCGCCTTAAAATTTTAGCGCGAGCAAAAATCAACATTGATGACAAGCCTCAAGATGGCCGTTTTACCATCTTCCTGGAAAATGACGCAATAGATGTCAGAACGTCTTTCCTGCCGACTAATTTCGGCGAAAGCGTAGTCATGCGTTTATTGCATTCCCAATCAATCGCCTTATCTTTTGAACAATTAGGATTATTGCCGGCAGCCTTTAAAACATTGGAAGCGGAAATAAAAAAACCAAACGGCTTAATTCTAACTGCCGGTCCGACCGGTTCCGGTAAGACTACGACCTTATACGCGGTCCTTAATAAGCTTAATCATCCGGATGTAAAAATCATCACCCTGGAAGACCCGATTGAATACCGCCTCAAGGGCATTAATCAATCGCAAGTTGATCCTAAAAAAGACTACACCTTTGCCAAGGGCTTGCGCTCTATTTTACGCCAAGATCCGGATATTGTAATGGTAGGTGAAATTCGCGATAATGAGACAGCTGATATTGCTACTCAAGCGGCCTTAACAGGCCACCTGGTGCTTTCTACCGTCCATACTAATGACGCGGCTGGAGTTATCCCACGTTTAATGGATATGGGCATCAAACCCTTCTTTATTGTTCCCTCCATTAATGCGGTTATCGGCCAACGCTTGGTACGCAAATTATGCGAAAAATGCAAACAACCGCATCAAATTACAGAAGAGGAAAAAATTACGGTAGAAAAAATATTAGCAACCGTTTCCCCTAAGTCGGGTATTGACATACCGGCAAACTTACCTCAGATGTATGAACCCGGACCGGGTTGCGAAGCTTGCGGCGGCATCGGCTACAAGGGCCGTATCGGTATCTATGAAATTTTTACCATGACCGATAACATCAAAGAGTTGACTATGAATGGCGCAGCGGCCTTTGAAATTCTCAAACAAGCGATTGAAAACGGCATGATTACAATGTTGCAGGATGGCATTATTAAATCTCTGAACGGCGTTACCGACGTACAAGAGGTTTTCCGCGTTATTGGTAAATTGGATTATGTGGAAGAATTGTACGACATAGTCATTACCCAAACTATCGGCCGTGGCATTAATCTGACCGCCAAAGAGCTAACTAAGGGCGAAGAACTATCCAAAGATTTAAAACAAATCCAAGGAGAACTGGAAAATCTTCCAGCTAAAGAGCTGACGGCTTTATTAATGGCGGTGGCGCTTAAAGCGGACGCCGGCGATATTCATATTGAGCCGACTGATACTGGCGTTAAGGTGCGTTTCAGGATTGATGGCATTCTGTATGATATGGCTACTTTGGATAAGGGCCAATATTTGCCGGTCTTATCTAATATGAAAATTTTGGCCGGCATGCCGACTAATATCAAAAAAGCGGCTTGGGATGGACGTTTCGGCATTTTCACGCCACAAGTCAAACAAGATTGTCGCATTTCCATTATTTCCGGGGGTTACGGTGAGACAATTGTCATCCGTATCTTATCGGCGCAAGCCGCCAGCCTAAAAATTGAAGATTTAGGTATGCGTGAGTATGCTCTAAAGCCCTTACAAGAATCAATGGAAAAGACCAAGGGTATTATTGTTACTACCGGACCAACCGGCTCAGGCAAGACTACTACTTTATACGCCTTACTTAACCAACTCAATAAGCCGGATATTAAAATTATTACCATAGAAGACCCGATTGAATACCACTTGGCCGGCGTAATGCAAACACAGATTGATGAAGCTCAAGGCTACACTTTCGCCGCAGCCATGCGCTCTTTATTACGTCAAAATCCTAATATCATGATGATCGGAGAAATCCGTGACAGTGAAACCGCCAAGACAGCGATTGAAGCGGCCTTAACGGGTCATTTAGTCTTATCCACCATCCATACCAATTCCGCGGCCGGAGCTTTCCCCCGTTTCTTGGGTTTAGGCATTGAACCGCATATTTTAGCTAACTCCTTGGAATGTACTATCGGCCAGCGCCTAGTCAGAAAGATTTGTCAGTATTGCAAGCAACCGGATGAACTTAATGCTGAGACGGCCAAAGAAGTGGCCAATATTATTAAGGGTATTAATCCTAAATCTGGAGTCAAAATACCAAAAAACCCGACTTACTTTAAGGCGATTGGTTGCGAAAAATGCGGCGGTTTAGGTTATAAAGGACGCTTAGGTATTTATGAGGTCATACCAAACACCGCTGAAATGCAAAAAGTGGTGCAAGGACCGGCGGTTACTAATTCAGAAATAGAAGAACTGGCCGTTAAGGAGGGCGCAGTCTTAATGCTTCAGGATGGCATTTTAAAAGCCATGGCCGGAGAAACAACAGTAGAAGAAGTTTTCCGTGTCGCCAAATAGACTTATAACATTAAAAAACTCCGAATTATCTCGGGGTTTTTTAATCCATATGGATTATTTTTTTAGAATCATAAGTTGGATTTTTTCCATAAACAACTATACCGTAATTTTTTATTTGTTTTACTTTTTCTTGGCCATGCCAGCGTTTTTCAAGTTCCTTATTAGTTAAAAAAGTACAAATAGAAAAATAAGGGTCTTCAAAAATTATTTTATCTTTAGTATAACCGACAGCAACTACCCAATGGCCATCGCGATAGCTATTAGTATAATCAATCTTTTTCGGATTCCAGGCTTGCAAAAGCAAAATAGTCGGAATCTTTTTATCAATATTATCTTTTAAGTCCTTAATTGACAGTTGGCCGTCATTAAATTTTAATTTATATTTTTTTAAAGTACGCAAAATTCCTTTTATTAATGTTCCTTCTTTTTTATTAGTTTTAGCATATTTAATTAGTAGTTCCTCACGTATCTCTATACCATAATAAATCAACACGGCTTGCAAAGCTTTAGTGCCACAATCATATTCATAAGTTTGCATAAATTTTGGAAAATCTAATTGCTTCATAAATAAAATTAAAGATTTTTAACAAATTCATTATTTTTATCAACTAAAATAATTTTTGATTTGATTATTTTTTTCGACCACTCAAAAGCCATAATAATAACTTCTTCTCCCGCCTTAATCAAATGAGCTGCCGCTCCATTCATACAGACTTCTCCCGCCCCACCTTTAATCACATAAGTTTCTAAACGGGCTCCGGTAGTATTGCTGGTTACTAATACTTTTTCACCCGGCATAATTCCGACTTTCTTTAGCAAGTTTTTATCAATAGTAATACTGCCTATATAAGAAACATCCGCTTTTGTAACGGTTGCTTTATGAATTTTAGCATGCAAAAAACATTTCATATTTTTGAATTAGCTAACTTTAATCTCTCTCTTATCGCCTTTCAATATTTTAAACTCTATTTTAATCATCTTCTTCGGCCAAACATTGCGAACGCGATCAGCCCACTCAATTACTGTTATACAATCTGAATCGGATAAATAATCAAGCGCGCCGATAGCCGCAAGCTGTTCCCCGTCAGTCAAACGATAGGCGTCAATATGTGCTAAGTGCTTAATTGTTTTATGTCCACCACTGAGCTGATAATTCTTCATTAATACAAAAGTTGGACTGGTAATAATGCTTTTAATTCCTAATCCTGCCGCCAAACCCTTAGTGAAAGCGGTTTTGCCGGCGCCCAAATCACCAATCAAACACAAAACTTCTCCGCCTAATAATTGCCGGGCGAATTTTTTAGCAAAGTTGAATGTTTCTTTTTCAGAATAAGAGACAAATTTCATAAAATCCTGATTTTACTACTGGTTTGTAATCTTACAAACTAAATTAATTCCCAATTTGGATTGGCCGTAGCTCTTTTGTAATTATCCATCGGAACTTTTTTTTTGGTTGAGAGATAATAAGCGGCTATACCCGCCATGGCGGCATTATCAGTACAAAGCTTGAATTCCGGTACAGTAAATTTTAATCCTAATTTCTCTGCTTGTAACTTTAATTCTGCCCTTAGGCGCTTATTGGCGGCAACACCTCCAGCCATAATAATTGTTTTTACTTGATACTTTTTGGCGGCCTTAATTGTCTTACTTACCAAGACTTCCACTACTGCTTCTTGAAATTCATAAGCCATAGCCGAACGAAAACCATTATCAATATGACGAACTTTTTGAGCGGTATATAAGACTGCTGTTTTAAGTCCGGAAAAACTAAAATTGAAATCATTTGATTTTAGCATGGGTCGGGGCAAATTAATCTTCTTATACATTTTATTACTGTTGGCATATTCCTCGGCTAAATGAGAAATCGCCGGACCGCCTGGATAACCCAGATCTAATAACTTGGCTACTTTATCAAACGCTTCACCCACAGCGTCATCGACTGTCTGGCCGATTTTTGTATATTTATAATAACTATCCAATACCACTATTTCCGTATGACCGCCGGATACCACTAAACAGACCGCGGGGAAGGACAAATTAGCATCTAAAAAATTAGCGGCAATGTGCGCGTACATATGATTAACAGCCAAAAGGGGTTTGTGCCAGGCTAAAGACAGACCTTTAGCCGTTTCTAATCCCACCACCAGTGAGGTTACTAATCCCGGTCCGGAAACCACAGCTAATAAATCAATATTTTGGGGTTTAATATTGGCTTTAGTCAAAGTTTCCATTACTACCGGTAAAACATTTTTAATATGATGACGCGCGGCTATTTCCGGCACTACTCCACCGTATTTTTTATGGATGTCTATTTGTGAAGAAATAATATTGGACATTATTTCCAACTGACCGCGATCAGCTTTGATGATAGCGGCGGAAGTTTCGTCACAAGATGTTTCTAAGGCTAAAATTTTCATAATCTTACATTAAATTTACCCGAAAATTAGTCTTTTGGCAATATTTGAGGTATAATTCAAGAAAAGACAAAGACTTTGGGTTTGATTGATAATGCTAATTGCTATTCTATGACTAAAAATCATAAAGTAATCATAGCTGTCAGTATAATCATAGTTGCTATATTGATAACTATCTTTTATTTTTCACCGCGTCACGCGGCTGAGTCGCAACAAATTACAAAAGAGAATGAAATTATTACAATTAAATCATTGCCTACGCCGGAAAAAGTCAAAGGAATTTATATGACCGGTTATGCCTTTAGTAGCTTGAGTTTTCGCCAGCGATTGATTGATTTAGTGGAAAATACCGAACTTAATACTTTAGTAATTGATTTCAAAGATCCTGCAGGCAAATTAATGTTTGAGCCGCAGGATGAAGTATTAAGGAACTGGCCGATTTCCAAGGCATCATTAGCTTATACGGATTATAAAAAAATCATTACCGACTTGCAGGATAAAAATATTTATACTATTGCCAGAATCACTACCTTTCAAGATCCAACGGCTGTAGCAACATTTAAAAATTTAGCCTTAAGGAATGCTGGCGGTGGCATTTGGCTGGATAATCGCGGAATTTCTTGGTTGGACATGACTAATCCTACTTCCTGGGATTTAGTGGTCAGACAAGCCAAAGAGGCTAAAGAAATCGGTTTTGATGAAATTCAATTTGATTATATTCGTTTTCCATCTGACGGCAATATTAAAACAATCAGTTACAGTAATTTTCCGCCGGAAAAAAAACGTTTTGAAATATTAAACGATTTTTTTTCTTACTTAAAAACTGAGTTACGCAATATAGATATTCCTTTGTCTATTGATCTATTCGGCTTGACTTATTGGCAAAGGAGCGATCCTAACTATGACTTAGGTATCGGGCAAAGACTGACTGATGCAGCTAAATACTTCGATTACATTTCGCCTATGGTTTATCCTTCTCATTATTATTCCGGCATTATGGGGTTTGATAATCCTGCGGCTCACCCGTATGAAATAGTCAATAAAGCTATGCGAGACGGCAATATTATGATTGCCGCCGCTTCCTCTACGGCGCAAAGCCGGCCTTGGTTACAAGATTTTAATATGGGAGCCGTTTATACAGCCAGTATGATAAAAGCTCAAATCAAAGCAGCTGACGAAAATAACACCTCCGGTTGGTTATTATGGAATGCTGGTAATAAATACACTTCCGGCGCCTTGGGAAAGGAATAAACTTCTTGACAAAAAAAGAAAAATAGATTATACTGGAAAAGTATCTTAAATTTTCAGGCAAAAATTTGCCGCCATCGTCTATCGGTTAGGACAGCGGGTTTTCAATCCGTTAAGCGGGGTTCGACTCCCCGTGGCGGTACAGATAATTAAAACAGCATCCATAAATGGATGCTGTTTTAAGCATAATAATTATTATTAAGTAAACCGAACAGGTTGGAAACAAACTAGCGGCGAGAGCCGCGCAGTGAGCATCGGCAAATACGACCATTAAGAGTATTTGACGCCAACCCAAGACAAGCGCCGCGAAAGCGGCGTGCGGAATTCCCAGTGATAATACTAACAAAAACATCCTTATTTTATTAAGGGTGTTTTTTGTATTACACCCAAGGATAAAATTAAACCTTATTTTTGAGAATAAAAAAAAGAGACTCACATTTCAGAGTCTCAATAAACAGTGGTTTACCTAAACTTGGGCACTTCGACAATTTCTATATCACCATAACCAAGTGTTTTAAGAAGATTCTTTATCATAAAATCAATATTTCTAAAAACCTGTTCTACTACTTCTTTATTTGCAAGGTAATTTCCAGTGAAACCACCACGATAACGACGAAATGGTAATGTTTTTTCGCAAATCTCTACTCGTGTTCCTCCATCAAACTCAAGAAAATATTTTCTAGTCCTAAGATTTTTAAAATATACTACTCTCATAACCTTATCATTACAATTCCATATAAATATACTCCTACAGGCAGGACATTTTTTAGGAATTTTTTCTCCAGTATAACCATGTTCACCACAACTATTACATCGCCATATCATTTTCATAGGCATAAACTTGTCTCTCCTCTTTGTTAAAGTTCAACTTATTTATTACATATCCAACATCCTCTATCTTAATTATATCCATGTGAACAAAACGGCATAATCAGCTTCCTTCCTACATCCAACCCACTAAAACACAAAATATCGCAATAATGCCCACAAATATAACCATAACAAGATATGGTATCCATTTAATTCTTATTAAGTATTTCACTTTATTTCTCCTCTTTGTTAAAGTTCAACTTTCTTGAGTTATAATCATAGCAAATTAACATTGTTTTGTCAATCCCAGTTCACAAATAACCCAATACCACCACTTAATATCTTAAAATAAGGGGTTTAAATTCTCAATATAATAATCTACATCCAATAAAAATAACACCAAAACTTGGGTATTATTTTTATTATTAATCATTTATAATACTTATTTAATTACTAGTTTCTATTACTTCTGTACTAGATGCTTGTTCAGTAGCCACTCCAACCAGGCATACCGCTTGCCAAGGTTTGTAAACTGAGGTAAAAGTGCTAGTAACTGTTTTTCCATCACCATATACCACTATATAGTCAAAAGACGCGCTAATGCCATTATGTGAACTCTCAGTACATTTTTTCACTCCAGGATCTAAATCAGTAGTCTCAATAATTTTTGTTGGTAATGGAACCTTAACACCCCATGTTTTAGGTTTTGTCCTAGTAGTAGTGCGCCCATCGTTAATTCCCCAAAAATCAAAATATAGCTTATCACCTTCTATTCTGGCTTGAATTAAAATATAATTGCCAGTATCATTTCTAAATCTTAAATCAGGTTTCGGATCATAAATTGTAGCATCAACTCCTGGTAAGCCACTTTCTAAATAATAAGTCACATTATAAGAATGGTTTTGCCGTTCTAAGATAGGTAGGCCGGAAGCTAAGGCGGAACGAAAAACAGTAGTACCGATTTGGCATAATCCTCCGCCGTATTCAGCTGTAGTTTTATTGCCTTTAATCACTAATTCAGGAAAATAACCATTGGCCGCATCTATCGGCAGTAAAGCTTTAATTAAAGAAAATTCTTCTTCCGGCTTGATTAATAAGCCATGAAGTTTGGCGGCGCCATTTTTAATATTTTTCCGGCGGTTAGTCGGACTGCCGGCAAATGATGATTGTCCGGTACCGATAATTTCCTTAATACCAAGATCATTAACTTGGTCGGTCGTCACTTCAGGATAAATCTCTCTGGTAGTTATAATTATTTGATTAACTGAATAATCACTATTAATCATTTTTTGATTAAAATCATTATAAGCTTTTTCTTTATCCGCTTCCAGTCCGTTCTGATGAGTTGATAATTTATTTACTTTGCCATTCTTTATTTCTAAAGAAGCATTTTTAGCCGGCTTATCCAATTCTGAACTAATATTCAATTTAAACCAGTCAAAAAATTTGTCTTGATTAATACCGATAACTATTTGATTATTCACTTTTTGAAAATCTAAAAACTGACTTAGGCTTTTTTTACTCAAAACCCATTTTTTATCTTGATAAATAAATTCTGTACTGGAAGAAATTAAAATAGTTTGTATTTTATTTTTTTTATCGCCTATATCTGATTGTTTTATTTCTGGTTGAGAAATAATTGGGTTGATTTTTATCGGTCTATTTTCTAATTGATCAAGATTATTTTTTATTTCTTTAATAATACTATTATAATCAATAACCCATCCTTGTTTTTCCGGTAAAATAGTTATTTGGCAATCTTCTCTTTCGCATTGAATATTTGGTCGGGCATTCATTGCTGGTTGTTCTAATAATTTAAATTGCTGTTTTAACAGTTTAATTAAAAGCTCTTCATTTAATTTGTAAGAGGCGGATAGCTTTTTATGACCAGAGAGAATACCTAATTGCTGAGCTACACTTAAAATAAAATTATTATTATGCCCTAATTGAAAGTTACTATAAACTGTTTGATGAATATCATAAAATAATAAATCAACCCCTGAAACATCAGGATCTTCCGGTATTTCCAAAGGTGAAATCTTATCTTGATTATCATTTTGATAAATGAAACTAAAGCCATTTTGATTTATTTCATTGGCTTTATTTTCAACTTTATCCAATGCCTGACCAATACTTAAATTTGATAAATCAATTGAGCCGATACGGCTATGGGGTAAAAATTTAGCGGCATAAACCAATTCAAAAGAAATAATAAAAATAAATAAAATTAAAAAAACAACGGCTAGAGAAAATATTATTAACCAGTGGCCGCTTATTTTATTATTAATCTTATTTAACTGAATTTTCTTCAGTAAATCTTCAAGCATTATTTGTTTGAAAAATTGTTTTTAATAGATTTTTAGCCTGATCTTCCTGAAAATCATTCTCCAGTACTTGTGGGGAAACAGTAACTTTTACTATTTCACCTTCTTTAATTACCCAATTAATATTTTTCTTAGGCCAAGGCAATTCTCGTCCATCATTAAATTTTATTATAAATGAATCACCTTCTTGATTTATAATAACTCCTTTTTCCTGATTATTCATAAACTACTCATTTATTTGCCTTATTTTTATCCCTGACGTCTTATATTTTTTAGGAAGTTTTATTGTTAATACGCCATTTTTAAGATTAGCATCTATTTTCTTTTGATCAACTTCTCTTGGTAAAACAATTGAGCGGGAAAAGGCTCCCCAATAACACTCTTGAGAATAATAATCTTCTTTATTAACTTCTTCTTCTTGTTGACGCGATCCTCGGATAGTTAATAAATCATTAGAAATGGAAATATCCAAATTTTCAGGTTTGACTCCGGCAACCGTAGTCCTGACAATAATATCATTTTTTGTCTCATAAACATCGCAAGATAATTGTGCTTCCCCATCAAACCATTGAGGATTATTACCAAAATACCCGATAAAATCATTATTTTCTTGGGTTTTTTCGTTTTCTGAGTTTAATTTTGTTTTTAGGAAAGAATTAGTCATATAACTATATTATAACAGAATATTAAAAATAAATGAATTATTAATACTTGACTTTTCCATATTTTAATCCAGGGATAATTGTTATATAATATAACTATATTAATAAATTATTATGTTTAAAGAAAACCAACCATTAATAAATGAGACAGATACTATTATCGGTCCATCAGTAAAAGTCGAAGGTGATTTTATTACTGAAGGCAATATTATTGTTGAGGGTATGATTTGCGGCACCATTAAAACAAGTAAAAATCTTAAAGTAGGCCCAGATTCAAAAATATTCGCTAATATTGGAGCAGAAAATGCTTTAATCGCCGGGGAAATACAAGGAAATATTAGTATAAAAAATAAATTAGAGTTAACATCAACTGCCAGAATTTACGGTGATATAAAAACAGGGATATTATCAATTGCCGGCGGTGCTTTAATTAATGGTAAATGTACTATGAATGATAATAAGGATCGCAGTCCTAAACCGGAATCTACGAAACAAAAGAAAATGGAATTAAAGCCGCCAATAATTGATAAACAATAAATTATCCTATACCCGCGGTCAAAACGCGGGTATATTTTAATTAATTATGTATTATTATATTTACGATAACTATCTAAATGAAGCTAAATACAGTAATACTCTTTCTAAAATAGAGTCACGACTGGCTGATTTTGGTATTAATGGAAAAATAACCAGGATTTCACCTTTAAAAAATCTTAAACTGACTTTACGTGAAGATTTAAATCAAGGTGTAAAAACAGTAGTGGTAGTAGGTAATGATAAAACCCTAAATCAAATAATAAATCTTTTACCTGATTTATCATTAACCTTGGGTTTTATACCGATTGGACCAAATAATAATTTATGTAATATTTTTGGTATTCCAGAAGGTGAGGAGGCTTGTAATATTATATCACAAAGAATTATAGAAAAAATAAATCTTGGAATAATAAATGATCATTATTATTTTATTTCTTATTTAGAGATGTCTGGTGATAATATTTATATTAATTGTGATGATGATTATTATATTAGTGTTGATAAAAAAGATAGTATTATAATAGTTAGTAATATTTACTATGGGGATTATATTAATAAAATACCTTTAATTAATAATAAAAATTGGCTTAATTTAGTAATAAAAAATGTTAATAAAAAAATATTTTCTCAACAAAAAGAATCTTTTAGTTATTTTAAGGCAAAAAAAATAAAAATTGATAGTGATAAATCAATTCCTATACTTTTAATAGATGAAAAAAGAATTATTAAAAATCCGATAAAAATAAATTTAGCAATAGAAAAAATAAATTTAATTGTAGGTAAGAATAGAAACTATAATTAAAAAATCCTCCTTTTAGGAGGATTTTTTAATTATTATTGCCTAATAGGCATAATTAAATAAAGATAATCATTATTTTTACCCCTAATAATACAAGGATTATTAGGATCACTAATAGAAAATTCTACTTTTTCTGAATTTAATACCTGTAATCCATCTAATAAGTACTTATAATTTAAAATTATTTCATTTCCTAGACCGATTTTTTCCATTTCTACTATTGATTCATTTTCTCCTGTTTGGGAAGATGAAGATATAATTATTAATTCATTAGGAGATTTATTATAATCTAATTTAATATCAAATACTCCATTTTTTACAAATAAACTAGCAGCTTTTACTGCTTTAATTAATTCATTAATATTAACTTTTATTTTATTTGGGCATTCTGCAGGTATAATTTGATTATAATCAGGATATTGGCCATCAATTAGGCGAGAAATAAATTCTACACCATTATAAACAAACATAATTTGGTTTTCATTAGTATAAATTTCTATGTTTTCAATTATTTCCAAATTATTATCATCTTTAAATACACTTAAAATACGAGATATTTCCTGTAATGATTTAGCGGGAATAATAACTTTTTCATTATTATTAAGTTTAGGACTTTTATTATTCTCAATATAATCAATTTTTATTTCAGCTAAACGGTAACTATCAGTAGCGGCTAAAATCAATTTATCAGCTGAAAAATCCATTAAAACGCCTGATAATTCAGGTCTTAATTCAGAATTAGCAGCTGAAAAAAATACACTATAAATAGCATCTCGTAATTTTTTAGCTGAAATAATATAAGGATTTTCTTTTTCAATTTTAGGTATTAAAGGAAAATCAGAGGTATTTTGGCCTTTTATTTTAGTTTTCTGTTTTTGGCATTGAATTTTTAATTCTTCATTAATTAATTCCAAATCAACTCTGTCTTTTGGCAGTAAAGAAATATAATTATTAAGTAATTTAGCATCAATTGAAAATTCTCCATCATTTTCCACTTTACTTCTAATATTAATTGTTACTCCAACTTCTAAATTAGTTGCTGATAGGGTTAAATTCTTATTTTCTGCTTTAATTAAAATATTAGCTAAAATAGGTAAATTAGAATTTTTACCCGCTATATGGGAAACAACATTTATTGCTTGATTAAGATTTTCCTGAGTACAAGATAATTTCATATTATTATTTATAATAGTATATATATTAATAATAGTAATAATGGACTGCTTAATGGGTAAAACTATTATATATCCTATAATTACTTAATGTTTATTAAAATTTTACTTGTTGATAAAAAGTATCTAAATCAGTTTTAATTTTTTATAAGTCAGGTAAAATTTTAATTAAATTATTTTTCCACTTAATAAATCAATTAAACCACTTTTTCAACACTTTTAAATCACTATATTATTGATAATATCACCAAGTTATCCTATAGGGGAAAAATTGAGGATAAAACTTTTCAACTGTTATAATTACTTATCACCAGTTTATCCTCTAATTTATAATTAAACAAATAACTTTTGTTTAATTATATTTATATCTTGTCTGATTTTTTCATTAATCTTAATAAGATTAATGATTTTATCACAAGCATGAATAACAGTAGTATGATCGCGCCCACCTAATTCTTGGCCGATTACCGGATAAGATAATTTAAGTTCTTCCCGCATTAAATACATAGTAATTTGGCGCGGTTCAGTTAAATTCTTTTTACGGCAAGGACTGATAATATTATCAATAGTTATATCATAATATTCAGAAACCAATTTAATTATGTTTTTAGGAGTTAAATTATTTTTTTGATTATTACTAATTGTAGCTGCAGTAATTTGTTTGACTTCCTCTAAGGAAATAGAGCGATTTTGTAGCTGAGTTAAAGCAATTACTCGATTTAAAACACCTTCTAATTCACGGATATTATTTCTAATTGATCCAGCTAAATATTCAATAATATCATTTTCTAAAATTGTATTTTTTTCTTTTAATTTTTCTTGAATAATCGCGATTTTTGTCTCTAAATCAGGAATAGAAATATCAACAATCATTCCCCATTCAAAACGGGAAATTAAACGTTGTTCAATATCTGGTATGGCTTTAGGTGGCCGGTCAGAGGAAATAATAATTTGTTTATTGCTTTGATGTAATTCATTAAAAATATTAAAAAAAACTTCTTCTGTTCTTTCTTTATTAGATAAAAATTGGATATCATCAACTAAAAGTACATCTAAAGTCCTATATTTATTATTAAAATCTTCCATTGAGCGTTGGCCGTTGCCAGAAAGATTACGTACAGCTGTTAGATAATCATTGGTAAAATTTTCACAAGTTGTATAAAAAACCTTCATTTCTTGGCTATTTTCCAATATTTTATTACCAATAGCATGCATTAAATGGGTTTTACCTAATCCAACACCACCATAAATAAACAAAGGGTTATAAGCCGTACCAGGTGATTTTATTACCGCTAAAGATGCGGCATGAGCTAAATCATTATTTTTTCCTACAATAAAAGTATTAAGGGTGTATTTATAATTTAAATTATTTTTATTATTATTAAGAGGTTTTTCATTAGTTATTTGGTTAGAAGTTTTAAATACTTCTTTGGCGGGAATTATTTCTTCATTGTTAATTATAGTTTCTGTTGGTCTGGTAAAGGCGCTTTTATTTTGAATTGATGATTCTATTTTATATTCAATTTCTTTTAAATTAGGGTTATTAGTAATATTTCTAATCGCTTTTAATATGGCACTATGATATTTTTTAGCTAAATATTCTTTAGTAAAAATATTAGGCACATTAATAACCACCTTATTATCATCATAACTAACTATATTAGTATGTCTAAACCAAGTAGTAAAGTTAGCTTTAGATAATAAAGTTTCTAACTCTCCTAAAGTGGCCTGCCAGAGTTCTTGTGGTGTCATACTGAAAGTATTAATTAGATAATCAGCTGTTATTAAAGAGTGTTTCAATTTAAGTTAATAACATTTTATCATAATTATCCACAATTGGAAACTGATCAAAAAACTAAAGATAATCAAAACTGTTAATAACTTGTGGATAACAATTTTTATTGACTTATTATAAAAAAAGTGTTATTTTTACTTTAGTTATTAATAATTATCTTTAGTATTTTATGGCAACTAAAAGAACTTATCAACCTCATAAAGTTAAAAGAGTCAAAAAACATGGTTTTAGGGCTAAAAGTAGGACTCATACTGGTAAATTGGTTTTAAAGAGAAGAAGAGCTAAAGGAAGGAAGAAATTAGTCATTTCTACTAGATCTAAATAATTATAATTTGGCTAAATTTACACTATGTTGGCCAATAAATACCGTATTTCTAAAAAACAAGAATTTGAAAGGATATTCAAAAACGGCAAAAAAGATTCAAGTCAGAACTTTATTATTAGATTTATAAATAATGACTTAGAACATTGCCGTTTTTCTGTTATTGTCAGTAATAAAATAAGTGGAAAAGCTGTAGAAAGAAATAAGATTAGACGTAGGGCTAAGGCTATTATAGGCAATAATTTGTCTAATTTTACTAAAAATATTGATTTATTAATTATAGCATTAGTTCCCAGTAAAAAATTAGATTTTTCTAGTTTTAATAATGATTTAGTCAAGTTATTAGCAAAAGATAAGATTATATGAATTTTTTGTCTAATTTTACTAAAATTTTAGTCTTAAAGTTGATTATATTTTATCAAAGGACACTATCTTTTGATCATGGTATGCCCAAATACTTTTTTCCCCACGGCTATTGTCGTTTTTATCCGACCTGTTCAGAATATGGTTATCAAGCTATAGATAAATATGGGATAATAAAAGGCGGATTCATGGCGTTTATTCGCATTCTCAGATGTAATCCTTTTTCCAAAGGCGGTTTTGATCCAATAAAATAATTAAAATTATGATTAGTTCAATTGTAAATATTTTTAATTTAATTTGTTACCAGCCATTACTTAATTTATTGGTTTTTGTTTACAATACTATCCCTGGACACGATATTGGCTTAGTAATAATCATTTTAACTTTATTAATAAAATTAGCTTTATATTTACCGTCACGCAGTACGATTAAGGCGCAACAATCACTGCAGGAACTGCAACCGAAGATTGATGAAATGAAAGAAAAATATAAAGACGATAAAGAACGACAAGCCAAAGAGATGATGAATTTATATAAAGAACATAAAATTAATCCACTTTCCTCTTGTCTACCATTACTTATTCAGTTGCCTTTTTTAATTGCTATTTATCAAGTGTTCAATACTGGCTTAAGAAATGGTAGTTTGTCTTTACTTTATCCTTTTATTACTAATCCCGGGCACATTAACTCTTTAGCTTTTGGATTTTTAGATATGGCTAAACCCCAATGGATTTTAGCTGTTTTGGCTGGTGCCGCGCAGTATTGGCAAGCGTCCATGATGATTGCTAAACGTCCGGTAATTAAGAATAAAGACAGTAAGGATGAGGATATGTCAGCTATTATGAGTCGTCAAATGACAGTTATGATGCCTCTAATGACCATAGTAATTGGTTGGAGCCTGCCCAGTGGTTTAGTGTTCTATTGGTTATTATTGACAGTATTCACTTCTTTGCAACAATTAATCACAAAAAAGAAAATGATTCCTGCTAAAGCAGAAGTTATAAATTAAGATAATTAAAAAACCCGGAAGTTTCCGGGTTTTTTAATTATTGTATTTTTATTTTTAATTTAGGCGATTCGTATTTTTTGTTATTTAAGTTAAAAATATTAGCATAAATAGTGTAATCGCCGGAATCGGGACTCTTTTTCCAACTAAAGTTAAAATTATCACTTTGTGGCCTAATCGTAGTAATGAAGTTTTCTTTAGTACTGGTAGCTGATAAATAATAAAGGTCAATTTGTTTTATCCGATCAAAATTAGTTAAGTCAGCCTTTAAAGCTAAAGGGAAATTATTAATAGTAGCGCCATCAATCGGAGATGTCCAATCAAGACGGGGCAAAGGATTAACAGCGATCAAATTAAAGTCAATTGATTTTGAAGCGGTGTTTTGTAGATCATCCTTAATTATAATAGTCAAAGTATGGTAACCGCTTGCTAATTCAGATAGATCCAAGGTTTTGTCAGTAGTTAATCCACTAGTAGTATCAATTAGTTGGTTATCAATTAGATATTCTGTTTTTTGGATACCGCGAGCTGCCGAACCCTGCAAGTTAACAATAATATAACTGTCCTTTATAGTTTGTTTGTCGTTAGGGCTGATAATATTGAGTTGTGGCTGATCAGAAGCCAAATGGATATCATCGTAAGATGTTGGTATGGGTTGGCCATTGGTAATAATATTATTTTTTTCTGCCCAAGATTTCACTCCGGCTTCCCAATTGTAATATTGCGGGTCATTTTCCGGATGAGAGGGGAGTGGGCCGCGTGGGGCATCTTTATCCACATAATACAAAATATCATGAACTTCGCCCGTAGCTATTTCTTTAATTGTGCTTAAAGGAGTATATTGAGTAGCTAATTTCCCAGAAATTGTGTCAATTTTTATCATTGTGCCGGAATTGGCTATGCCATCTAAGACTGCCTTACCAGTGGTAACCGGCTGAGGCTTAGTAAATTCTTCCGCTGCTTGTCCTTTGAGCGCTTCAGACATGTAATTATTCCAAATAGGAGCCGCAATCACTGAACCGTCAGCGCCCGCCTTCATAGCCGCATTGTCATTATTCCCTACCCAAACACCGCAAGCCAACGACGGGGTATAACCTAAAGTCCAAGCGTCATGGAAGTCATTAGTTGTACCAGTTTTGACTGCCGCCGGTCGTCCAGGCAGAACTAAACGACTGCCACTACCAAAGATATAAGCGCGAGCTGAGTCATCGGATAAAATGTCGTTGGTTTGTCTGGCAACTTCCGCATCTATAATCTCTTCATTTTTATCTTTGAATTCCTCAATTATCTTATTATTTTTATCTTCAATTTTTAAAATAGGGTTAACTTCATGTTTAATACCATCAGTGGCTAAAGTGGCATAAGCCGCGGTATGTTCCAATAATTTTACTTCCGCTCCACCTAAAACAATCGACAACCCAAAACGGCTACGGTCATTAAAAGTTGTGTAACCTAATTTTTCCGCTAGATTAAAGATATTATCCATACCTGTTAAATAAGTCAGCTTAACCGCTGGAATGTTTAATGATCCAGCTAAAGCCTTGCGCAGGGTTACTGGTCCGCTTTCGTCGTTATGGTAATTATGAGGCTCATAAGCCTTTTCACCGGTAGTATCAAAATTTGTCACTGTGTCGTAAATAATCGTATTGGGAGTATAACCTTTAATAAATGATGTCGTATAAACAATTGGTTTGAAAGATGAACCTGGTTGGCGTGACCGCAAGGAGACGTTAACTTGTCCATCAATAGCTTCATCAAAATAGTCGGCCGATCCGACCATGGCTAATATCTGGCCGGTTTTCGGATCCAAAGAAACCAATGAGGCGTTGGTAAAACCGTATTTTTTACCATTAGTTTCAACTCCTTTTTTAACCGCCTCTTCAGCAATTTTTTGTTTTTCCAAATCAAGCGTAGTATAAACTTTCAAACCCTCTTGATTAATGAAATTTTCGCCGTATTTTTCCGATAGTATTTCTTTGATATACATAACGAAATGTGGCGCGATGATAGATTCTCTTAGAGGCTTAAAAGTCAGTTTTTCATTCTTAGCTTCCTCCGCTTGTTCTTTGGTGACATAACCTAATTCCGCCATAGAGTCAAGAATGTATCTCTGGCGTTGCAATAATTTGTCTTTATGGTTGCCGTAAGGCGAATAATAGGTCGGCGCGTTGGGTATGGCTGCTAAAATAGCAGACTCAGCTAAAGTCAAATCTTTCGTTGGTTTGCCGAAATAAGATTGAGCCGCCGCTTCCACGCCATAAATTACTGAGCCATAAGGTATTTCATTCAAATACATGCCTAAGATTTGATCTTTAGTGAATTTACTTTCTATTTGATAAGAAATTAATAATTCCTTTATTTTTCTGGTATAAGTTTTTTCATTAGTTAAGATGGCGTTTTTGACAAATTGTTGGGTTAAGGTTGAACCGCTAACTTTACTGCCAGTTGTGATATTAATTAAAATTGAGCGGATAATACCGGTAAAAGAAAAACCATGATGCTGGTAGAAATCCCTATCTTCAGCAGTAATCACCGCCTGTTTCATATAGTCAGGGACCTCAGATAAAGGGATGACAGTACGTTTAATGTCGCCATGGATATCATAAAGTACTGTTTGGCCGGTACGATCATAAATTTTAGTTGAAACTGTAATATTCCGTTTGAGCACACCATCAGCTGACGGTAAATCTTTGGAAATCCAAAATAAAGCAGCCGCCGCCATTAAAGCCAAGAATAGAATTACTATTATGATTATAGGCACTAATACTTTAAATAATCTCCGCCAAATATGGCGTCGATGTTTCCGTTGAGGTTTAACTTGATTGGAGGAAAAAGATATTTTTCCTCCTTTGGGTTCATGTTGGTGAGTGGGTACGAGTTTTTGCGGATCGCGCCAGTTTATATTAGACATATATTATATTTTTTGATTTATTGTTCTAATTCTTTTCAATAGTCCGATAGCTTATGAATTAATCCGGGAATTAAGTTTATTAATGCCAGCGCCGCAAATGGCCATAGCCAAAGCATCAGCGGCGTCATCAGGCTTGGGATTGGTTTTGAGATTAAGGATGATTTTTACCATTTGTTGAATTTGTTTTTTATCAGCTTGGCCGTAACCGGTTAATCCTTGCTTGACTTGCAGTGGCGTCAATTCAATCAATTTAGTTTGGTTTTGTGCCAAGGTTAACAAAATAACTCCTCGGGCTTGGCCGACAGTCAGAGCGGTTTTAGTATTAGTGCAAAAAAACAATTGTTCTACCGCCGCTACTTCCGGCCGATATTTTTTGATTATTATTGTTAATTGTTCATGTAAGTCCAACAATCTTGAAGATAAACTCTCTCGTTTGTCGGTTTTAATAGAGCCGTAATCAAACAATTTAAACCGGCCGCAATTTTCTTCAATTACGCCGAAACCGGTATCAGCGATACCCGGGTCAATGCCCAAAATTATATGCGGTTTTGTTTTTACCATGAAGCATTGGTATAAACATTTGTAATGTCATCCAGGTCATCAATGGTATTGTAGAGGCGTTCTATTTTTTCGCGATCTGTTTCATTAGTAATGTTTATTTCATCTTTTGGTTGATAGACAATAGAAGTTTCTTTGATGGCTAATCCTAATCCTTTGGCTTTATTCGTCACTTGAGACAGTGATTCCACTGAGGTGGTTATTTCTGCTTCGGCAGTTGCCGGCATTCTTTTGATATCTTCCGCTCCGGCTTCGATCAATTCTAATTCCTGTTCCTCGCTTAAATCAGTGGAAGCTATAAGTAAAGAACCCAATCTTTTAAAGTTCCATGAAACACTGCCGGAGGATCCCAGTTGCCCGCCATTTTTATTCAAAACTGATTTTAAATCGGCAACTGTGCGGTTTTTGTTGTCGGTTATGGCTTCTATAATAAATCCCACCCCTGCCGGACCGACCACCTCGTAAATGATTTCCTCAAAATTAACGCCATCTTTATTTGCACCAGTTCCTTTAGTAATCGCCCGTTCAATATTATCTTTAGGCATATTAGCTTCCCTGGCCTTATCAATCGCTAATCGCAATTTGAAGTTTGTTTCCGGATCACCGCCACTTTCCCGCGCCGCGATGGTTATTAGGTTGGCTATCTTTGTGAAGGTAGCTCCTTTTTTGGCATCAGTCACTGATTTTTGGCGATGAGTTTTCGCCCATTTGCTATGTCCTGACATAAGTCTTTTAAACAATAATCTTTAGTATTTTCTTTTTATATTATAATAATAAAACAGTTAAAAATCAAGCCTTAAGGCTTAGTTAACTTTTAGTTGACAATTTTAAAATTCGTGCTATTATATTATGATAATGAGTACTTTAAAACAAAACAATAAAAACCAAAAGGAGGTGTTCATGTCTCAAGATGAGTCTAATAGCCCGGGAGTTAAAGGCAATCACGAAAGCGATCTGTGGGATAAAATAAAGGTCGCTATAATCAGGATGGAAGAGGCGCTCAAAGAAGGGAAGCTACCAGTGCATATAATTTATAGTTCCTTGCTTAACGGGTTGGCCGTTATTTGTGGCAGTCATGTGGAATTAATCCGTCAGTTGTTGTCTTTGAAAAACGAAGAAGACGGTAGCCGTATGGAAAGATTTATTTATAAGCAGGAAGTCATATTCTCTTGGTATCTATCAGCCAAGTTTCCCAGCCAAGAAATATTCAGTTGGTTTGGAGAGGCCGGTTCAAAAGATGATGAGATAGCCAATTCTCTTATTATGTCCATGTCTTGGAACGGCACTGACTTTGACGGCTTGAGCGACGAGGATATTATTAATTATATTTTAGCCAGTGGCTGGGATCAATCACGGCAAATGGCAGCTATGGTTAATAACAATATCATTACCTCCAGCACTATTAGATTTTTGAGCAATTTTTACGGCAGTATTGATGTTGTGATAGAATTAATAGGTAAGGGTGGTAAGCTTAATAAAGATACTTTTAGAGTCATTCAAACCATCCTTGTCCCTAGTAAAAATGATCCCAAAAAGATGGTTATGCAGTGGACTAAGCGCAAGATTTGGTATTTTTGGGATGAATTAAAGATTTCCGATGAACAGAAAGCCTCTTTGTTTTATCAGGCTTTGGGTCCTGATGGTCTCGTCGCTTTCCTGCGCTCTCTGTCTGTGGAGGATAAAGAAATAATAACCTACTTGCAGATGTTTGGCTTATCTTTAGGTAAGATTGCTGATATTTATGCGCCTAAGGTTATGCCTAGGAGTTGCATGGAAGACAAGGGGAAACAATCTCAGGAAGTCTCGATTGATGCTAAAAGGGTATCCCCTGAATTTATGGCTGTTGTCAGTGATCAAGGCAAAACTGATCAAGAGATAGTCCAGCTTTTAGTGGATTATGAATTTACTTTTCATATAATTGCTACCAGTTTAATCAGCGCGGGCTGGGAGACATCAAAGATTTTAACCTCCTTACTTGAAGCGGGTTGTAATATTATACTGATTTCTCGGATGGTTGAAGCGGCGGCTCAAGATTTTGAAGAAGGAAACAATATTGTTTGGGGCCCGGAAGTTATTGTTATCTGGCGCAAGCTATTGAAAGACAAAATGGAAGAGTTGGCTAACCGGCAGCTTTTTGGCCAATTACCATAACGGTTCTTTATTTAAGCACAAACAAAAGCGTCCCCGCTTGGCAGGGACGCTTTTTTTATTTTATAACAGCGTTACATTGGCTACAGTGTCTTTTTCTTCCTTAAACCTCATTACCCTGACACCTTGCGTGTCACGACCAAGAATACTGACTGTTTTGATGGGTAGGCGGATAACCTGGCCATGATTGGAAATTATAATCATATCGGCGGAATCATCATAAATCAATTTGCCGGTGATTATTTCCCCTGTTTTAGAGGTAATTTTAGCTGTTTTAATGCCCGAGCCGCCTCTTCCTTGGACCTTATAATATTTAAGCTCTGTTTGTTTGCCGAAACCATTGGCCATGATAATCATTAATTTGGCCACCTTCTCATCTTTAGGGTCAAAAACAGCCATACCCACAACCGCATCTTTGCTCTTTAGGCGGACGCCTCTGACTCCTGAGGAGGTGCGTCCCATAGAGCGGACATCTGACTCTTTAAATCTGATGGCCTGGCCTAGTTTAGTAACCAGAATAATATTTTCTGCGCCCTTGGACGGTTGAACCCATTGCAAATCATCGTCATCTCTCAGTTTAATGGCGATTAATCCTGATCGGCGGACATTCTTGAAATCTTCAATTTTAGACTTCTTGATTGTTCCGCGATTTGTTACCATAACCAAAAACTTATCATTTTCTACCTCTGTGGAAGGTAAAATGGCTGAGACTTTCTCATTGGGCGCTAGTTGCAAGAAGTTAACCAAAGCCTGGCCCTTGGCCGTACGTGAGGACTGAGGCACGTCATAGCCTTTGAGTTGGAAGACACGCCCGCGATTAGTAAAAAACATCAGGTCGGCGTGCGTAGAAGTCAGGAAGAAATGTTCCACTGAATCTTCTTCTTTCGTGGTTAATCCGATAACTCCTTTGCCGCCTCGTCCTTGAGTTTTAAAGGTGTCGGGCGGTAAGCGTTTGATATAGCCGTCATTAGTGACCATAACGATCATTTCTTCATCAGGAATCAAATCCTCGGCTTTGAAGCTGTCCACGCCATGAGCGACTATTTGAGTGCGTCTGGGCTCGCCGAATTTCTCTTTCAATTCCAAAATTTCCGTTTTGATTAAAGCTAAGATTCTAGTTGGAGATTTTAGTAATGATTCCAGCTCCTTGATCAGTTTCATTTTTTCTTTCAACTCAGTCTCAATCTTAATCTTCTCCAAGTTAGCCAGCTGTTGCAGTTTCATCTCCAAAATGGCTACGGCTTGCCGTTCGCTTAGCTTGAATTTTTTGATTAAATTAGATTTGGCATCGTCTTTGTCTTTGGATTTTTTAATGGCGGCGATAATCTCATCAATATGAGCCAAAGCCATAACCAAACCTTCTAAAATATGAGCTCGATCTTTGGCTTTGTCTAATTCAAACTGGGTACGGCGGGTAATTACTTCCTGCCGATGTTTGAGGTATTCTTCTAAAACCATTTTTAGATTCAGTACTTTGGGTTGGATGCCATCCACTAAAGCTAAGACATTGAAATGAAAAGTATCTTGTAGTTGTGTGAATTTGAATAATTGGTTAAGGATCTTTTGAGGGTAGGCGTCTTTTTTGATTTCAATCACGACGCGTACACCGTCTTTATTGGATTCATCGCGTAAATCTTTAATTCCCTCGATTTTTTTGTCTTTGACTAATTCGGCAATTTTTTCCAGTAAAGTGGCTTTATTGGTTTGGTAGTTGACTTCGGTAATAATAATGCGGTAGAGTCCGGTTTTGGTTTCTTCTATATCAGTTTTGGCGCGACAGACTACGCCACCTTTGCCGGTCAAATAGGCTTGCTTGATATCGTTAAGATTGTAAATAATTCCACCCGTAGGAAAATCCGGGCCTTTAATGAATTTGACCAAATCCTCAACTTCGCAATCAGGGTTATCAATCAAATGCACTACACCGTCAACAATCTCTCCTAAGTTGTGCGGCGGAATATTGGTTGCCATGCCAACGGCAATGCCTTGGGTGCCATTAATCAATAAGTTAGGCAACTTGGCCGGCAGAACGCGAGGCTCTTTATGGGCGCCATCGTAATTAGGTATGAAGTTAACCGTATTCTTATCAATATCAAACAGCATTTCTTCGGCAATGGGAGAGAGTTTAGCTTCGGTGTAACGCATGGCCGCGGCGCTATCACCGTCCATAGAGCCGAAGTTTCCTTGACCTTTAACCAAAGGATGGCGCAAAGAAAAGTCTTGGGCCATACGCACCATGGTTTCATAAATGGCCGAATCGCCATGTGGGTGGTATTTGGCCATGACTTCACCTACCACATTAGCTGATTTGCGGAATTTGGCGTTAGCGCGTAGTCCGATATCCCACATGGCGTACAAGACGCGGCGGTGCACCGGTTTTAAGCCGTCACGAACATCAGGCAAGGCACGGGAGACGATTACCGACATAGCATAGTCCAAGTAGCTTTGTTGAACTTCTTCACTAATCAGGCGATCAGTAATAGCATTAGGATTAGCGTTAAAATCAAGATATTGCTGGCTGCGATCTTCTTTTTTGGGCATAAACAAAAATTAATGACTGGCAAATTTAAATTAATCTAATACTGCCTATGATTAAATTCACTATTTGATTGGAAATGGTGTCTTCTCCTCGTCCCAGTATTTGTATTTCGTAAACTTTGTCTACTGTTTTTAAATAAACACGTCGATCAATTTCTCCTGCCACCGGAACAGTGCGGGTATAATATAAGACATCGGTGCTGGTGGAGTTGAGAGAGGTTTCATCAAGAGAATAGCTTTTTAAATCGATCTTATTGCGAGAGAACCAGGAAAAGAGCGATTGTTTGCGGCTGTCAGCTTGAGCTGTGATGGTTATTAACGTAAAAGCCTCAGGTATGTCGCCGTTTAAAGCATAATCGGTTAAACGCAGAGTATTTTGGCTTTCATCCATTTGCCAGTTCGGTGGCAGACGGAATGTCAGACCAAGAACGAGAGAAGTTTTTTCCGGCCATAATTCCGGTTCGTTCTGTCTTATTTCCTTAAGTACATTCTCTTTTATTGTCGTTAAATCTTCCGGTGATATCAAAGGAGTAGTAGAAGCGATATTACCGGATAAATCAAACTTGCCTAAAGTTGAATCAATCTCTTTTTTTATTTGTTCCAAATTAAGATTCTTAGTTTCACTGGCGATATTGCTGGATAAAGATAAGAACCAACAAATCACAACTACCGCCATTAAGACGGTAATAATCAGCCAGACCAATACGGCCCTTTTTTCTAAGGGCGGAGTGTTGATGTTGATATAGCGCGGTTCTGCTGGTTTATTTATTGATTTTGAGGTGCTTTTTTTCGGGCCTCCTGATTGTTTCCGCCGCGGGGTGGAAGATTTTTTTTGACGCATGGGAAAAGGTTCAAATGATTTTTAATTAAACCGTTAGAATGATTACTCTGGTATCTTCAGCAAGCAGATCTTTTTTATTTGCCCGTAACTTCTCCTGAGTCTCTGACTTTAAACCGCAATGTTTGAGATAATCGCCAGCATCAGCCAAGTCAGTTTTTTGTCCATTAATTTTGTAGTGTATCGGAATAATTATTCTTGGCTCCAATTGTGAAGCGACTTCAATCGCTTTCTTGTCATCCAGAACATCCTTGCCACCGATTGGCAGGAATAGGATGTCAACATTACCCAGTTGGTCAACTTGTTCATCGGTTAGAGTCTTATTTAATCTGCCTAAATGAACAATGGAGATTTCCTCAGCAATAATTTTATAAATCGTGTTTTGAAGCTTTTCTTTATCAGAAGAGTTTACACCGGGTATGCCGTAAATAAAAATGCCTTTAGTTTCGTATTCGCCGGGATGGACGATAGCAAAGGGCTCTCCGCGGATGGCCTCAAAATTGGCGTGTTCTTCATGATTACTGGATGCCATTACGATGTCGGCTTGGAAACGCGGCATTTTTAGGGAGCCATTATCGGCAAACGGATCCAGAGCAATTACTAACTCTTCTCCTTGGCCCTTAGTCTGGACTTTTACGGCCGATAAGCCTAACCATTGAATTATCATAATTTTTACTGTAAAATTGATTTGAGATGTGTCATCTCATTAATAAATCTGTCTTAATTATACAGAATTTTACTTCGTCAATCAAGTAACTAGACAGTTTAAACTTCATTATTCAATAGGTGGTTAATATTGGCTACTCCTGTCTCGTTTTGCCAAGTTACGCCCTCATAGTTCAACGGATAGAACAAGGGACTCCTAAGCCCTAGATTCAGGTTCGATTCCTGATGAGAGCAAAAGAAGTATTTTTTAGTAAAGTCTTGCGCGGTAATATAACAAGTGGTTATTTTACCGGTAATGTCATTTGGTATCTTAATATTCCGCATAGGGGTAGAAAAATGGTGCCTTTAAGATTATAACTTTTTTGTTATAATTTTTTGTTTGCGTAATGTCCAGACATGTCTAGACAATGAAAAATAATTTTGGCTAAATTTAAATAATAAAGTTTTTTAACAAATTTAAGTAATGTCCAGACATGTCTAGACATTACTTTTTTATTCCACTGTTATTGAGTTAGTTATGTTTATAGATTTTGCTAAAACAGCCATTTTTATCTAAATTTAGTAAAAAAAGAAATTAACGACATTGTGGAAATCTGTGGATAACCTGTTGCTATGTGGGATAAATGTCTAGACATGTCTAGACATTGAGACCAAGGTTGATAATTATTTGGCTAAATTTAAACAAATTGGCTAAATTTAGCTAATTTATGTTATATAAAATAGAATAAATTTAGCGGTTTAACGTGAAAATAATATTAATTAACTTGGTATTGAAAAATAGTTTAGAAAGTGCTATGATTGGTTATCAGGAGCACTAGGAATCTTTGTTTTGGTTAAGTTTAGAACATTGATAATTGGTAATAGTTAATACGGTCGTAGGTGTCTAACTAAAAGGAGGAAAACAGTGAGAAGTATCAGTTTTTTGTTTTTGCTATCAGTTTTTGTATTTTCTTTTTTGTTCGTCGGTTGCGTGACTAAAAGAGATAGTGCAACCGATATTAAGAACGCCAAAGCTTACTTTTACGTGGAATCTGTTAAACCGAGGCCGTCAATGTCAGGTTGCTTGCAGGTTTCCGTTAGTAGATTGAGTAGGTCTGACGCCATAAAAAAAGCGGAGATCCATGAAAAACTAATGGATCATCTCTCAATGATGTCTGAAAAGCGAAGCGCTATAAGTTCAGGGAATTATAGCGAATTGCTAAAATGGAGAAAAGAATTTAACCACAGAAAAAGGGTAATGACCAAACTCTACAAAAGATTTTTTTCTATTGACGGGCCGAGAGAGGTGTTATTCTTGTCACTAAATGAAGCATTGGATCTTTGTCCCGGTATGGTACTAAGAGGTGACTTCATTAAAGATGAGATTATAGATGATAGTGGAATGGTCAAGGTAAGCAGGCACAACTTTTATCGCTGGACGATTGTTTATTAATTATATTGCACTTTTGCGTAACCCGGATTGTATTCGGGTTTTTATTATTATTGAATTATAATTAGGCAACGAAAAACCCCCGGAATACATGATTCGGGGGTTTATGTTCTATTCTGGCATACCCCAACTACGATCATCCGGATCGTACTTGGCCTTGGTATCGCCGTATTTTTTTTCAAGAGCCTTTTGTTTTGGCCTTAGACCGTTGGTCCAGTTCAGGAACCCTCTGGGATGGGCATTCAGTTTGACAAAGAGTGATTTCTTTTTGCCTTTGAATCGTATTTCTGTTTCAGTAATCAATGCTTGTCCGCCCGTGCATTCCGGTCCGGGGCCAACGTAAATCATTTGACCTACCATCGGGTGTTGCGGGGCTTTACTTGTCTTAGTTTCTTTCCTCTTATGGCCCACGGTGATTCTCCTTGCCTGTTTTGGGCGGTTAACTTGTGGGTTTTAAACTGCATTAATTTGATTTATAATCATATCGCAGTAATAATTTTTTGTCAACTGAATAATTTTTTAAAATAAAATAAATTGGCTAATTTTAGCCAATTTATTTTATTTGTGGACCTACAGGGAGTCGAACCCTGACCTGTTCCATGCCATGGAACCGTTCTACCGCTATACTATAGGCCCTTAATTGTTAAACGCTAGTTTATTGATCAAAACGATGTAATATATTATAAAGCATTTTCTGGAAAGTTTCAAGTGGGAAAGTAGTTCACAAATAATTAAATAAATATAAGATAATTTTATCTAAAATTAGCCAAATTTAAAACCCCGAAGATTACGGGGTTAGTAAAGAACGAGGTTCTAGATAGCTAAATTGGAAAGTCAATTAGCTAAACTCAGTCAGTCTTTGCCAGTCAAAGTCAAAGACCTCATCAGCAAAACCGAATTCCACAGCTTCTTCCGGCATCAAGAAGAAATCGCCTTTTTCATCCATTTTTCTTTTTAGAAAGTTGCGAATGCGAGTCTCACTCCATTTTATGAATTTCTTTCCTTTTTTGGCCTTCTCAACATAAATATCTAACATTCTGTCTGTGCCGATTTTATCGAATTCAACGTTGCTCTTGACTGTTTTAGCTTCACCACCGGCATACAATTGCCCATAATGGATCATAAAGTAAGAGTCAGGCATCAGAACGCGCTTCTCGGCCGCCTGTATAATGATTGAAGACATGCTTCTGGCATGGGTATAAGAAATAATGGTTATGGGGAAGGGCATGGAACGTAAGGCGTTGTAAATAGCCATACCTTCATGATAATCTCCGCCACAGGTGTGCAAATGGACTAAAGCCGGAGCAGTTTCAGAACGCAATCTCAGAAGATGCAAGTTTCTGATTACTCTGTTAGACATCATGTATTCAACGCCTGGCTCCGGACCTGCGTCATCAGCCGTTAACAAGTCAATGTTGGTTCCGCTAATCCAAAGTTGCCTATTTTGCAAATCAATTCCGAAATTATGCAGGACATCAATGGCACAAGCGTCACCAGTAGAGATACCGAATCTTTTGCGCCTTTGTGCGTCTTTCATGATTACCCTCCCTTTCTTTTGTCATGAGGCATTTATTGTTTTAAAGTTCTAATTATGATATTACCCGCTCAATATTCTAAAGTCAATAAAGATTATAAAATCTCGTTATCATGACTGCCTGATTCCACGCGACTGGCTTCGGTAATGCGAATGAATTGGCAATCGCGTAGGTCGTCAATTTTTTTGGCGTTGCCATAACTCATGCCGGAACGCAAACCGCCGACATATTGGTCAATGATATTAGTCACTGAACCGCGATAGGGGACGCGCGCTTCAATGCCTTCTGGCGTGATCTGTTGGATTGATTCCTTGGCGTTGGGTCGTGATAGGGCGGCAGTCAGTGATGCCATACCGCGGGAAATTTTATATTGCCGGCCCTGGTAGGTGATAACTGGACCGGGTGCCTCGGCAGTGCCGGCGAATTGTCCGCCGATCATCACCGTGTCGGCGCCGGCGGCCAAAGCCTTTACTACGTCAGCCGGCTGTTTGATACCGCCGTCGGCGATTAACGGCACTTGATGACGTTGGCAGACCGAGGCGATATTGAAGATTGCCGATAATTGGGGCACACCGAAACCAGTGGTGATGCGGGTGGTACAGATAGAACCGGGGCCGATACCGACTTTGACCGCATCTATGCCGGCATTAATCAGATCCAGCGCGCCTTGCGCCGTAGCAATATTGCCGCCAACAAGTTCCACTTGCGGGAATTTTTCTTTTATCTTATAAATCGCCTGAAGTTCATTAAGTGAATGTCCATGGGCGATATCAATCACGATTACATCTGTTTCTGCTTCTATCAGCGCTTGGGCGCGTTCCAAGAAGTCGTCTCCCGCTCCTATGGCCGCTCCTACCAGTAAACGTCCCTTAGAGTCCTTGGCTGTTTCACTATTGCCGTAGATTAAGATGTCCTTTTGCGTTATCAATCCCCTAACCTTAAAATCCGCGTCCACCAATGGTAATTTTTCTACTTTATTCAAACGGAATATTTGGCGCGCTTGTTCCGGCGTGATGTCTGGACTGGCGACAATTAGCTTGGTTTTTGGCGTCATAATTGATTCAATCAGCACATCGTCATCAGTGATAAAGTCAGTATCGCGCCGGCTGACAATGCCGACCAGATTATTATCCTTATCCGTTACCAAGAAACCATTGCAACCCAATTCGGAGATTTTATTTTTTAGTTCGCCTAAAGTCGCCCAAGGGGAAATAGTGAAAGGGTGGTCAATTACTATATGTTGCTTGCGTTTGACTTTGGTCACTTCTTTTACTTGTGTCTCTAAATCCAGAAAGCGATGAATAATGCCAATACCGCCCTTAAGCGCCATAGCTATGGCCATCTGGCTTTCTGTGACTGTATCCATGTTAGCCGAAACCAACGGAATCTTGAGTGAGATGTTCCGCGTCAGCCGGGTGGCAGTATCCACGTCACGGCGAGAAACGATTTCCGACTTCTTAGGTAGAAGTAAGACGTCGTCATAAGTCAGGGCTAAAGGGATGTTAAGCATAGATTTGAACCTTAGATATCTTACATAGTTTTCCCACTATTGACAACTTATTCTGCTGGGGATAAGATGAGGTTATAAAATAATTTCTGGAGGGTGATTTAAAGCACATTAAAACTTAAACAAGGCAACAATTAAGTAAACAACAAGGGAAGGAGGAAGTCCCATGAGTAAATGCAAACAACACCCAACCTATCAAGGCAAGCGAGTGCCGCGCAGTGATTGTCCAAATTGCTTAGCTATTTTTAAAGAAGCCAACCCTAGTATTTCAGGGAGTGTTGATTTAGATTTGATTGCAGGACAGCACAAAGAAGAGATAAAAGGCGTAGAAAGAAAGTATCGTGAGTTGATTAACCGTTACCGTGATTTGGAAAAGGTTGTTGAAGCGGTAAAGTCGCTAGAGCAAGATCCAGAAGTAACGGAGATTTTACCCAAGAAAGGCACTAACACTTCTGAGGCTGTCGCTGTGGTAGTCTACGGTGACTGGCATGCAGAAGAGAAGGTTGATCCGGAAACAGTTAATGGACTTAATTCTTATGACCTGGCTACCTTTGATGCGCGCTATAAGTATTGTTTTCAGAATTCTCTGCGTCTAATAGAAATGAATCAGCAAGAAGTCTGCATTGATACAATCATTATTGCGCTACTCGGAGATTTTATTTCTAATTACCTGCATGAGGAATTACAAGAAATTAATGTTTTGCCTCCCACTAAAGCTTTGCTGTTAGTACGAAATGCTTTGGTGTCCGGTATAGACATGTTCCTTAAGCAGACTAATTGTAATTTAATCATTCCGTGCTGTTGTGGCAACCATGGTCGATTCACTAAACTCAAACGTCATGCCAATCAAACAGGTACTTCTTTGGAGTTCCTTCTTTATAATATGTTGGCTCTTCACTATCAAGCGCTAAACGAGAAGCGCGTGAAGTTCATTATTCCCGAGAGTTATCTGGCTTATGTCCAGGTTTATGATCAAGTGTTGCGATTTCATCATGGTGATGGTATTAAATATCACGGTGGAGTCGGCGGAATTACTATCCCACTCAATAAAGCCATTGCTCAATGGAATAAAGCCAAACATGCTAATTTAGACGTTATCGGCCATTGGCACCAATTACGCGACGGCGGAAATTATGTTTGTAACGGATCAATGATTGGTTATAATGCGTATGCTTTGTCTATTAAGGCAGACTTTGAAAAGCCAAGACAAGCTTTCTTTTTGATGGATCGGGATCGAGGTAAAACCATTAATGGCCCGATATTTTTGGAAAGAGTCCAGCGTAAACGCGGAGGTCGATAATCAGTTCTTTCAGTTCCGCCCCGACTTTCGTCAGGGCGGTTTTTTTGACTTTCAACGTTGTTTTGGTTAAGATACGGCTAATCGGACTTTGACAATTTAACTTAGTTTTACCAGGGAAAGGAGGATTAGCTATGGTGATATACATTTGTAGTGCTAAAAGCGGTGATTTGGAAAAGGATGCCAAAAAGTTTGACCGAATTGAAAGCTGGCTTGAGCAACTAGGATTAAGTGTTGTTAATCCGATAACTTTTTTGGAAAGCCAAGAAGTACAGTTGCAGTTGGCGGAAAAGAGTACCGCCATAGACAAAAAGTTAATTGAAAAATATGACGAAGAGTCCAGGCGCTGGTTTATACAGACGCTGTCGCTTTTGTCTCATTGCGTTTCCCAGTGCGACGCCGTTTATTTGGAATATGATTGGCAAGACGATGCGATGTCAATTATGGAATATATTTTTAGTCAACATTTTGGCTTGCCATCACTAATGAAAATTAACGACCAGTTAGAACCGGTAGAGGTTGATGTCATTGATTTGACCAAGTCTCTCCCCTCTCTCTTGCCAGACTTAGCGGGAGCTGTCCTGACGGAATACTGCGACCAAGACACAGATGAAGATGAGGGAGGTGGTGGGGAGATCGGAGAACAAATAGGTTTTTGTCCCGAGACAGATGCTGAGGCGGATGATTTTAGAACAGTAACTG